>JASJPN010000028.1:0-3584 GCA_031426635.1 Polaromonas sp.
TACTTGCAGGTTTTGACGAGGTCAAAAACAAGGGCTTGCAAATTGGTGGGAAGTTGGGCGATCCCGTGCTGGCCTCGGCTGACGGCCGCGTGGTTTACGCTGGCTCTGGTTTGCGTGGCTACGGCAACCTGGTCATTCTTAAACACAATGAAACCTACCTTACTGCCTATGCGCACAATCAAACCTTATTGGTCAAAGAAGACCAAAAAGTGCTGAAAGGCCAAAGAATTGCTGACATGGGTAACAGCGATGCTGACAAAGTCATGCTGCACTTTATGGTACGACGTCAAGGCAAACCGGTTGATCCGGCGAAATATTTACCTGCACGCTAACGCATTCTCATCACTCGGTTAATTTCATCTCAAGGGGAATGTGTGAATAAGCTTTATCCCAGCGCAGTAGAAGCGCTCAAAGGCATTGTCGAAGACGGTCAACTCTTGGCTGTGGGCGGTTTTGGTTTGTGTGGCATTCCTGAGGCGCTGATTGATGCGCTGCGTGACAGCGGTGTCAAAGACCTCAGTGTCATCTCCAACAACGCCGGTGTCGATGGTTTTGGTTTGGGCAAGTTGCTTGAAACCAGACAAATCAAAAAAATGATCTCCAGCTACGTGGGCGAAAACAAAGAGTTTGAGCGTCAATACTTGGCGGGTGAACTGGCGTTGGAATTCACGCCGCAAGGCACTTTGGCGGAGAAGTTGCGTGCAGGCGGCGCTGGTATTCCTGCATTTTTCACCAAAACGGGTGTCGGCACGCTGGTTGCCGAGGGCAAGGAGCTGCGTGAGTTTGACGTTGATGGTGTCAAAGAGACTTTTGTGATGGAACTCGCGCTCCATCCGGATGTGTCTCTGGTCAAAGCGCATGTGGCCGATAAATCAGGCAATCTACGCTTCAATTTGACCGCCCGAAACTTCAACCCTGCAGTCGCCATGGCTGGCAAAATTTGCGTGGTCGAAGTTGAGAAAATTGTTGAAGTAGGTGAACTTGCACCCGACGATATTCATTTGCCAGGCATTTATGTCCATCGCATCGTGCTGAATCAGGCACCAGAAAAACGCATCGAAAAAAGAACAATTACTGAAACGGCGCGTGACCACGCGCCGAATGGAAAGGCGGGGGTGTAATCATGGCCTGGACTCAGGATCAAATGGCCGCACGAGCCGCACAGGAGTTGCAGGACGGGTTTTATGTCAACCTCGGAATTGGCATCCCCACCCTGGTGGCCAATTTTGTGCCGAAAAACATCGAAGTTTGGCTGCAATCTGAAAACGGCATGCTGGGCATTGGCCCGTTTCCGACGGACGACGCTGTCGATGCAGACCTGATCAACGCTGGCAAGCAAACCGTCACCACCATCAAAGGCTCGTCCATTTTTGGCAGCCACGAGAGCTTTGCGATGATTCGCGGCGGCAAAATCAACCTCAGTATTCTGGGTGCCATGCAAGTGAGCGAAAAAGGTGATCTGGCCAACTGGATGATTCCGGGCAAGATGGTCAAAGGCATGGGTGGCGCAATGGACTTGGTGGCTGGTGTCAAGCGCGTCATCATTTTGATGGAGCACGTGGCCAAAAAGAAAGACGGCTCGGAAGACTTGAAAATCTTGCCAAGCTGCACCTTGCCGTTGACCGGTGTGGGTGTGGTGGACCGTATCATCACCGACTTGGCCGTGATGGATGTGACGCCTCACGGCCTGAAGGTGGTCGAGATGGCACCCGGCGTGACGCAGGATCTGCTGCAGTCGAAAACGGGTGTGAAGCTGATCTGACGGCGCGCTCTGCGCTAAAAAACAAAAGGCTCCGGGGAGCCTTTTGTTGTATCTGGAGCGGGTGAAGGGAATCGAACCCTCGTATCGAGCTTGGGAAGCTAGCGTTCTACCATTGAACTACACCCGCAATACGCCAAATTATAGAGGCCACCCAACCGGGCGGCCTCTATCAATCAATGAACGAGTGTCAATGAATGGGCGAGAAGATCAGGGACGGATGTAGGCCCAGCCTTCGCCCTGACGTTTCATGAGCTCGAGCACCCCGGTACGCACATAGCCGATGACAGGGCTCATGTCTGCCTTGGTGAGCTTTTGGGTTGTCATGGTGTTTTCGCAGGCAACGACCTGAACGCCGGATTTGGCGGCTTCAGCAATCCGGGCGCTGGTCACGGCATCTGCTTTAAGCATGCCGATACCGGGGCCGTAGGCCACGATCTCAATGTCCACTTTGTCCGCGCCGAGTTCCTGCTGCACGTTCTTGGCGTTGTTCAGGGCCAGATTCCATTTGGCGGCTTCGCCGTCGCTGACCTGGATGACGACCTTGGCTTTGGCGGGTGCTGCGGCTTGCGCAGAAGCCCCCATGGCGAAGGTGGTGCTGAGGGCCAATACGGTGGCCTGGATAAAGGCTTTACGATTCATTTTTGTATGTCTCCAATGCATAAGTATTTAATTTCCACATAGTCATCCATGCCGTGGTGAGAGCCTTCGCGACCCAGCCCCGACTGTTTGACTCCCCCGAATGGTACATGTTCTGTGGCAATTACGCCAGCATTGATGCCGACCATGCCGTATTCCAGTGCTTCGGCGACGCGGAAGATGCGGCCGACGTCCCTGGAGTAGAAGTAACTGGCCAAGCCAAACTCGGTGTTGTTGGCTGCGTCAATCGCCTCTTGCTCGGTTGTGAAACGGAACACGGGTGCCAAAGGGCCAAAGGTTTCTTCACGGGCGCACAGCATGTCGGCTGTGGCACCTGACACCACCGTGGGTTCAAAAAATTGATCTGAACCAAGACCGGTCAAACGTTTGCCACCGGTCACGAGCTTGCCACCTTTGGCCAGGGCATCCGCCACATGGCGCTCGACTTTTTCAAGTGCGGATGGCTCAATCAACGGCCCTTGCACCACGCCAGCTTCAAACCCGTTGCCGACTTTGAGGATTTTCACCCTGGCAGCAAATTTGCTGACAAAGGCGTCATACACCCCATCCTGCACGTAAATACGGTTGGCGCAGACGCAGGTTTGGCCGGCGTTGCGGTATTTGCTGGCCATCGCACCTTCGACGGCCGAGTCAATGTCAGCGTCGTCAAAAACGATAAAGGGCGCATTGCCACCCAGCTCCAGGGCCAGCTTTTTCACGGTTGGCGCGCTTTGCGCCATCAAAATGCGACCGACTTCGGTTGATCCGGTGAAGCTGATGTGCCTGACGATGGGGCTGGCGCAAAACACCTTGCCCATGGCAATGGAATTGTCGCTGTCCGCCGTCAGCACGTTGAGCACGCCGGGCGGCATGCCGGCGCGCATGGCCAGCTCGGCGGCAGCCAGGGCGGTCAGCGGGGTCAGCTCGGCGGGTTTGATCACCACCGTGCAGCCCGCAGCCAGCGCGGGGGCGACTTTGCGGGTAATCATCGCCAGCGGGAAGTTCCAGGGCGTGATCGCGGCGCACACGCCAATCGGCTGTTTCAATACCAGCAGGCGGCGGTTGTTGTCAAACTGCGGCAACACCTCGCCGTTGACGCGCTTGGCTTCTTCGGCAAACCACTCCACAAAACTGGCGGCATAGGCGACTTCGCCCTTGGCCTCAGCAAAGGGTTTGCCTTGCTCGG
>JASJPN010000029.1:0-6893 GCA_031426635.1 Polaromonas sp.
GATGCAGCGCCCTTCGTTCAGAGACACCGTACCGGTTCTTTGAACCGGTGAAAGCACGGCATGCTTCCCTCGGCGGATATCCTCAATCGCATGCCGCTTGTCCGGTGTAGCCGTAGTCCTGCATCGCCAGGCCGCAGACCTTAAACTTGGGCACCTGCGCAGGGAGCAGACCGCTGGACAGCAACAGTGCGCGAGCATGAAAAGGTCTTCATTGCCGCCCCCACCGGTTGGCGGTGCACAAAGTATACGCAGACAGCCGCAAGAATGCCACCCTATCCCTGGAAAGACATGGGCTCGACGCTGTATTCCACCGCCAGGGTGTGGCTGCCATGCGCCTTCACGGTGACGACGTTTTCGAGCGCATTGGCGCTTTCCACACAGACCATGGTGCGCCAGCCCGCCGGTCCAAAATCGCCCATTTTGTCGGCTTTTTCAGTCCACGGTGTCCACACTACCGTGGAGCGGCTGCCTAACTTGGTTATACGAACACGGCGCTGCAAGCCAGCGTCTTCAATCACGCAGGCGGCCTCGGTGTTGACATAAACGCGATCCGTCTCGCCAGTAAAGTCAATCGCACCCTGTTGACGCTTGCGCACCCCGCCAGCGGCCTTGTCCATATATTCGCAACCTTCCAGTCCGAGCACGCGTGTTTGGCCGATGTCGCTGATTTGCAAATAGGTATGCAGCGCCTCACCGATGACAACATCTTGATCACCCAGGTTTCGCGTCGTCAATGCGATGCGCAAGGTCTTGCCAACATTGACCAAAATTTCTGCGCTGCTGGGATGCGCCCACATGGCACGGGTGGCATCGTTTTGCACCAGTGTCAAACCAATTTCGGTTGATCCGTCGTCCAATGCGCGTGTTCCGGTGACCTCCCACGCCACCGTGCGGGCAAAGCCGTGTCCGGGAAGGTCCGCCTGCGTTTCATGTGCGCCAAACCACGGCCAGCACACCGGCGCACCACCGCGTATCGACTTGCCCTTAGCAATTTTGGCCAGTTTAGACAACCACACCACCGGCGCGCTAGTCGCCGTGGGATGCCAGGTCATGACATGGCCGCCTTGCAGGCTAATCACCGCGCGAGCATGTGCATTGACAATGTCCGCAACCACCAGCCCATCACCGGCATCCTTGAAGTGCACATGCCCGGCAATGGCAAATCGGCTATTGAGAGTTTCTAAATTGTTCATGGTCGATAGGTCCCTTCATTCGGTTGGCAGTGTCAAGTCTGAAGAAGGAGTCTATCAAAGCCACGCATGCGCACTCGGATAGATATTAATTAGGCTGTGCAACTTGTTGCGGTGTATATTAAGTTTCCCGGCAGGATTCGCCTCGCCAGTCACACTTGGCAAAATCAACCCATCCAAAGCGCATCCCCAGAGGTCATCACATCAGGAGAAATCGTGAACTGGTTCATCGCAGCACTCAAAAAATACGCCACCTTCTCGGGCCGCGCTCAGCGCAGCGAGTATTGGTACTTCGTCTTGTTTTATAGCCTGATTATCTTGGCATTAGCCATTGTTGATCCTTTGTCTGGCTCGTTCCATGGAAATTCGGGTTATGGCCTACTCTCAAGTCTGTTTACTTTTGCGATGCTTATTCCAAGCATCGCTGTCGGCGTCCGGCGGCTGCACGACACCGACCGCAGCGGCTGGTGGATGCTGATCGCCGCCGTTCCGCTCATCGGCAGCATCGTGCTGTTCGTCTTCTTCGTTCAAGACAGCCAAGCGGGTGACAATCGGTTTGGGGCGAATCCAAAAGCGGTTGGCTAAAATTCAACTATTTTTGGAAAGAAATCATCATGCCCACCATCCGCGTAGAAATGTTGGAAGGCCGCACACCAGAGCAAAAAACCGCGCTCGTCAAGGCATTGACCCAAGCTGTAGTCGACAGTCTGGGGGCCAGGCCTGAGTCGGTCAATGTGGTGCTGTTTGACATCAAGCGTGAGCACTGGGCCACGGGTGGGGTGCAGTGGTCGGAGAAGCACTGAATTTGAATATTCCAACAAAGTAAGCACCAACATACGCACCTAGCCAGCGTATTTATTACCCATCAAGCTATAAATACAATAGCAAATTGAATCCTCCATCCATCCAAACCTCCTTGCAAACCGCCGCCCGATCCGGCATAGACCGTCTGGACGCCCAGCTGCTGATGCTGCACGCACTGGGGCGGTCGCAGACTGAGCGGGCTTGGCTGATCACCCATGACGACGAGCTGCTGGATGCAGCTACCGTGCGCACCTTCGTCACCCTTTGCCAGCGCCGCACTGCAGGTGAGCCGCTGGCGTACATGGTGGGCAGCAAGGCATTTTTTGGGCTGGATTTGCAGGTAGACCAGCGGGTGTTGGTGCCACGGCCGGATACGGAGACGCTGGTGGAATGGGCGCTGGAGTTGACACTCACTTCGCGTCAACCCACCTTGGTGGCTCAGGCTATCAAGGTGCTCGATTTAGGCACCGGCAGCGGCGCGATTGCATTGGCGTTGAAGCATTCACGCCCCGATTGGCAGATCACGGCGCTTGACGCCAGCAGCGACGCCTTGGCAGTGGCGCAAGGCAACGCCCAGCGGCTAGGCTTGCAGGTTGATTTCATCCTAAGTTCGTGGTTTGATGCCCTCCCCGCGCCTGCGGCATGCACATTCGACCTGACTGAATTTGACCTCATTGTCAGCAACCCACCCTACGTTGTGGAAGGCGACCCGCACATGGCAGCGCTGGCGCATGAGCCGAAACAGGCACTCACTTCTGGCGCGGACGGTTTGAATGATATTCGCCAGATCGTCCAACAAGCGCCTTCCTTCCTGCGGCCGGGCGGCTGGCTGCTGCTGGAGCATGGTTACGACCAGGCTGGCGCAGTGCGCGAGCTACTGAGTCAGCGTGGGTTCACCAAGATTCAAAGTCGCCTGGATTTGGCTCAGGTTGAGCGCTGCTCGGGAGGCCTATGGGCGGGCTGAAGTTTGACCCGGGCCTGTATGCGTTTAGTAAAAACGAGAGATAATCCTTGCACGCTTGTATGGACGGCTTTTGAGCCCCATTTCAGCCATATAACACCTTGATTTCTAACGGAGACCTCCCATGACTGATACCCAAGCCCGCATCGACCAACTGGTCAAATCCAACGACGTCGTCCTGTTCATGAAAGGTAACGCCAGCTTTCCGCAGTGCGGCTTTTCAGGCCGTGCAATTCAAATTTTGAAGGCTTGCGGCGTGGATACCAAAGGCATTCAAACGGTCAACGTGCTGGAAGACGACGAAATCCGCCAGGGCATCAAGGAATACAGCAACTGGCCGACCATTCCGCAGCTGTACGTCAAAGGCGAGTTCATTGGCGGCTCGGACATCATGATGGAGATGTATGAGAGTGGTGAACTGGTACAGGCGCTGGGAACCACGCCGCCTAATCTTTCAGCGGCTTGAACAGTGGCACTCATTAAAAAAGCGCCAATTTGGCGCTTTTTTAGTTTGCACTTAGCTTGTAAATTCCCAACGCCTCTTCGCCCCCAGCACGGCGTCCGGGTAGGCTGCTTTGCCCCGGCTGCCGTTGTAGCGACCCAAACCTAGAAACAAATCGCCCCGTTCGCGGTCGAGGTAATGGCGCAAGATCACACAGCCAAAGCGCAGGTTGGTTTGCATGTGAAAGAGTTTGGTTGCGTCGCTGTCGCCAATCACGCGGGTCCAAAAAGGCATGATTTGCATGTAGCCACGGGCGCCCACGGGCGAAACGGCATATTTTCTGAAATTGCTCTCTACCTGTGTCAAACCCAAGACCAAGGCGGTATCTACCCCGGCACGTTTGCTCTCGTACCACACGGCTTGCAAAAACTCTATGCGTTGCTGTGCGTCAGGCTTTTTCTTATGCAGCCGGTCACTCATGACCCCTAACCAACGCAGGTATTTGAGGCGCGACTCGGTATCTTTGAACTCGGGGATCGGTGGTGCCGTGTTGGCAATGGCCGAACTCAGTGCGCTACGCACCGAGTCGATCATGGGCTCCTCAATTTGTCCACCGGCTACCGCTTGCTTCGGAAAATAGAGCGTTCCAAGCAGTATGGACGCCGACAGCAGGCAGTCCCTCCTGCTTAAAAGAGTAGATCCCGCATGATTTATAGCTGAACCAGTGACTGGAGTCATACGTTCAATTTTAACGTAATAAAGTTAAATACCTCATCGACTGACACTTTGGTCGCCTCGGCGTCGCGGCGGTGTTGGTATTCTACTTGGCCATCTTTGAGACCCCGATCGCCCAGGGTGACGCGGTGCGGCACGCCGATGAGTTCCCACTCGGCAAACATGATGCCGGGGCGCTCGCCACGGTCGTCCAAAATCACGTCCACGCCAGCAGCCATCAGCTCGACGTAAAGTTTTTCACCCGCCGCCTTCACCTCAGGGCTACGGTCAGGGCCGACCATGCACAGCACCACGGTGAAGGGCGCAATCGCGTCCGGCCAGATGATGCCGCGTGCGTCGTGGTTTTGCTCAATGGCGGCGGCAGGCAGGCGGGTGATGCCAATGCCGTAGCAGCCCATTTCCATGAATTGCGGTTTGCCGTTGTGATCCAAAAACGTGGCATTCATGGCTTTGCTGTACTTGGTGCCGAGGTAAAAGACGTGGCCAATCTCGATGCCGCGCTCAATCGCCAGCACGCCTTTGCCGTCTGGCGAAGCGTCGCCAGCAACAACGTTGCGCAGGTCGGCGACGATGTCGGGCGCAGGCAGGTCACGCGACCAGTTCACGCCCGTCATGTGGAAGTCGGGCTCGTTCGCGCCGCATACCCAGTCGGTCATCACCGCCACTTCGCGATCAACGACGAGTTTGACGGGCAGCTTCAAGCCAATCGGGCCCAGATAGCCGGGTTGGCAGCCAAAATGCGCCTCAATCTCGGGCACGGTGGCAAAGCGGAAATCGGCCAAGCCAGCCAGTTTGCCAACTTTGACCTCGTTCATGTCGTGGTCACCACGCAGCAGCAGCAGCCAGACTTGGGTTTTAATGACTTCGCCCTTGTCGTTTTTCTGGTCAGTCGCCAGTACAAGCGATTTGACGGTATTTTGCAAAGGCAATCCGAGCAACTCAGCCACGTCGGCACAGGTGCTTTTTCCCGGTGTCGCGGTCTTGGCCATGGCTTGCGCCGGGGTTTTTCCACTCACTGCGGGAGCCAGGGCTTCGGCTTTTTCCATATTGGCGGCGTAATCACTGCCGGGGCAATAGACAATGGCGGCTTCGCCTGTCGCGGCAATGACCTGGAATTCTTCGCTCAAATCGCCGCCAATCGCACCACTGTCGGCCGCGACGGCGCGGTAGGTCAGGCCAAAGCGGTCAAAAATCTTGCGGTAGGCTGCTGCCATGACCTGGTAGCTGGCTTTGGCGCTGTCGACATCGCGGTCAAAGCTGTAGGCGTCCTTCATGGTGAATTCGCGGCCACGCATCAGACCAAAACGCGGGCGCCGCTCGTCGCGGAATTTGGTCTGGATTTGATAGAAATTTTTGGGTAACTGTTTGTAACTCTTGATCTCTTGACGGGCCAAATCGGTCACCACCTCTTCACTGGTGGGCTGCACTATGAAGTCGCGCTCGTGGCGGTCTTTGATACGCAGTAACTCATCGCCCATTTTGTCGAAGCGACCGGTCTCTTGCCACAGCTCGGCGGGTTGAATCACCGGCATGGAGACTTCGACCGCGCCGGCGCGGTTCATTTCCTCGCGGACGATGGCCTCCACCTTGCGAATGACGCGCAACCCCATCGGCATGTAGGTATAGATGCCAGCGCCCAGTTTTTTGATCATGCCAGCGCGCATCATGAGTTGGTGACTCACGATTTCGGCATCGGCGGGGGCTTCTTTGAAGGTGGAGATGAAGAATTGAGAGGCTTTCATGGCTGGCGATCTAGAAGTTGTGTGGCTCTATAAATGGATGAAATTAGCTGACAAATTTAGCTCAAAATGAGCCCAAGCCCTTGCGACAGACAAGGCTCTGTGCATAATGGACTGAATATATAAATTTAGGGATTGATTATGCTTGACCGCGAAGGCTTTCGGCCCAACGTCGGCATCATCCTGCTCAACCAGAAGAATCAGGTATTTTGGGGCAAACGCATTCGCACCCACTCTTGGCAATTTCCGCAGGGTGGCATTGACCGGGGAGAGACCCCCGAGCAAGCCATGTTTCGTGAGTTGCATGAAGAGGTGGGCCTCCACCCGGAGCATGTGCGGATTGTCGCCCGAACCCGTGACTGGTTGCGCTACGAGGTGCCAGACCGGTTCATACGGCGCGATGCGCGCGGCTTTTACAAAGGCCAAAAGCAAATTTGGTATTTACTGCAATTGATCGGTCACGACTGGGATTTGAACCTGCGCGCCACCGACCACCCGGAATTTGACGCCTGGCGCTGGAATCAGTTTTGGGTACCGCTGGACGTGGTGGTGGAGTTCAAACGCGGCGTATACGAGATGGCGCTGACCGAGTTGTCTCGCTATTTGCCCAGGAACGAGCACAGAGGTGAGTCCAGACATCGCCATTTGCGTGGTGCGATGCACCATTATGAGCCAGACAACGCAACCAGCGGGCATGATGACGGCACGCCTATGTATGGCGCGGGTTTTGAATTGCCGCCGGGTGGCAGCTATGAGCCCGACCCGCAAACTTGCTACGGCTCGGTGGTGCAGGACACTGATTTGCCAGAACCCGCCCCCCCCGATCCAACGCTTCAGGACCCTGCTCTATCGAGTTCGTCCCGGTAGCTGGAGCGCGTTAACATGCTTCACGACACATTCATGCACGCATTTTTAGCGAGCGTTCGAGGTATCTTGCTGCTGATTTTGACTCTGGCTGTGGGCACGACGGCAAGTTACGCGCAATTGGTTGCTGCGGATCCGGACTGGAAGGAGAGCGATAC
>JASJPN010000029.1:6903-26875 GCA_031426635.1 Polaromonas sp.
GCATTTGACGCATCTAACGCATCTAACGCATCCAACATAGCGCGGCTGGTGCCTTTTGAGGTATCGATCAGTTCTGGCTTGCGTTGGTTCGTTGACCCGGCCACCCTCAGCGTCGCCAGCGATGGCTTGGTACGCTATGTCGTGGTGGCACGCAGCGAAAGCGGCATCACCCATGCTTTTTTTGAAGCCATTAACTGTGGCCGAGCCGAAGTCAAGACCTATGCGCGTCAAAACAGCCAAGGTCGGGCCAACGGTGGCTGGACGGTGGTCGAACAGCCCGAGTGGCGCTCAATGTATGACAAATTACCGTCCAAACACGCCCTGGCACTCGCCAAACAAGGTGCCTGCGATGGCAGGGCGGCGGCTCAGAGCGCTGCGGACGTTGTTCGCGCGCTCAAACCATAGACAATACCAAGTTGTCCCGATGGATCATTTCGGGCTCTGCCGCGTAGCCCAGTACTTTTTCAAACTCGCTAGAGGCTTTGCGGCAGATCAGGCGGGCCTCGGCGCTGGCGTAATTGGCGAGTCCACGTGCAATCTCCTGACCTGTGAGGTCGCGAATCGCAATCACGTCACCACGTGAAAAGTCACCCTCCACCGCCGTCATGCCAATGGGTAGCAAACTGGTGCCCACTGTTTGCAACTTGCTCACGGCACCATCATCAACCGTGACCGAGCCACGCAGTTGTAGATGATCCATCATCCACTGCTTACGGGCCTGGTTTTTCTGGGTTTGTGCAACCAACAAGGTGCCAATCGCTTCGCCCCTGGATAAGCGCACCAACACATCGGGCTCACCACCCCAGGCAATCACGGTGGACGCGCCAGAACCCGCAGCGCGCTTAGCGGCCAGGATTTTAGTAATCATGCCACCACGGCCCAGGCTAGAACCTGCGCCGCCCGCCATCGCCTCCAGCGCCGCATCGCCAGCTTGGCCAACATGGACAAATTCAGCAGCAGGGTTGTGACGTGGGTCAGCGTTGTAGAGACCTTTTTGGTCGGTCAAGATAATCAAGGCATCGGCCTCAACCAAATTGGCCACCAAAGCGCCCAAGGTGTCGTTGTCGCCGAATTTGATTTCCTCATTGACGACGGTGTCGTTTTCATTAATGACGGGAATGACGCCGTGTTTGAGCAGGGTCAACAGGGTAGAGCGGGCATTGAGATAGCGTTCCCGATCAGCCAAATCGGCATGTGTGAGCAACACCTGCGCGGAGCCCAGGCCATTTTCGCGCAACTTGGTTTCGTACATCTGCGCCAGCCCCATTTGCCCCACGGCGGCTGCCGCTTGCAGTTCGTGAATCGCGTGCGGTCGCGTTGCCCAGCCGAGGCGCTTCATGCCTTCGGCAATCGCACCGCTGGACACCATGATGACTTCGCGTGAATCGGCTCTGAGTTGTGCGAGTTGGCTGCACCAGTGCGCAATGGCGGCTTCATCCAAACCACGACCCTCGTTGGTGACCAGACTGGAGCCTACTTTGACGACGATGCGTCTGGCATTAAGCAAGAGTGAAGGTTTCATTTTTTTCTATGCAAAATTAGCTTCCAGTCGGCGTAATATATGTCTTATTTGCTACTATTTTTATAGCAACTTAGACCTCGACAGTGCAAGCTACTCTGGAATTTCGACAAATCGCGGGTCAATGTATTCTGGCGTTTGCTCAGACACTTGCTCTGCCTTGATGTGCTTGTAAATGGCCTTAACCAAGGGTTCGCAGCCTTCGCGTGTCAGCGCAGAAATTTCAAATACCGTGCCTTTGAATTTGTAGCGTTTCACAAAATCAGCAACCACCGCTGCACGTTTGTCAACGTCGATCATGTCGAGCTTGTTGAGCACCAGCCAACGTGGTTTTTTAAACAGTCCCGCGTCGTACTTTTTAAGTTCTTTGGCAATCGCTTTGGCTTGCGCAACCGGATCAACACCTTCGTCAAACGGGGCCAAATCAACGATGTGCAACAGCAAACGCGTACGTTGTAGATGGCGCAAAAACAGATGCCCCAAACCAGCGCCATCGGAGGCACCCTCAATCAAGCCAGGCAAATCCGCCACCACAAAGCTTTGCTCTGGCCCGACCCTGACCACACCCAGATTGGGGTGTAACGTAGTGAAAGGGTAATCTGCAATGCGCGGGCGAGCGTTGGAGATCGCTGTGATGAAAGTCGATTTTCCAGCGTTCGGCATGCCTAGCAAGCCCACGTCAGCCAACACCTTGAGCTCTAATTTGAGGCTTTTTCGCTCACCGGGCCAGCCGGGAGTTTTTTGACGCGGGGCGCGGTTAATCGCGCTCTTAAAGCGCAAATTGCCAAAACCACCATCGCCACCTTTGGCAATGGTGATGACCTCGCCGGGAACCAAGAGCTCAAACAAGACCTCACCGGTCTCAGCATCAGAGATGATGGTTCCCACGGGCATTTTGAGGGTGATGTCATCGCCTGCGGCGCCAAACATGTCAGAGCCCATGCCGTGCTGACCACGTTTGGCATCATGGCGGCGTGAGAACCTGAAATCGACCAGCGTGTTTAAATTTTCGTCAGCAACCGCAAAGACATGACCACCACGGCCACCATCACCGCCGTTAGGGCCGCCAAACTCTTTGTATTTTTCGTGCCGAAATGAGACGCAGCCCGCCCCGCCATCTCCTGCAGAAATGTCAATATAGGCTTCGTCTACAAATTTCATAATGTAATTTTAGTCTTTAAAAAGATACCGAGAAAGCACAAAGCCCGCGCTGAGCGGGCTTTGTGCAATTGGCTGCCACTCGATGGCAACCACAGCTCAACTTAACGTTGAGCTAAATCACTCAGGCTTGCGCAGGCGTGATGTTGACCATGTGCTTGTTCAACGCGCCTTTGATGGCAAACGACACATGGCCGTCCTTGAGCGCAAACAAAGTGTGATCAACCCCCATACCGACGTTGTTGCCAGGGTGAAACTTGGTACCACGCTGGCGAACGATGATCGCGCCGGCGGAGATAAGTTCACCACCAAAAGCTTTCACACCGAGCATTTTGGGCTTGGAATCGCGCCCATTTCGCGTAGAGCCGCCGCCTTTTTTCTGTGCCATGACTCTTGTCCTTTAAGCGGCAATCGCACCAATTTGCAGTTCCGTGTACTGCTGGCGATGGCCTTGACGTTTTTGATAGTGCTTGCGACGGCGCATTTTAAAAATGTGCACTTTGTCATGCAAACCGTGTGCCAGCACTGTGGCTGTAACAGTGGCGCCAGATACCAAGGGCGTGCCAACCTTGAGTTCACTGCCGTTACCGACAGCCAACACTTGATCAATCACAATCTCTTGGCCTACATCCGCAGCAATCTGTTCTACTTTAATTTTTTCGCCGACAGCAACACGAAACTGTTTGCCGCCGGTTTTTATGACCGCGTACATAATGACCTTCTTTACTCTTTATCTTGTTAGACAAATATGAGATAAATTCATCCTCTGGACGAAGCTTTACAGCCAAGTCACAACGGAAGTACCACGGAAGAATTTCCGCAGAGCCTTGGAGTATAGCATAGTTTGCACCCACTAACATGACCCTCAACGAGCCCACCAAAAGCTCCCGGCATCCGTATTTTGATGCGCACGGACACGCATGAGGGCTTTCTATAATAGCGAAACTTTACGGTATTTACATTTTGGCTGCTAACTCAAGTTCCAGTAGTGCTGCCCTCAACCTCGTCGCGCCAGACATGGCCGAAGTGGATCAGGTCATTGCACAGAGACTCACCTCTGATGTCCCCTTGGTCGGACAGGTGTCGCGCTATATCATTGCAGCAGGCGGCAAACGCTTGCGGCCGGCCTTGCTGCTGCTCATTTGTGGTGCTTTAGGCTACACAGGCGCCCAAAGATTCAACCTGGCAGCGGTTGTTGAGTTCATCCACACCGCCACTTTATTGCATGACGATGTGGTCGATGCGTCTCAATTGCGTCGTGGTTTAGCCACAGCGAATGAATCTTTCGGCAACCCGGCAAGTGTCCTGGTGGGAGATTTTCTTTACTCGCGCGCTTTTCAGATGATGGTCGATGCAGGCGATATGCGGATCATGCAAATTTTGTCTGACGCTACCAACATCATCGCCGAAGGTGAAGTGATGCAACTTATGAACAGGCACGACGCAGCACTCGATGAAGCGGGCTATTTGCGTGTTATCAGGTCGAAAACCGCCAAACTCTTTGAAGCCAGTACGAGATTGGGTGCGGTTTTAGCACAATCAACCGTAGAAATAGAGCAGGCTTGCGCACAATATGGTCAAGCGCTTGGCACCGCTTTTCAGGTGATTGATGATGTCCTTGATTACGACGGCGACCCTGCCGTCATGGGCAAAAGCCTAGGTGACGACCTGCGCGAAGGCAAAGCAACCCTGCCCTTGATTATTGCCATGCAGCGAGGCAGCGCCGTGCAGCGCACCATCATTCAAGAAGCCATCGAGACAGGCAACTTGGCCCAACTCGATCATATTTTGTCGGTTGTACGCGAAACGGGTGCATTGGATGCTTCCAGGGAAGCGGCGGCGGCAGAAGCACAGCGCGCCATTGATGCCCTTGATCACATCCCACCGGGTCAATATAAAGATGCCTTACTACAATTGGCAGCTCAGTTACTGATACGACACTCATAATCACAGTTCAAACCAGCTTGAAAATTCAAACCCTAGGAACTTATGGCAACTATTGCAAGTAACAGCCCCACAAAGGGCGTTAAAGAATTTGTTTTCGAATGGGAAGGCAAGGATCGCAAGGGCAAACAGGTTCGTGGTGAAATTCGGGCTGCGGGTGAAAATTTGGTGCAAGCCTCTTTGCGCCGCCAGGGTGTGCTCCCCACAAAAATAAAAAAACGCACAACACGCTCCGGCAAAGCCATCAAACCCAAGGATATCGCCATCTTTACGCGGCAATTCGCCACGATGATGAAAGCTGGTGTGCCCTTGCTGCAAACTTTCGATATTGTCGGTCGTGGCAACCCCAACCCAAGTGTGACCAAGCTATTAAGCGATATTCGCGCTGAAGTTGAGACGGGTACATCACTGAGCGCAGCATTTCGCAAGTACCCTAAATATTTCAACGCTTTATATTGCAACTTGATTGAAGCTGGTGAGACTGCGGGCATCCTGGAGGCGCTGTTGGACCGTTTAGCGATCTACATGGAGAAAACAGAGGCCATCAAGTCCAAAATCAAGTCAGCACTGATGTACCCGATTGCCGTGGTTGTGGTAGCGTTCGTTGTCGTCACGATCATTATGATTTTTGTGATCCCAGCCTTTAAGAGTGTCTTTAGCTCTTTTGGTGCAGATTTACCCGCACCGACTCTGTTTGTCATGGCCATCAGTGAGTTTTTCGTGAAATATTGGTGGCTGATCTTTGGCGTGATCGGCGGCGGCATTTATTTCTTTATGCAAGCTTGGAAGCGCAATGAAAAAATGCAGCGAGTGATGGATCGCGTGCTGCTCAAGGTGCCTGTTTTTGGTGCCCTGGTAGAAAAATCTTCGGTCGCACGCTGGACTCGCACACTGGCCACGATGTTTGCTGCGGGCGTGCCGCTGGTTGAGGCACTTGACTCTGTCGGTGGGGCTTCCGGGAATTCCGTTTATTCGGATGCCACGACCAAAATCCAACGTGAAGTGTCAACCGGAACCAGCTTGACCAATGCCATGACCAATGCGGGGGTTTTCCCGTCTATGGTGCTGCAAATGTGCGCGATTGGCGAGGAGTCAGGCACGATTGACAACATGCTGGGCAAGGCTGCAGATTTTTATGAATCGGAAGTTGATGACATGGTTGCAGGTTTGTCGAGTTTGCTGGAACCTATCATCATTGTGTTTTTGGGAACCATCATCGGTGGCATCGTGGTGTCGATGTATCTGCCCATTTTCAAGCTCGGACAAGTGGTTTGATGATTTCATTAAAAATTTTACAAGCGGGAATCGCTGGTGTTTTTGGCTTGCTTATAGGCAGCTTCCTCAACGTAGTTATTTACCGTTTACCCAAAATTCTTGAACGGCAATGGTCAGCGGAGTATGCAGAATACGCCAACGAAACAGTCCTTCCCGAGACGACTTTCAATTTGATGCTGCCCAGATCACATTGCCTACAATGTGGCCATCAGATTCGCTGGTTTGAAAATGTGCCGGTACTGAGCTATCTGTTTTTGCGAGGCAAATGTTCAGCTTGCCATACGCCAATCAGTTTGCGTTACCCCTTGATTGAATTAGTCACTGGGGCGTTGTTCGTCTTCTGCATTTGGCGCTGGGGTTTTACGCCCACCGGCTTGGCTTGGTGTGGGTTTAGCGCGGCACTCCTCACGCTTTCACTGATTGACTGGGATACAACTTTGTTACCCGACAACATCACCCTGCCCTTGCTGTGGGCTGGACTCATGTTGTCCGCATTGAAGTTGACATCTGTCCCATTGAATTCTGCCATTTGGGGTGCCGCTGCAGGTTACTTGTCACTTTGGATGATCTATTGGGCCTTCAAACTCATCACCGGCAAAGAGGGCATGGGCTACGGTGACTTCAAATTATTTGCCGTTTTGGGGGCTTGGTTTGGTTGGCAAGCTTTGGTGCCCATCATTTTGATGGCTTCCATCTCTGGTGCCGTGATTGGCTTGGTGCTTAAATATTCGAGTCAGTTGCGCGAAGGTGGCTATGTGCCATTTGGCCCCTTTTTGGGTATTGCAGGACTCAGCTCTATGATTTTCGGAGCCGAGTCCATCTTGAAAGCCGTGGGGCTTTTTAACCCCTAGCCCATGGCAAGTTACACGCAACGCATCGGCCTGACGGGTGGCATAGGAAGTGGCAAAAGCACGACTGCGGACATGTTTGCCCATTTGGGAGCTCGCGTGATTGACGCAGATGCCATTTCACGCAGCGTCACGGCCCCTCACGGTAGTGCGATTGCCCCCATTCAGAGCCAGTTTGGCGTGTCATTTATCACCGCAGACGGCAGCTTAAACCGAGAACGAATGCGAGACTTGATTTTCACGGATACCCATGCGAAAAAACGCCTTGAAAATATCATTCACCCTTTGATTCAGCTCGAAATGCAACGCCAGTTTCAAGCAGCACAATTGGCTCATTCCAAGCTCGTGGTCTACGATATACCTTTGCTGGCCGAATCTAGCATTTGGCGACCAGAAATGGATCGGATTGTGGTGATTGACTGCACCTATGAAACTCAAATTGAACGTGTCATTGCGCGACGTACACTAGAGCGCGCAGCAGTTGAAAAAATCATAGCGAGCCAAGCGAGTCGAGTCGCACGTTTGAAAGTTGCCGATATCATTATTTTTAACGAAAGTATCACCGTCAACCAATTGCGCCATGAAGTGAGCCAGATGGCACACATCTTCGGGCTATGATTCGGCGATAGGAAAAAAACAGTGATCCTCTACGAATACCCCTTTAACGAAAGAATCCGAACTTATCTTCGGCTTGAGCATTTATTCAGTCGTCTGAGCGAGTTGATGGCACGCGAGACGGCGCTCGATCATCACTACGCGCTAACTACTATTTTTGAAGTGATGGATGTCGGTGCCCGTGCAGACTTGAAATCTGATGTCCTCAAAGATTTAGAGAAACAAAAACAAATTTTTAACAGCTATCGAGGTAATCCGTCTATTGCTGAAGAGGCACTCGATGACGTGATGAGTCAGCTTGACAATGGCTTTGCTGCACTCAACAGCTTACCGGGTAAAGCCGGCCAATCATTGACTGAAAACGATTGGTTAATGAGCGTACGAAGCCGCATGGGCATTCCTGGAGGCACCTGCGAATTTGATCTGCCGGCCTATTACGCTTGGCAGAATGCCCCCCATACCAGACGCCAAGAAGATTTGCATCGATGGAGTGCCACGCTCAAACCGCTGGCAAACGCGATTTATTTATTATTGAAAATTCTGCGCGAATCAGGTGTTGCCCAAAAAGTGGTGGCACATCAAGGGCAATTTCAGCAAAATTTGCCACAAGGCAAGCCCTACCAGTTGCTGAGGATGCGAATTGGCTCGAACTTGAACTTGATTCCAGAAATCAGTGGCAACCGCTTGATTGTCTTGATTCGTTTGATGCGACAAGAGGCGGATGATCGTTTGCACGCCAGTGCAGATGACGCGACGTTCGAATTAACTCTCTGCTCCTAAGTCATTGCTATTGACTATTGACTCATCACCAAGCTCATGCCAACCGCCTCTCCACCTAAAATAGTCGCTTGCCCGAGCTGCGCTGGCGACAGCATTTTTTCAAGTAGCAATGTGTATCGTCCGTTCTGTAGTGAACGTTGTAAAAACATTGATTTTGGCGCTTGGGCCAGTGAGAGCTTTCGTATGCCAGCCGATGCTCCACCAGATGATCAACATTTTGGTGATGCAAAATTACAATGAAATGAGTTCCAGCCAGCGTAATGCATAACTAACCAGCTATCCAACATGTAGCATTCAGGCCATGCCGTTCATCGGCAAGCCACTGCAAAACCGGCATCGTTCCGGCCAACACAGGTTGGACTTGAACAGGCAGATGCTGCCACGAACAGTGCTGTTTTTCTCGCATTTGTAGCTTTCCCTGCCAGCTAAGCACCTTGCAAAAATGGAGACGAACGAGTGCATGCGGGTAATCAATCAGGCCGATACGCCAAGTCTGAACGTCTCCAATCGTGATGCCCAGCTCTTCCATGAGCTCACGTCGCAAGGCCTGCGCCACGGTTTCACCTGCTTCTATTTTGCCGCCTGGGAACTCCCAATAACCTGCGTATACCTTGCCTGCAGGACGCGACGTCATTAAAAAATCTCCATTCGGTTGCAGCAACACACCCACCGCGACCTCTGTGACGGGACGTAGCGCAGCATCAACACGCGCTTGTTCGGGGTCTGCAACCAGCAACACCCTCTCGGCAGAATCTTTAGCTTGCATGGTCATTGATCGGCCAGCACATGTGATTGATACGCCGACATCTTCATCTGCGCCCAGCAAAATCTCTGGCAAACTGGTAAGCGACACGCCCACTGCGCGAGCCGCGTTCCAGCGACCAAACCAAAGACTGAGCCCTGGCAATTGGCAGAGATTGCATATCGATGCCAAAAAAACTCAGCCACTGGTTCACGATAGCCAAGTATTCATCCTGGCTAAAGGGATAAAAGCTGATCCACAGACCAAAGCGTTCTGACAGGGAAATTTTCTCCTCGACGCCCTCGCCCGGATGTACCTCACCATCATCTGTATGCTGGTAGGTCAGATTCTCTTTCATGTACTCTGGTAGCAGGTGGCGCCGGTTGCTGGTCGCGTAAATCAACACATTGGGCGAGGCTGCCGCAATGGAGCCATCCAAAATAGATTTCAAAGCCTTATAGCCTGGCTCGCCCTCTTCAAAACTCAAATCATCGCAAAAGACGATGAATTTCTCTGGCCGTTCGGACACCACGTCCACAATATCCGGTAAGTCGACCAAATCGGCTTTATCGACTTCAATCAAGCGTAAACCAAGGCTCGCATATTCGTTCAGGCAGGCTTTGATCAACGATGACTTGCCTGTGCCGCGTGCGCCCGTTAGCAACACATTGTTGGCAGATTTTCCTTCTACAAATTGTTTGGTATTGCGCTCAATTTTCTCTTTTTGGACATCAATTTCTTTTAAATCATCAAAACGCATGATGCCCATGTGCCGTACCGGCTCCAAAACACCGTGGCTGGCGCTGCGTTTTCGATACCTAAAAGCAATCGCGGCATGCCAGTCGGGTGCCGATAGCGCTTGGGGCAAGGTCGCCTCAAGCCGAGCAACGAGCGACTCTGCTCGAAGTAAAAATCGTTCAAAGTTTTCGTTCATATACAGGCGCTTGATGCAGTCAATTTTGATAGTGTCAACTTCTTAGGATCGGTAATCTGCGTTGATCTTCACATACTCTACGGAAAGATCACAGGTCCAAATCGTCTCGCTGGCCATACCGCGTCCTAAAACAACCCGCACAGTAATTTCACTTTGCTGCATCACTCGCTGTCCGTCGGCTTCTTGGTACAAGGGGTTACGACCACCCTGGGTTGCCACATTCACGTCGTCTAAAAAAAGCTCAATTTTGGTCTGATCAAGATCATCAATGCCCGCATAGCCAACGGCGGCCAGAATCCGACCCAAATTGGGATCACTGGCAAAAAAAGCTGTTTTCACCAAGGGGGAATGGGCAATGGCGTACGCCACTTTTCGACACTCGTCGTTTGTTTTTCCGCCATCGACTTGAACCGTGATGAATTTTGTGGCACCTTCACCGTCGCGCACGATCGCCTGCGCCAGGTCTCGTGCGACATCTGTCATGGCCGCTTGCAATGCCATGCCCTCTGGGCTACTCAACGATGTGATGGTAGGGTGCGCTGCTTTGTTGGTTGCAATCACAACAAATGAATCGTTGGTTGAGGTATCACCGTCCACCGTGATACGGTTAAAAGAGCCTTGCGCAAGCTCTGTTGCCAATGCGTGCATCAGAGCAGGCTCAACACAGGCATCTGTGGCCATAAAACCAAGCATGGTCGCCATGTTGGGGCGTATCATGCCTGCGCCCTTGCTGATACCGGTGATGCTGACGGTTTTCCCCGCGATTTGAAGCTGCCTGCTAAACGCCTTGGGAACCGTGTCCGTGGTCATGATGGCCTCAGCGGCGTTGCACCAATGATGCTCGCTGACATCACCGAGCGCAGCATCCAGGCCTGCGGCAATGCGGTCGTGTGGCAAAGGCTCCATGATGACACCCGTAGAAAATGGCAGTACTTGTTCTGGCAAGACATCTATTTTCTGCGCTAATGCCTGGCACGTTGCGCGCGCGCGCATGAGACCATCTTCTCCCGTCCCTGCATTGGCGTTACCGGTATTGATCAGCATCGCTCTAACGCCTGACCCAGTCAATCCACTTGAGCTAGCCAGCGTGAGATGTTCTCGACAAATTTGTACAGGCGCTGCACAAAAGCGATTTTGAGTGAATACGCCAGCAACCGAGGCTCCTTCTTCAATCAGCACGACTGTCAAGTCTTTGCGATTGGCTTTGCGGATACCAGCTTCAGCGATGCCGATACGCACACCACGAATCGCATGCAATTTTGAGGCATCAGGCGGGCTTAAATTTACAGGCATGATTTTCTTTCAACAATGGCTTAATTATCCAAAAAAAACGGGCCACAGCCCGTTTTTTAAAACCAAATACACAAAAATGTCAGGCTAATTTACCATGGCATTGTTTGTATTTTTTTCCACTGCCACATGGACACGGTTCATTTCTTCCGACACGTGGCATACCACCTGCACTATTGGATGCGACAGTCAAGGTCGACTCATCCAGCACGGTTAGCGCTTCGCCCGTTTCCGTAGGTGCAGTGTAGGTCACGTTAGCAATTTTTTCAGCACGATTTTCCATATCCTCTGCAACGCGCTCCATTTCCTCGCCGGACTGCACTTTGACAGTCATCAGAATTTTTGTCACTTCATTTTTAACGGCATCTAACAACTGCCCAAAGAGTTCAAACGCCTCTCTCTTGTACTCTTGCTTGGGTTGCTTTTGCGCATAGCCGCGCAAATGAATGCCTTGACGCAAATAATCCAAGGCGCTCAAATGATCCCGCCAATGACTGTCTATGCTCTGTAGCAACACCATGCGTTCAAAATGCGTGAAGTTTTCTTCACCAATTTGCTCGACTTTAGAGTTGAACGCCGCATCCGCAGCACTCATGACTTTCTCCAAAATATCCTCTTCACCAATTGCCGTAGCTGCTTGCACCTCTTGTGTTAACGACAGTTCAATTTGCCAATCCTGTTCAAGTTCTTTTTCTAAACCGGCCAAGTCCCACTGCTCTTCGACCGAATCCTCTGGTACATATTGACGCACCAATTCTGTAAAGCAACCCTCACGCAGTGATTTGATTTGGGCGCTCAGACTGACAGCGTCCAAAATATCGTTGCGCTGCTGATAAATCACCTTTCGCTGGTCGTTTGACACATCGTCATATTCGAGCAATTGCTTGCGAATATCAAAATTGCGGGCTTCTACTTTACGCTGGGCACTTTCAATGCTGCGCGTCACGATGCCAGCTTCAATAGCCTCTCCATCTGGCATTTTGAGGCGCTCCATGATGGATTTGACGCGATCACCCGCGAAAATACGCATCAAGGAGTCGTCCAAACTGAGGAAGAACCGTGATGAACCGTTATCGCCTTGACGACCTGACCGGCCACGCAGTTGATTATCAATGCGGCGTGACTCATGGCGCTCTGTGGCAATGATGCGCAGTCCACCCAGAGACTTCACAAGCGCATGGTCTTTGACCCATTGCTCACGCAAGCTATCAATTTTGTTTTGTTTAGCTTCAACGTCAAGTGACTCATCAAGTTCAACTGCATCTATGGCCATTTGCAAATTGCCACCGAGCACAATGTCAGTACCGCGACCTGCCATATTGGTGGCAATCGTGATCATCTTGGGACGCCCAGCTTGCGCCACGATTTCAGCCTCGCGCGCATGCTGTTTGGCATTGAGCACTTGATGTGGCAGATTTTCTTTGTCCAATAGCTGATCGATGATTTCAGAATTCTCAATCGATGTTGTCCCCACCAACACGGGTTGCCCCCGCTCATAGCATTCACGAATATCTTTCACTGCGGCTTCGTATTTTTCGCGCGTTGTTTTGTAAACGCGGTCAAGCTGATCTTCACGTTGGCTTGGACGGTTGGGCGGCATCACCAATGTTTCAAGCCCATAGATTTCCTGAAACTCATAAGCTTCTGTATCTGCCGTGCCTGTCATACCGGCCAATTTGCCATACAAGCGGAAATAATTTTGGAAGGTAATCGACGCTAGCGTTTGGTTTTCTGCCTGTATTTGAACGCCTTCTTTCGCCTCAACCGCTTGGTGCAAGCCTTCGCTCCAGCGGCGCCCAGACATCAACCGGCCCGTGAATTCATCCACAATGACAATTTCGCTGTTTTGCACCACATAGTGCTGATCGCGGTGATAAAGATTGTGCGCGCGCAGCGCAGCATACAAATGATGCACCAATGAGATATTGGCTGGGTCATACAGGGTGGAGCCTTCAGGAATCAAGCCCAAATTGGACAAGATGCGCTCAGCATTTTCATGCCCCATTTCAGTTAGAAAGACTTGCTGCGTTTTTTCATCCAAGGTGAAATCACCCGGCTTGGTCACGCCATCACCCGTGCGTGGATCCGCCTCACCTTCTTGCCTGACAAGTGTGGGTGCGACTTTATTCATCGCCAAGTACATGTCTGTGTGGTCTTCAGCTTGACCACTGATGATCAATGGTGTTCTAGCCTCATCAATCAAAATGGAATCAACTTCGTCCACAATCGCATAATTCAGCCCACGCTGAACACGGTCATTAATCTCATAGACCATGTTGTCGCGCAAGTAATCAAAGCCATACTCGTTGTTGGTACCATAGGTGATATCGGCACGGTAAGCTTCTTGCTTTTCTTCGCGCGGCATGTTGGGCAAGTTGATGCCCACGGAGAGACCCAGGAAGTTGTAAAGCTTGCCCATCCAGCGCGCGTCGCGATTGGCCAGGTAGTCATTCACCGTCACGACGTGAACGCCTTTTCCGCTCAATGCATTCAGGTACACAGGTAACGTGGCCGTAAGCGTTTTGCCCTCCCCGGTCCCCATTTCTGATATTTTCCCAAAGTGCAGCGACATACCACCGAGCATTTGGACATCAAAATGACGCATCTTCATGATGCGTTTTGAACCCTCGCGCACAACTGCAAAAGCCTCTGGCAAAACAGCGTCAAGCGATTCCCCCTGAGAAATGCGCGCTTTAAATTCTTGCGTTTTGTCCTTCAACTGCTCATCACTAAGCAACTCAAGCGCAGGTTCCAGGGCATTGATTCGTACAATGGTTTTTCGATATTGCTTGAGCTGTCGATCATTTCGACTGCCGAAAATTTGGGTAAGAAAATTACTTGCCATGGATACAGAGCCAACTTGTACACCCAAATGGATGCGCGAGCTAACGACACTAGTTAATTGTTGTGGGAATATCTGGGGTTAGCCTAGCAAAATGCAATGCTAACCAATTGCGAGATTTTACCTGCCTACTGTAGCAGCCGAAGAGGCCATTAACTTTACTCCCTGCAAGCTTGAATTTGCAGCCATGGGTGACTTGTTTTTGTGTGCTAGCGGACTTGACTTTGCTGATTGCCCGGCCGTCAGAAACTTTTGCGGATCCTGTGGTACGCCTTGCACCAAAACTTCAAAATGCAAATGCGGCCCAGTGGATCGACCCGTCGTCCCAACTTCTGCTATTTTTTGCCCACGTTTGATCAGATCGCCTTTTTTTACAAAAACACGAGACGCATGCGCGTAGCGTGTTACCAAGTCGTTGCCATGATCCACCTCTACCATGTTGCCATAGGCTCCGTGGTATTCCTGCGTGACCACCACGCCGCCCGCAGCTGCCACGATGGGGGCGCCCGTCGCGGCTTGAAAATCCAACCCGGTATGCAGTGCAGAACTGCCATTGATGGGATCGATACGCCAGCCAAAATTGGATCCCAAATCGCCCTCTACCACCGGGTGCTGAGTTGGAATCATCATTTTTTGGATTTTCAGATCAAACAAACGCGACTCGACAACCGTCAATAAATCTACGCGCTGTCCTGTGTGTTTTTCCAGCTCTGCGAGTGTGGTTTGCAACTCGTCCATGCTGAGTGAATGGGCCGAGATCAAAGCACCACCGCGCCATGGAGCACCTGGTTCAATGGGTGAAATGCCAGCTAAACCTGACACCCTCTCACCCAATGACTCAAGTTGCAGCATTTTCGCCTGCATTTCGCCCACTTTTTTTGCCATCGCATCCAGGTTTTCACGCATAAAGCGGTCACGCTGCACAACCTCATCTTTAACGACAAACTTGACCAATGATCCCACAATAGGCCACCCCTCCTGAGCGCCTTTCAAAAAAATCCAATGGTAAAGTCCCGCCGCAACAAGCATCAAGGACAAAGAAATCGCCAATCCAGCTAACAGTAATTTTGTGCCGCTTAAATGAATGGCCCTACTTTTGGCTAACCAGGCATCCGTGATAATCAAATGCATTTCAATGCGTCCTTAATTTTTTTTGTTTATGAACCGCCGCAACACGCCATTTACCCTAGAAGAGGCAGCGAAAGAGTCGCCTTCATTGGCGAAACTCCTCCACTTGTCCCGTCAATCAAGCGATAGATTGCAAGCCATCCAATTTTTGATACCCATCAATTTGCGCCAAGCCATCACAGCGGGCCCCATTGACGGCACAACCTGGTGCTTGATTGTCGATGGAAGCGCAGCCGCCGCAAAATTGAGACAATTTATTCCAACACTACTTGCCCATTTACAAACGACTGGACAAGAGCTCACATCCATTCGGCTGAAGGTGAAATCGCCTTCGAAATAACCATGGCAATGGATCCATGGTCGCAGGCAACTTTTAATTCATTGCGCGTTATAGCACGATATGACGATCACCTTGAAGACTCCAGTTGTATTGAACCATAATTTTGCCAAATTTGACGTCTGGTGTAATGAATGAGCGACGACAAAAAAACCCGCATACTAAGAAGCATGCGGGTTTTTGAATACCTAAATGGTGCCGATTATCGGAGTCGAACTGATGACCTACCGCTTACAAGGCGGGTGCTCTACCAACTGAGCTAAATCGGCGTGCCCTCTATTTTAACTGTATATTCTCTCGCAAATCGCCAAACAAGCACAGCCAATGAGAATTACTTTACTCTTTTCAAGGTCGGTCGGGTCCCTGCAGGCGGTTTTGGACGATTGTCATCTGACGCTTGACCCTGGCCTGGCGTACTGGATATTACGTTTTCTACCGAAACCAACTTGCTTACCTTGTTCGCAGCTTCTGTAAGGTTATCGGCAGCGACTGATGGTGCCTGAATGTTGTCTTCTGCTGTGTGATCGATCTGCGCATCGACTTGCGATGCATTTGGGAAGGCCATGCCTTGACTATTTTCGCGTGCAAAAATAGCGATCACCCGATTGACCGGAACAATAATATCGCGAGCAACGCCAGAAAATCTGCCCTTGAATTCAATATAGTCATTGCCCAATTTGAGACCACTGGTGGCATCAAAACTAACGTTTAAAACAATTTCTTTATCCTTGACATGTTCTCTGGGCACTTGCGTGCTCTCATCGACTTGTACGGTGATATAGGGTGTCAAACCATTGTCCGTACACCACTCGTGCAAAGCACGAATGAGATACGGACGTGTGGAGGTCGATTCGGAAGTGCTGATCATGGTTCGAATTTAATCAAACGTGTTTGTCCACATTGACCTGAATTTATTTACGCATCACTTTTTCAGAAGGCGTGAGCGCTTCGATGTACGCTGGGCGGGAGAAAATCCGCTCGGCATACTTAAGCAGCGGTGCCGCATTTTTACTTAAATCGATGCCGTAATAGTCGAGGCGCCACAGCAGCGGTGCAATGGCCACATCCAACATCGAAAAGTTATCGCCCAGCATGAACTTGTTCTTCAAAAACACGGGTGCGAGTTGGGTCAGACGATCGCGAATGTGCGAGCGTGCTTTTTCCAACAACTTTTCATTCCCTTTAGAAGCGCGCGACTCCAGGGTGCTGACGTGAACGAACAGTTCTTTTTCAAAATTCAACAAAAACAAACGAACTCTCGCCCTGTCCACGGGGTCGCCAGGCATCAACTGGGGGTGCGGAAAGCGTTCGTCGATGTATTCGTTGATGATATTTGATTCGTACAAAATCAAATCACGTTCGACCAAAATCGGCACCTGACCATAAGGATTCATCAAACTGATGTCTTCCGACTTGTTGTACAGATCAACATCGCGGATTTCAAAGTCCATGCCTTTTTCAAACAAAACAAAACGGCTACGGTGGGAAAAGGGACACGTGGTTCCCGAATAAAGCACCATCATGATGAGATCTCCTAAAAATCAAAAAGAGTGGCAAGTGCCATATGCACTCCCACTCCAAAAACCTGAGACTGATTGTAAATGAATGACAGAGGATCTGTCGAATCCGCACGAACCAAGCGAATTACTTCACATCTTTCCAATACGAAGCATTCAAGCGCCAAGCAATCACACTAAATATCAGCAAGAAAATCAGCACCCACACGCCCACGCGCACGCGGTTAGCTTGTGATGGCTCGCCCATCCATTGCAGATAGCCCACCAAATCGCCCATGGCTTGCTCGTACTGCAAAGGCGTCATGGAACCAGGCGTGACCTGCTCCCAGCGACCCGTGAATGTTTTAACAACATGACCACGCTCTTCTCTCTCTTCAAAGACAGGCTTGCGCTCACCTTGCAGTTCCCACAGCGCGTGCGGCATGGCGACGTTCGGGAAGGCCAGGTTGTTCCAGCCAGTGGCTGTGGTGGTATCGCGGTAGTAAGTACGCAAATAGGTGTACAAATAATCAGCCCCGCTGCCGCCCGCACCCGCTCGCGAACGCGCAATGACCGTCAGATCAGGCGGATTACTGCCAAACCAGTCTTTGGCCTGCTTAGGGTCAATCGATGCCTTCATGGTTTCACCCACTTTGTCCGTGGCAAACAACAAGTTTTCTTTGATTTGCGCCTCCGTCAAACCAATATCCTTCAAGCGGTTGTAACGCATGTAGGCTGCTGAATGGCAGTTGAGGCAATAGTTCACAAACAACTTGGCACCGTTTTGTAGCGATGCCATGTCGTTGATATTGTTGGGTGCTTTGTCTAAAGCCAGCGCACCTGTACTAGCTTGCACCATGGGTGCAAAACCGATAAGCAAGCTACAAGCCGCCACCAGGCTGAGGAGAAGTTTTTTCATGTTATTCATGTCGTTGGTCTCCTAGGTTCAATGCGCCGCGAAAACGATGCGGTCAGGAACCGTTTTGGGTGTACCCACCTTGCTCCACCAAGGCATCAACAAGAAGAAGCCGAAGTAAAACAAGGTACCCACTTGCGACACGCGCTCACCGACAGCCGAAGGAGCCTGGATACCCAAGTAACCCAAAACAAGGAAGTTGATGACGAAAATACCATACAAATATTTGTGCCAATCAGGACGATAGCGAATCGACTTGACCGGGCTGTTATCGAGCCAAGGCAAGAAAAACAGAATAATGACCGCGCCACCCATGACGACAACACCCCAGAATTTGGCGTCAATTGCCAACATCATGGCAGTCACGCCGACTGCGGCCACTATACCGACTCCCTTGAAGATCGTGGGCAGTTTTGATTTCAACGCTACAAATGCAGCAGCACCCAAAACGCATCCAATCAAGGCATACATCATCTCACCGGTAATGGCGCGCAGCATTGAGTAATACGGCGTGAAATACCAGACTGGTGCGATGTGTGCCGGTGTTTTCAAAGGGTCAGCAGGGATGAAATTGTTGTACTCCAGGAAGTAACCGCCGAATTCAGGCGCAAAGAAAATAATGGCGGTGAACACCATTAAAAACACGCTGACCGCGAAAATATCGTGCACGGTGTAGTACGGATGGAAAGGAATACCATCCAGCGGATGACCTTGCGCGTCTTTTGGGGCGTTTGGCCCTTTGATTTCAACACCATCGGGGTTGTTTGAGCCCACTTCATGCAGTGCAATGATGTGCGCTGCCACCAAGCCGAGCAACACCAAGGGCACCGCAATCACGTGGAAGCTGAAGAAGCGGTTCAAGGTGGCATCACCCACCACAAAGTCGCCGCGTATCAACAACGCTAAATCGGGCCCAATAAAAGGAATGGCAGCAAACAAGTTGACAATCACCTGCGCCCCCCAATAGCTCATTTGCCCCCACGGCAGCAGGTAGCCCATGAAAGCTTCCGCCATCAGGCACAAAAAGATAGCACAGCCGAAAATCCAAACCAGTTCGCGCGGCTTGCGGTAACTACCGTAAAGCAAACCACGGAACATATGCAGATACACCACGATGAAGAAGGCAGAAGCACCGGTAGAGTGCATGTAGCGTACCAACCAGCCCCAAGGCACATCGCGCATGATGTACTCCACCGAGGCAAAGGCCAAGGCGGCGTCTGGCTTGTAATGCATCACCAGAAAGATGCCTGTGACAATTTGAATCACCAGGACCAGCAAGGCCAGTGAGCCAAACATGTACCAAAAATTGAAGTTTTTAGGCGCGTAGTACTCGCTCAGGTGCTCTTTGTAGAGCTTGCTGGCAGGAAAGCGGTTATCGACCCAATTAAGGGTTTTTTCGCCCAGGGAGGCGTTGGGGGAGATGTCCTTGAATTGAGCCATGATTTCTCTACCTTCAAGCTTTTACGTCTTCGCCGATGATCAGTCGTGTGTCCGACAGATACATATACGGTGGGATTTCCAAATTATCTGGCGCGGGTTTGTTTTTGTACACACGCCCAGCCATGTCGAAGGTGGAGCCGTGGCAAGGGCATAAAAATCCACCCGGCCAGTCATCAGGCAAGGAGGGCTGCGCCCCGGGCGTGAACTTGTCTGACGGAGAGCAGCCCAAATGCGAGCAAATACCGACGGCTACAAAAATCTCAGGCTTGCGTGACCGCATTTCGTTTCTAGCGTACACAGGCGTCAATTCATCAGGATTACGCTTTGATTGCGGGTCAGCCAATTGCGCATTGACTGTTTTAAGTGCAGCCAGTTGCTCTGGCGTGCGTTTGACAATCCAAACCGGCTTGCCGCGCCACTCCACGGTCATTTTTTCACCGGGTTTCAAGGCGGAAATATCCACTTCAACCGCCGCACCGGCAGCTTTGGCGCGCTCGGAAGGTGCAAAGCTACTCACGAAGGGAACAGCAACGAAACCAGCGCCTACAGCGCCAGCGCAACTCGATGCAATTAGCCAAGTTCTTTTACTGTTATCAACGCTTGCGCTCGTCGTTGCCATGGTTGAATTAGCAGGTAGGCTACTCATGTTTTTCCTCAGTGAAATCACTCAAAATAAGAGACGTTATTAGGACGCAAGTGCGGGTTAAC
>JASJPN010000029.1:26975-29204 GCA_031426635.1 Polaromonas sp.
GCGTGACTCGGCAAACGCCACATACCAGTCCAGGCACCCTGGATTCGCCATCGCGTCTTTGTTCACCACTTTCTCAATCGGTTGCCCCAGCAGCAGCTTCTTGATCGGCAATTCCTGCTTTTTGCCTGACAAGGTGCGCGGAATTTCAGCCACCTGAAAAATATCGTTGGGCACAAAGCGCGGCGACAGGGCGATTTTGATGGCGTTGACTATTTTCGTTCGCAGTGCATCGTCCAGTTGCAAGCCGCTTTGCAGCACCACAAACAGCGGCATGTAGCTCTCGCGACCCAAATATTCCAGGTCCACCACCATCGAGTCCGTCACCTCGGGCAGTGCTTCCACCGCGCTATACAACTCGCTCGTGCCCATGCGCAGGCCGTGCCGGTTGATGGTGGCATCTGAACGGCCATAGATGATGCAGCCGCCCGCCTCGTCGATTTTGAGCCAGTCCCCATGTCGCCAGACATTCGGGTAGGTGTCGAAGTAGCTTGCCAAATAACGCTTTTTCTCCACATCGCCCCAAAAATACAGCGGCATCGACGGGATGGGCTCCGTACACACCAGCTCACCCACCTCGCCAATCACCGCCTCGCCTTGCTCGTTCCAGGCCTGCACCGCGCAGCCCAGCAAGCGGCATTGCATCTCGCCAGGGACCAGGGGCAACTCGCGGTTGCCGCCAATGAAAGCACCGGCAAAATCCGTCCCGCCCGAAATATTGCACCACCAGATGTCCGGTGTCCCGATCTTTTCAAACTGCGCGGTCCCCCAGCGCTGCACCTCGGGGGAGAGAGGCGAGCCAGTCGTGCCCAGTGCCCGCACCTTGGACAAATTGCCACATTGCGCCAAATCTATGTTCGCCTTCAAGCAATTGGCAAAAAACGCCGCGCCAGCGCCAAAAAAGGTCACACCCAGCTCCGCTCCAAAGCGCCACAGCGTCGTCCAGTCGGGTGCGCACTTGAAGCCAGCGGCGTCCACCGTGCCGCCGCCGGGATGGCCGTCAAAAATACAGCAGGTCGTGCCGTTCAGCAGGCCGCCCACCTGCGCATTCCACATCACCCAGCCGGTCGAGCTGTACCAGTGGTAGCGCTCGCCGAGCGAGTTGGAGTGGTAGCTGCAGCCCACGTCGTTGTGCAGCACCTTGAGTGCCAGCGCCACAATCAGCGTGCCACCGTGGCCATGCACAATCGGTTTAGGCAGCCCAGTGGTGCCGCTGGAGTAGACAATCCACAGCGGGTGGTCAAAAGGCAGCCAAAGTGGCTCAAACGCCGTTGTTTGATGGTCATTTTGAGCTGTAGCCGGCGTGAAATATGCTTTATCTGCTATTGAATGTATAGTGTTTTTGGGGTCATGCCGCGCACTTTCCAGCGTCCCCAGATTGTCATGCAGCACCACATGCTGCACGCTGGGCAGGGCAGCGCACAACTCGGCCACCACGCTCAGGCGATCAAAGTCGCGACCGCCAAACGTCACGCCGTCACAGGCAATCAGCACCTTGGGCTCAATCTGTTTGAAGCGATCCAGCACCGCGTTGGTGCCCATGTCAGGCGCGCAAATGCTCCACACCCCGCCAATGCTCACGGTGGCCAAAAACGCCACCATCGCCTCGGGTATGTTGGGCAAGTAGGCCGCAACCCGGTCCCCCGGCTCCACCCCCTGCGCCTGCAAGTGCAAGGCGAGCGACGCCACTTGCTGGCGCAGCGCCGGCCAGCTCAGCTCCCTGGCTGGTTCTTTGCCCAAGGTTTTCTCGTTGTGGCTGATGATCGCTGGCAACCCATCCGGCAGTCCAAAAGCTTGCCCAACCGCCACAGCCGCTTCCACATGGCGAAACACCTGATGCGCGTAGTTGACCCGCGCTCCGGTGAACCATTGCGCGTCAACCATCCGCCCCGACGACCCTTTGTCACACACTTTTGTATACGCTGTAGACGAGCGCAGATCAAAATAGTCCCAAATGCTCTGCCAAAACCCGTCTAAATCCGTCGTCGACCACCGCCACAGCGCGTCGTAAGAGTCAAACGACAAACCACGCTGCTCGCGTAGCCAGCGTTGGTAAAGGGTGATTTGGGGGATGAATGGGGCTTTTGTCGGTTCTTGCATGGCTATATGTTGCCATGAAGTGGGCGGGGCGGGTGGCTCTGGGATGACAATTTTTACTGAAAGGTATGCAGAGTGCTCATCATTGGAGCGCCTAGCGATTGACGAGTACCCATCTGCTGCTTAAGTGAGCCC
>JASJPN010000030.1:0-4032 GCA_031426635.1 Polaromonas sp.
AAGTGTCGACAATCGGGCAGCGCTCGCCACCGACGTTTTTGTAGTACCACATCCAGGCTTCGGGATTGATCGGCTCGCCGACACTTCCCAAAAGTCGCAAACTAGACAGGTCTGAGCGGTCGGGATGCACTGCATGGTCGGCTTCAGCTGCCTTGATCAGCGAGCGAATCGCCGTCGGCGCGGTGTAGAAAATGGTGCATTTGTGACGCTCGATCATCTGCCAGAAACGACCCGCATTGGGGTAAGTTGGCACGCCTTCAAAAATGATTTGGGTGGCACCAGCCGCCAACGGGCCGTAAGCCACGTAGGTGTGGCCAGTGATCCAGCCAATGTCGGCGGTGCACCAAAACACGTCCGAGGGCTGCAAGTCAAAAGTCCAGTCCATCGTCAGCTTGGCCCACAGCAGGTAGCCGCCAGTGGAGTGCTGCACACCCTTCGGCTTACCAGTCGAGCCGGAGGTGTACAAGATGAACAGCGGATGCTCGGCGCCAACCGCCACGGGAGGGCAATCACTGCTCTGGCCTGCAATGGCTTGGTCAAACGTTTTATCGCGGCCCGCCACCATGTTGCAGGCGGTGGGTGTACGCTGGTACACATACACGGTCTTGATGGACTCGCAACCACCCAGCGCGAGGCCTTCATCGACAATCGCTTTGAGCGGCAACTCTTTGCCGCCGCGCATTTGATAGTTGGAAGTAATGACCGCCACCGCACCCGCGTCAATGATGCGCTCTTGCAAAGCCTTGGCAGAAAAGCCGCCAAACACCACGCTGTGCGTCGCGCCAATGCGGGCGCAGGCTTGCATCGCAATCACGCCTTCCAGCGTCATCGGCATGTAGATTAATACGCGGTCACCCTTTTTGATGCCATCAGCTTTGAGTGCGTTGGCAAACTGGCTGACCCGCACCAACAGCTCTTTGTAGGTCGTTTTGGTAATTTTGCCGTCATCCGCTTCAAAAATCACGGCGGTTTTATTCTCGACCGGCGTGCCCATGTGCTTGTCTAAACAATTCGCAGAAGCGTTCAGTTCACCATCGTCAAACCATTTGTAAAATGGCGCGTTGGACTCGTCCAAAGTCTTGGTGAAGGGTTTGCTCCACAACACATTTTCACGCGCCAAACGTGCCCAAAAACCCTCAAAATCCTTCTCGGCTTCAGCGCACAAGGCGTTGTAGCCGTCCATGCCGGAAATACGAGCGGCTTGTTGTGTCGCCTCGCTGGGATAAAAAACGCGGTTTTCGACCAAGGTCGATTCAATGGCAGAAGATGCTGTGCTCATGGGGTCTTGTCTCCAGGAAATTATGAATCTGTCAGTAATTTAATCTATTACCCTCAGCTTTTTGTGGCTGGTACTGAGATTGTTGCAAATATCAGGGTTTGCACTTACAAAGCACTGACTGAGCCGAAACTTACAACGTACAAATCAAAGATCAGGGCTGTCACACACCACGGCTACAATCTGCTGCTGCCAACCCCAGTAAATCCGAATACTCTTACTGCATCACTTCACATGACCCTACCTACACAACCCAAACCTTCCAAAATGCAGTTTCTGCCCAATATGATTTTTGCAAGCCGTTGGCTGCAATTGCCCTTGTACTTGGGCTTGATAGCAGCGCAAGCTGTGTATGTAGTCAACTTTTTGCGTGAATTGTGGCATTTGATCGAGGCAGCTTTTGGTAGCCAAACCGCATTACAAGCCTTGGTCACCAGCATTGGCTACAAATCAGACATCCAAGTCGCTTCCCTCAACGAGACCATCATCATGCTGGTGGTTTTGGCGCTGATTGACGTCGTCATGATTTCCAACTTACTCATCATGGTCATTGTCGGAGGGTATGAGACCTTTGTCAGCCGGATGAATTTGGATGACCATCCCGATCAACCCGAGTGGCTCAGCCACGTCAACGCCTCGGTGCTTAAAGTCAAGCTAGCCACGGCCATCATCGGCATTTCAAGCATTCACTTGCTTAAAACCTTCATCAATGCAGCCAATTACTCTGAGCAAGTGCTGCTGTGGCAAACCCTGATTCACATCACCTTCTTGCTCAGTGCGCTGGCCATTGCCTGGACTGACCAAATCATGTCACACTCCGCTCAGGCTGCCAAACACTAGTCAACCCACTGAGCCTTGTTCATTGACTTGTTGACTTGTTGACTTGCTGACTTGCTGACTTGCTACTACGTAGCAAAATCAACGAGCCCAGCACACCCGAGAGCAGCGATCCAGCCAACACACCCAGCTTGAGCTGGGTCTCAAAAGCTGCGCCCTGCCCCTGAAAAGCCAAGCCACCAATAAACAGGCTCATGGTGAAGCCCACACCGCACAGTACGCAGACACCAAAAAACTGCACCCAAGTGGCCTGGGCTGGCAAGCGGACACCGGCATAACGAATCATCAGCCATGACGCGCTAAACACCCCCATCGCTTTACCCAGCACCAAGCCTGCCATGATGCCCAACGGCACCGTTTGCAGGAAGGTTGCCAGCGTCACGCCCTGCAAGGACACACCGGCGTTGGTGAAAGCGAACATCGGCAAAACGAAAAATGCCACCCACGCGTGCAGCGAGTGCTCTGCGAATTTGAGGGGCGAGTTATTTTTGCCATCTGAAAGCGGAATCGCCAACGCCGTTGCCACGCCAGCCAAGGTCGCATGCACCCCTGACTTGAGCACGAACACCCAGATGATCAGCCCCACCAGCACGTACAAACCAATATTCATGACCCGTGCGCGGTTCATCGCAAACAGCACCAATATGCCCGCACCCGCGCCGAGCAGCATGGTGACAGACAAGTTGGCGGTGTAGAAGATAGCGATCAACACAATCGCACCCAAGTCATCGATGATGGCAACCGCAGTTAAAAACACCTTCAGCGACACCGGCACCCGCTTGCCCAGTAACACCACAATGCCCAGCGCAAAGGCGATGTCCGTGGCTGCCGGAATGGCCCAGCCATGCAGCGCGGTGGCATCACCCCAATTGATCGCACTGTAAATCAGCGCAGGCACAATCATGCCGCCCAAAGCCGCACCCGCTGGCAGCATGGCTTGGCTGCGTGTGGCCAATTCGCCCTCCAGCAGCTCACGCTTGATCTCCAGGCCCACCAAAAAGAAAAATACGGCCATCCACAGATCGTTGACCCAGACGACCAAGGGTTTGGCCAACACCAGCCAGTTCTCCCCCACACGCACCTCGCCCGGAATCTGCAAAAACTGCTGATACCACCCGCTCCAGGGCGAATTACTGACTATCAACGCCAGCAACGCAGCCGCTGCGAGCACCGCCCCGCCGGCAGATTGCGAACTCATAAACTCATTGGCACGACGACGCATCAATTTCAACAATTCCATACTCCTTTTGATTGCCAACCCATGAAGAATTGATGTGGGTAAACTTGAGGGTATTGAACCACAATTAAGTTTGATTTTTATCCAGGCACACCATCCATGACCACCTCCATCAAACAAGTCGACCTGATTGAAACGATCGCAGGAGCGTTGCAATACATCAGCTACTACCACCCAGCCGACTACATTGCCCATTTGGCGCGCGCCTACGAGCAAGAAAAAAGCCCTGCAGCCAAAGACGCGATGGCGCAAATTTTGACCAACAGCCGGATGAGCGCCACGGGCCACCGACCAATTTGCCAGGACACCGGCATCGTCAACGTATTCCTCAAAATTGGCATGGACGTGCGCTTCGACGGCTTCACCAGCACGCTGGACGACGCCATCAATGAGGGGGTGCGTCAAGCCTACAACCACCCTGACAACACCCTGCGCGCCTCGATCGTGGCGGACCCGCAGTTTGACCGAAAAAACACAAAAGACAACACGCCAGCGGTGATCAACGTTGAAATCGTCGCTGGCGACAAGCTGGACATCACCGTGGCGGCCAAAGGCGGTGGCTCCGAGAACAAGTCCAAACTGGTGATGCTCAACCCCGGCGATTCGGTCGTGGACTGGGTGCTGAAAACCGTGCCCACCATGGGCGCCGGCTGGTGCCCGCCGGGCATGCTGGGCATCGGCA
>JASJPN010000031.1:0-3693 GCA_031426635.1 Polaromonas sp.
TCGACAATTTTGCGGCCAATATCGACCAAATGACCATAGTCCACACCACTGGGGCAGGTGGTTTCGCAGTTGCGACAGGTCAGGCAGCGGTCCAGGTGGCGCTGGGTTTTGCGGGTGGGCGGGTGACCTTCAAGCACCTGCTTCATCAGGTAGATGCGGCCACGCGGGCCGTCTAGCTCGTCGCCCAAAAGCTGATAGGTCGGACAAGTGGCGGTACAAAAGCCACAATGCACACATTTGCGCAAAATGGCTTCGGCAGCGATGCCATCGGGGGTGTTTTTGAACTCGGGAGCGAGATTGGTTTGCATGAGATGATTCGGTTGGATCTACTTTTTTTACAATCTTGTCGCTTACAAGTCAGCAAACATCCGGCCACGGTTGAAAATGCCGGCAGGATCAAATTGTTTTTTGAGCTCGCGGTGAATCCGATCCAGCGGCGGCGTTAGAGGATCGAATACGATCTTATCCAGCATGTTCATTGATTTATTAGCTACAAAAATAGTAGCAGTTCCACCTGCAGAATGCGTCAATTGACGAATGCGTCGGGTCTCGCTGGCCGGCATTTTGACCCAGCGCTGCGCACCATGCCATTCCACCAGGGTCGCGCCCAAATGCAAATCTGGCGTGGTGTCTGGCACGCTCAAGCGCCAGAGACATTGGTCATCGTTCAGGTTGAAAAATGGCAAGGTCTGGTTGCGCAAGGCCATCCAGTCAGCCGCGACGGTTAGGTTACCGGTATCCGCATTCTGCACCTCGCCGCCCATACGCTGCACCGCCGTGTTGACCGCTGCGACCGCGCCGCGCAAGCGCACGTACAGACTGGGGATGCCCTCATCTTCAATCCAGCAACTGGCGTTCAATGGCAAAGGTTGGCCGCCCCAGGTATTGAGCATCTTCAAAGCCTGCGCCTGCGAGCATTCAAATTTCAAAGTCGCCTCTGCTGGCGCGATGGACAGCACTTTGAGCGAAACTTCGGTGATCAAGCCCAGCGTCCCCAGCGAGCCCACCATCAGGCGGCTCACGTCATAACCGGCCACATTTTTCATCACCTGCCCACCAAAAGTCAGCGATTCCGCCTTACCGTTGATCATGCTGACGCCCAGCATGAAATCCCGCACACCACCGGCACTGGCACGGCTGGGGCCGCTTAAACCGGCGGCGACCACGCCGCCAACCGTTGTGCCAGCTTTGAAATGCGGTGCCTCAAAGGGCAAACACTGGTTTTTTTCGGCCAGAACAGCTTCCAGTTCAGCCAGCAGCGTGCCCGCCCGCACGGTGACGACGAGTTCGCTGGGTTCGTAGCTGGTGATGCCCGCCAACCCCGTGGTGTCCAACACCTCGCCCTGCAACGACTGGCCATAAAAGTCTTTGGTTCCGCCGCCACGAATGCGTAAGGGCGTGGCTGTGCTGGCCGCAGTTTTGATGCGATCAATGATCTGAGGCAATAGAGAATCCATGCTCAGATATTAACCAAGTGCCACTCGGCGTAGCGTGAATTTTTTAAACAAAGAGGTACCGCAAAATTTCACACCCGTTGCACACTGGCTTCTTTGCTGCTGGTTTTCGACCCCTGTTTCGCTAAATTTGACTTCAATCTTCAAAGAAATTAACGGGCAAACCCGGTACCTCCACCCGCATGGAAAACACATGCCCGGCCAGGGGTTGTGCCACCAACTCTTCTGCACTGCGGTTGTAGCTGGCCGTGGTGATGAACAAGGTTTTCAAATCCTCGCCACCAAAACACGGCATGGTGGTGCACCGGGTGGGGGTGGGAATTTCAGCCAGCAACTCGCCCGTGGATGCAAACTTGAGCAGGCGCTGCCCTTCAAACATCGCCACATAGTAGTTGCCCTGCACATCAACCGCACTGCCATCGGGGCGGCCGCCATAACTGCCCGCTTGCGCCATATGCGTCGTCCAAGCCACTGGTTTGGACGCAAATTGATGGAAAACACGGCGGTTCGTCATCGCGCTCGTGACCGCCTCCCAGTCCCAGACATAAATGACGTGGTGGGTGGTGTCAGCCCAGTACAGGCGGGTGTTGTCGGGCGACCAGGCCAAGCCGTTGGCCACCACCGCATCGCCCTGTTTGCTTGCCACCCGAGGTGCCGTGTGTTGTTCAACCGTCCCACGCGCGTCGATGCAGTACAACTCAGCCAGACGGGCGTTGCGGGGCTCGTACACGGTGCCCGCCCACAGGCGACCCAAGGCATCGCATTTGCCATCGTTGAAACGGGTGGTGGTGGTATCAAAGGGCGCGGGGACGATCTTTTCCAGCGTCCCGCCCCAGTGCAGCGCACGATACACCCCCTCTCGCAGCGCCAGCACCAGGCCGCCGCGCCTGGCGGGTGCGATGCAACCGGGCTCTTGCGGCAAGTCCCAACTTTGCACGTCACGGGTGCCGGTGTCAGCACATGGTTTCAGGCGGTGAACCTTTTTGCCAGGAATATCGACCCAATACAGCATCTGCTCCTGCGGGTGCCAAAATGGCGATTCGCCCAGCAAGTCAGGGGTGGTGGTGACAGTTTGCCAGTTCATGGCGGGATTTTTTCAAAAACAAGGTTCACTGAAATACCATTCAAACAGCGCGTGTGGCCCAAAGGGCACTCTCTGGCAAAACAAGGTGCGCAATCGAGTGGAGGCTGGTAGCCGGGATCATTTTTAAGCCACAGCACCTGGGCTTGGGTACTCAAAGGCGGCGTATGCAAAGGACTGGATGAACCAAAAATAGCGATTTGCGGCACCCCTAGCGCGGCGGCCACATGCATCAGGCCGGAATCGTTACTCACGATGCATTTTGTAGCAGCTATGACAGAAAATGCACCGGCCAGCGATGTTTTTCCTGCCAAATTGAGACAATGCCCAAGGCGCTGGGCATTGACGGGCGCTGCGATAGATTCGCACAACGCAAACTCTTTGGCTGAACCCAGCAACACCACCGGCCAGTCCAAGCGCAACGCCAGGTCGGCAAAATGCTGTGCGGGCCAACGTTTGGCCGAACCGTACTCAGCACCCGGCGAAAAGACGATATAACCCTGACGCTGCAAACCGAGTTCATCAAGCGTTGCTTCGACCTGACTCTCATCTATCTGCAACTGCGGACGATCCGCCGCGACGTCGGTGGCGCCACTCAGTGCGGAGTAAAACGCCACCATCGGCGGCTTGTTTTTGGGGTTTTTCAGGCGGTGTGTCAACAAACCGACACGGGATTCGCCCAAGTAACCGATCCGCTGAGGGATACCTGCCAACAGCGGCAACAAGGCACTTTTAAGCGAATTCGGGAGCACATACGCGCAATCAAACGGCTGTACGCGATTTTTCATTTGCTTGGCCATGCCGCGCCGTGCCGCCCACTGCAAACCGCCGTGGGCAAAAGGGAATTCAATGACTTCTGCCACGCTGGGCATGGCGCGGTAGACGGGTGCGACCCACGGCAAAGCGCCAACGGTCAGGCGTTCGCCACGGGCGTGCAGGCGCCGCATGAGCGGCTCGGTCATCACCGCGTCCCCAATCCATTGGGGGGCGATGACCAGGCTGTTAGTGGCCACCGCCGAAATGCTCACCCGCCTTGAGCGCATACACCGTACTGCAATACGGGCACTTGGCGCTGCCGGTACGCGCTACATCCAAATAGACCTTGGGGTGACTGTCCCACAGCTTCATGTCCGCTTTTGGGTTGGGGCAAAACACGCC
>JASJPN010000031.1:3793-5097 GCA_031426635.1 Polaromonas sp.
GTGACTTCTGCGGCAGTGCCGCTGAAGAAGGCTTCATCGGCAATATAAATTTCATCGCGGGTGATGGGTTTCTCGCGCAGCTCAATGCCTAAATCCTGACAGATGGCGAAGATGGTGTTGCGGGTGATGCCGTTGAGCGCACCGGCACTGGAGTCAGGCGTGTAAACCACGCCTTTACGCACCACAAACACGTTCTCACCCGCGCCCTCAGAGACAAAACCTTGCGGGTCGAGCAACAGGGCCTCGTCGTAGCCCTCGTCGGTGGCTTCCATGTTGGCCAAAATTGAATTGGTGTAATTGCTCACCGCCTTGGCATGAATCATGGTGATGTTGACATGGTGACGCGTAAAACTGGAAGTTTTGACGCGAATACCGCGCTTCAAGCCCTCGTCGCCCAAGTAGGCACCCCACGGCCAGGCGGCGACCATCAAATGCACCTTGTTGCCTTTGGGCGAAACGCCCAGCTTTTCAGAACCAATCCACGTCAGCGGGCGAATGTAGCAACTGGGCAGCTTGTTGGCGCGCACCACATCCAGCGTGGCCTGCATCACCTCCGCTGGGGTGAAAGGGATTTTCATGCGCAAGATTTTGGCGCTGTTGAACAGGCGCTCGGTGTGCTCTTCCAGGCGGAACACGCCGGTGCTGCCATCCTGCAACTGGTAGGCGCGTACGCCTTCAAACGCGCCGCAGCCGTAGTGCAGGGTGTGGGTCAGCACATGGATTTTGGCATCGCGCCATTCGACCATTTGACCATCCATCCAGATTTTGCCGTCGCGGTCATCTAAGGCAGGGGCTTGAGTGGGGGAGGTTGCGCTCATCGGTGTTTCCTAAGGAAGTTGAATTGTGAGAATGTAGATTGAGATTTTAAGCGGCTGGACAGCCGGCATCTGTGTCTTGTGATTCTTCGACTGGCACGGGCCGAGCCAGGGTCCATTGCTTCAATTTTCCATTCAGAAATTCGCAAGTTACATGCGACTGTGTGCCGTCCGTCCATCGGTAAATCTCCGGTTGCAGGTCTTTGGGGCTTTGCAGTTCGCCCAGCGCCTTGGTCATAGCCACCACATGGAGCAAGGTAACACCGGGTTTGAGCTTGGCATTGAGCATGACCGCGCTGCCCACATAACCGATGGGGCGGTTGGCTGCGCGCTTGAGCACTTGCATCATGCGGTTGAAATGCAGCAGCGCCCACATCACCAAACCACTTGCCACCACCACCACACCCGCCCAGCGATAGACGGAATAGGCGGCGACGAGCAGGCTGGCGACGATCATTGGCACCACAAATTTTGTAGCATTCATGGCAA
>JASJPN010000032.1:0-8909 GCA_031426635.1 Polaromonas sp.
TACGAGCTGTATGCCAACGGCCCGCACATCGCCACAGCAGCATGGGAAACGGGCAACAGCGCTTTGGGTTTAGAGAAATCAACCAGCCTGGACCTGGGTTTGGCTTTCAAACAGGGTGCGCACCAGTTGGCCATCAACGCCTACACCAGCCGTTTTGCCAACTTCATTGGTCTGGACGCGACGGGCAACAGACGCGGCGCAGATGGCGAGCGCAACCCCGTTGATGCCAACGGCGACGGGGTGGCCGATGCTAGCGGCGAAAACATCTTGGCGGATACCGCCTACCGCGGTGTCCGAGCGCGTTTGACCGGGCTAGAGGCCAGTGGCACGCTGCGTTTGGTCGGTGCGGGTGGCGCCATCGCTGACGCTTCTCGCTCCGGCATGGCCCAAACGCTGGACTTGAACCTGCGGGCAGATGTGGTAAGCGCCACCAATGTGAGCACCGGCCAAGCCTTGCCGCGTATCGCCCCCATGCGGGTGGGGGCAACGGTGGTTTGGGGCAACGGTCCATGGGGTGCACGTCTGGGTGCTGATCACGCGTTTGCGCAAAACCGTGTACCAGATGTAGGCCAGCGCACGACCGATGCCTACACACTGTGGAACGCTGCTGTGACCTACAAAATGAAGCAGGGTGCCGCAGACTTGCTCTGGTACGCTCGTGTGGATAACCTGACGGATCAGTTGGCTTACAGCGCAACGTCGGTGTTGACCACCACCGCGTTTCCGAAAGTACCCTTGCCCGGGCGCAGCTTGAAGCTGGGTTTGCAAGTCAGTTTTTAAACAGCTTTTGAGCTTTTGTTTGAAAACTGTTTCTTGTTGAGACACTAACAACGGGGATAATCCACGGTATTGATCACTCCTTTGAGGAAAACACTGTGGATGTTTTGTTGTTAGTTAAAGCCGGCATCATGGGGCTGGTCGAGGGTTTGACCGAATTTTTGCCGATTTCATCGACCGGGCATTTGATCCTCGCGGGTGCGTTGCTTGGTTTTGACGACGAGAAGGGCAAGGTGTTTGACATTGCGATTCAAACCGGCGCGATTTTTGCGGTGATTTGGGTTTACTGGCAGAAGATTCGCGAGACGGTGGTGACGCTGCCCAGCTCCAAACAGGCGCAGCGTTTTGCCCTCAATGTGTTGATTGCCTTTTTGCCCGCCGTGGTGTTGGGGCTGCTGTTTGGCAAAGCGATCAAGGCGCATTTGTTCACGCCAGTGGTGGTGGCGAGCACCTTCATCATCGGCGGCTTCATCATTTTGTGGGCTGAAAAGCGTCAAAAGGCTGAAACATACGTGCCTATCAGCATTCACGATGATCTTGTGGAGTCCATGAAAACGACAGGCACCGTCACCATCCACTCCGTCGATGCCATGACGCCGCTGGATGCGCTTAAAGTCGGGCTGGTGCAATGCCTGGCCATGATTCCGGGCACCAGCCGCAGTGGTGCCACCATCATTGGCGGTATGTTGCTGGGCATGAGTCGCAAAGCGGCGACTGATTTTTCGTTTTATCTGGCCATTCCCACGCTCATCGGCGCGGGTGCGTACAGTCTCTACAAAGAGCGCGCTTTGCTGTCATGGGCTGATGCGCCTATGTTTGGTGTCGGGCTGGTGGTGTCGTTCATCAGCGCGTGGTTGTGCATCCGCTGGCTGCTGCGATTTATTGCGACGCACAGCTTTGTTGGCTTTGCGTATTACCGGATTGGTTTTGGGCTGTTGGTGTTGCTCACCAGCTGGCAGGGCTGGATCAGGTGGGCGGCATAAACCCACAAAACCTCAGCTCATGGATTTGATGGCGGCCTCAATGGCTGCCGCCGTCTCTTGCGGTCGCTCCATCGGAAACAGGTGCGAGCCCGGCAGCATTTGAATGCGGCCTTTGGCTAGCTTGTGGGTCATGGTCATGCCCACTTGCTTCATTTCTTGCGAGTCATTTCCGCCAATAAACGCCACCGGACACTGCGCGGGGTGACGTTTGATGAGTCGATCCAGATTGTGTGGCAAGGTGTTGTAAATGGCGGTTTCTACAGCGCGGTCAAAATTCAGCACACGTTTGCCTGAAGCCTCGTCTTCATGCGTGCAATGCGCGATGTAGTCTTGCAGCACCTGCGGTTGCCACCGGGCAAATATTTTTTTGCTGGCAAAGTGTGCCAACGCAGCATCGGCATTGTCCCAGCTGTTGCGCCGCCGTTGACTGACTTTGCCCGGTCCCACCGAGCCAAGCAGCTGGACGCGTTTGACAAGTTCCAAAGTTTTGGCCCGCCAACCGCCCAAAATGGGTGAGTCCAGCAAGACCACGCCCCGGCAAAGGGCGGGATGGCGACACGCCGCCATCAAGCTCAAAAAACCACCCAAAGAGTGACCGACGAAATAGGCGGGTTCGCCATACTTTTGTACTTCCAGCAAAGCAAAGTCGGCTAACTGTTGCACCAAATGCGGCCAGTTGCTGGTCACTGGGTATTTCGGGTCATGCCCAAATTGTTCGACCGCTTTGACGGTGTGACCCCGTGCGCGCAGGCTTTGATGCAGCACGCAGTAGGTTCCTGCCGGGAAGCTGTTGGCGTGGGAGAAAACAATCAATGCCATTCAATACCGCTTCATGATGAATGTCAGATCAATTTTTCGTTTGGATTGGCAATTTTTTTCAAAGGCTTGCTGCGCGTGGGCGCAACGACCAATGGCACAGTGGTTTCGCCATCGTTCCACAGCGGGTCTTCAATGCTGTCAAAGACCTCGCGCAGGCGCTGGCCCCAGGTGCTGTGCAGCATCTTGAAGTAGGGGTTGTTTTCGTCGATGCACACAACTTTGTCGGTTTGAAACGTGTCCGCCTCATACACCACCATGTCCAGCGGCAGGCCGACGGACAAGTTTGACTTGAGGGTTGAGTCCATCGATACCAAAGCGCATTTGGCGGCTTCGGCCAACGGGGTGCTGGGCGTGATGACGCGATCGAGCACTGGCTTGCCGTATTTGGATTCGCCCACCTGGAAGTAGGGCGTTTCTGGCGTGGCCTCAATGAAGTTGCCGGCTGAATACACTTGAAACAAGCGCATGGCCTCGCCTTTGATTTGGCCGCCCAAGACCATCGACACGTTGAACTCCACACCCGCCAATTTGAGCGACTCGGCATCGCGTTCATGCACACGCCGAATCGCGGAGCCCAGCACCCGTGCGGCATCAAACATGCTCCTGGCGTTCCAGATGGTGATGGATTCGCCCTCGGCTGCGTCTTTCAAATGCTCGGTTTGCAAAATTTCGCGGACGGACTGCGAGACGGACAAATTTCCGGCAGACAAAAGCACCATGAAGCGGTCTTGCGGCTTCTCGTACACCATCATTTTTCGGAATGTACCGATTTGGTCCAAGCCTGCGTTGGTGCGCGAGTCGGATAAGAATACCAAACCGGCGTTGAGTTTGATGGCGACGCAATAGGTCATGGCGTTGTTTTTAAATAGGGACGGTTATTCGATTAATTTTTTCAAAGCGTACAAAGCCTCAAGCGCCTCACGCGGACTCAAGTTGTCGGGATTGACGGCTGCCAGTGCGGCTACCAAGGCCGATTCTAAAGCGCTGGAAGCGGCAACTTCCACTGTGGCGGGCATGCTGAATAAATCGACCTGACTCTGCGACGCCGTTTGCCGCGACTCCAGCGTTTGCAAGGCATGGCGTGCGTGCTTCAACACCGGCGCGGGAATGCCCGCCAATTTTGCCACCGCCACGCCAAAACTGCGGCTCGCTGGGCCGGGTTCAATCTCGTGCAAAAACACAATGTCTGCGCCCGATTCAGCCGCGCTGACGTGGACGTTCACAGCAGCGTGGTGCTGCGCCGGAAATTGTGTCAATTCAAAATAATGCGTGGCAAATAAGGCGAAAGCCTGCGTTTTGTCATGCAAATGGGTGGCAATACCGCTGGCCAGGGCCAGGCCGTCAAAGGTCGAGGTGCCCCGGCCAACCTCGTCCATCAGCACCAGTGAGTTGGGCGTGGCGCTGTGCAAGATTTGCGCCGCCTCCGTCATCTCCAGCATGAAGGTGGACTGCGCGTTGGCCAAATCGTCCGCCGCGCCAATGCGGGTGTGGATCGCATCAATCGGCCCGAGGCGGCAAGCGGCTGCGGGCACATAGCTGCCCATGCTCGCCAAAAGCACCATCAGCGCGACCTGGCGCATGTAGGTCGATTTGCCGCCCATGTTCGGGCCGGTGATGATTTGCATGCGCTGCTTGTGGGAAAGCAGCGTGTCGTTGGCGATGAAGGCGGCGCTGGATGCCTCAGCCAGGCGCGCCTGCACCACCGGGTGGCGGCCCTGGCGGATATCAATACACGGTTCGCGGACAAACTGCGGGGCGCACCAGTTGAGGGTCAAGGCACGTTCGGTCAGAGCGCACAGCGCGTCCAGGCTGGCCAGGGCTTTGGCGAGCTGGCTGAGTGGGGGGATGAATGCTTGCAGCTCGTCCAGCACCTGCTCAAACAGCCATTTTTCTCGTGCCAGGGCACGGTCTTGCGCACTCAGGGCCTTGTCTTCAAAGGCCTTGAGTTCGGGCGTGATGAAGCGCTCGGCGTTTTTCAGCGTTTGGCGGCGGCGGTAGTCGGCGGGCACGTTGGCGAGCTGGCCTTGCGAGATTTCAATATAAAAACCATGTACTTTGTTGAACTGAACGCGCAAGTTGGCAATGCCGGTGCGGGTTTTTTCGCGGGTCTCTAACTCAAGCAGGAAGGCGTCGCAATTTTCGGCGATGGCGCGCAGCTCATCGAGATCAGCGTCAAATCCGGTGGCAATCACGCCGCCGTCGCGTACCAAGGCGGCAGGCTCGGGGTGAATGGCGCGCGCCAGCAGTCTGGCGCAGTCTGGCGGGGCTTGCAGGCTGTGGGCTAGGTTGCCCAATAGTTGGCCTGAATGATTCAAATCAGCATCAAAATCACCCTCAAAATCGTCATTTAGCCGGCGTATTTGTTGCCTGATGTGCTCTGATTTTTGTAGCGTTGCAAGCAGTCCAACCAACTCCCGTGGGCGCACCTGGCGCAGGGCGATGCGCGCTGTGATGCGCTCTACATCGGCGCTGCCTTTGAGCGCTTGGCGAAGTAGCTGCCACGCACTGCTGGTTTGCAGCGTTGCAATCGCATCCAGGCGCTGCGCAGCGATGGTGCGATCACGTGGCGGCGCAAGCAGCCAACTCTTTAGCAGCCGGCTACCCATACCCGTCATACAGGTGTCAAGCAGCGAAAACAAGGTCGGTGAGTCTTCGCCACGCAAGGTTTGGGTTAGCTCCAGGTTGCGGCGTGTGGTCGGCGGCAGGTCAATGAACGCATCGTTTTTTTGCACGACGATAGTCTGCAGGTGCGTCAACACGCGGCCTTGCGTGTGCTCGGCGTAGGCCAAGAGCGCACCAGCGGCCGCATGGGCCTGCATCAAGGCCTCGGCATTCCAAGGGGTCAAACTGGCCACTTTGAAGCATTCCAGCAACTTGCGTTGACCCAACGCGGCATCAAATTGCCATTCAGGGCGCTTCGTCAGGTTGAATTTAGACGAGCCGCCTTGTTGCAGTGCTTTGAGGTTGGCTTCAAATTTGGAGGTGACATCGGCGCTGAACAACAACTCGCTGGGGGCCATGCGCATGACCCAGTTGGCCAGCTCGTCAGGGGCGCATTCAGCCAAATGCAGTTCGCCCTGCATCACGTTGAGCCAGGCCAGGCCGCAGGTGTTGCGGGTGCCTTGATGCACGGCCAGCAGGATGGATTCGGTTTTGTCGCTGAGGAGCGCACTGTCCGTCAGCGTTCCGGGGGTAATGACGCGCACGACCTTGCGCTCGACCGGGCCTTTGCCGGTGACCTCGCCCACTTGTTCACAAATCGCCACCGATTCGCCGAGTTTGATGAGTTTGGCGAGGTAGTTTTCAACCGCATGAAACGGCACCCCCGCCATCGCAATGGGTGAGCCAGCCGACTGGCCGCGCTGGGTGAGGGTGATGTCAAGCAGCCGCGCTGCTTTTTCAGCATCGTCAAAAAACAGCTCGTAAAAGTCGCCCATGCGGTACAGCACCAACGTGGTGGGGTACTCAGCCTTGATGGCCAGGTACTGCTGCATCATGGGGGTATGGGCGCTGTAGTCGACAGACACGTTAAAAAACCGTTAGATGATTCGAACCTTATGCAAACTTCAGAGGCGTTTTATGGCGCAGATTTTTTCAGGCTCAGCGATTGCCGCACGCCCGCTTTTTCACCCGCACTGGCAAATTTGCTGTATTTGCTCAAAATCGGTGCCATTTGGGCGTAAATTTTGGGCGCACCGGCCATGCACTCTTTGGTTTCCAAAAAGTCAGCATCACCAGTGAAGTTGCCAATCAGACCGCCTGCCTCGGTAATCAAGAGCGAGCCTGCTGCCACGTCCCAAGGCTGTAAACCCGTCTCAAAAAAGCCGTCGGTAAAGCCAGCAGCCACATAAGCCAGGTCCAGGGCAGCCGCACCGGGGCGGCGCACACCGGCGGTGCGCGGGATGATGTCGCCCAGCATGTGCAAATAGGTGGGTAAGTTGTCGCCAGCGCGGTACGGGAAGCCGGTGGAGATCAAACATTCCTCCAGGCGGATGCGCTTGCTGACCCGCAGGCGGCGGTCGTTCATGTACGCGCCGCGCCCTTTGGTGGCGGTGAACAGATCGTTGCGGGTGGGGTCATACACGACGGCTTGCTCGATTTTGCCTTTCACGGCCAAAGCGATGCTGACACAGTACACCGGCAGGCCATGGATAAAGTTGGTGGTGCCGTCCAGCGGGTCGATGATCCATACAAACTCAGAGTCTTGGGCGCCGTATTCGGAACCTGACTCTTCCGCCCAAATGCCGTGGCCGGGGTAGGCTGTGAGCAAGGTCTCAATGATGACTTGCTCGCAAGCCGTATCCACTTCGGTGACAAAGTCGTTGACTTGCTTGCTGGAGACGCGAACCGCTTCAATGTCCAGCGCAGCGCGGTTGATGAGGGAGCCAGCAGCACGAGCAGCCTTGACGGCCACATTGATCATGGGGTGTAAATTGGGCGACATAAGTTGTAATGAAGAACGGACGGCGAGCAAATCAGCTCAAAATGAGCCGCAACGATGGCGGCTCAGTGTGTATGTTTATATTGAACCACGAGATTTCACCACGAAAACAGTAAAAAATGATAGCAAAAATACAATTGTGCTATTTTAACTGCTTTGAATCTTGAAAGGCTGTTTGCGCTTTTCTTCTCAAATTTGTGCTTTATTTCAAGTTGGCATCATTGCAAGATGACGGAGCCGGGGGCGCCATGTCTCTCCATGTTTCTGCTGCATTGGGGGGTGCGGACCGATACAAAGTCCAGGCCGCACCCTGCTTCACCTTGATCCAACCCATCAGAGCCTCCTTGCCAGAGGCGTTTGAAGTGACCAATAGCCAGTTTCCCGGCTGCACTTTGGCCAGTTCCAATTGGGCGGCGGTTTGTAATACTTTGGCGTTGATGGGGTCGAAATCAGCGGCGTCCAACAATTCACGGTGCCAATTGTCTGCCGTGTTCAGCCGCAGCGCCGCCCAGTCTTGCACCACCATCATGGGCTTGTTCATTTTTAGAATGAAGGGAAGGTCATAAGGATAACCGTCCATGACGTAGTACGTATCCCCGGGTTTTGCCAGACAGGCCAAGGTCTGTTCAAGGTCCAGCGTCGAGTGTTTTTTGGTGTAACGACCTGTCATCAAAGTCAGGCCCAGCCCTAGTGCCACGTTAACGACGCACAAGATGACGAAAATCTGACGTTCATACCGCCGATGGCCCATGATCGTTTGCCACCCAGCAGCCGCCAACATAGCCAGTGGCGGGATGACCGGCAAGGCGTATCCGACGATCTTGGCAGCAGGAAATGAGAAAAACCCAATAATTGCCACCACCCATATCCAACAGAGGCTGATCACAGCGGGTGGAAACGTTGGCTGGGCGGCTTGTTCAACGACCTCGGCGTTCGCTGTTGTTGTGGCGATGTTTTTAGTCGAGAAACCCCTGATTTTCTGCGCTAGTGCAAAAAATGCCCAAGGGAAAAAAATAATCAGCAAGCAGACGATGTAGAACCACCAGGGGCGATTGTTGTTAAAAGTGGCTGTGGTGAATCGCTCAAACTGCTGCGTGCCAAATATGTAATTCAGCATGTTCGGGACTTTTTGTTCAGCCAGCACGAACCAGGGGATCGCGATTACCCCAAACAAACTGAGGCCACTGAACCAGGGCAACGATTTTATTTTTTTGAATTGGCCCGTCCAAATTAACCAAATCAACAGCACCAGGCCAGGCAACGCCACACCGATGAGACCTTTGCTGAGGATACCCAAAGCACAGGCAACAAAGCCCATCCGAGCCAACTGCGGGTCGGGCTTATCCCCAGCCAAAAAGGCCAAGGCAAAACACCCGATGGCCACGCTGATCCAGGTGGCTACCATCATGTCGTGGTTCACATATTGGCCACCCGCCAAAAAAGCCAAACTGGTGCCCAACATCACCGCCGCTCGCCGAGCCAGGTGTTCTGAGCCAACACGACGAGCCGCCAGGTAAACGACTAAAAGCATCAAGCCTGCGTGCAAAGCCGGCACCAATCTGGCTACCCACGGATGAATGCCAAACGTGGCAAGCGACAGGGCTTCGAGCCAATACAACAAGGGGGGTTTGTGGAAAAAGGGCAAGCCGTTCAGGCGGGGTATCAACCAATCTCCGCTTTGAAGCATCCATCGACCGATTTCAGCGTAACGACCCTCATCCGGGTGCGCAAGGGGTCGCAATGCAGCCAACACCAGCAGTAAGCCCATGAAGCCTGCCAGCATCAGCCACGATTTTTTAGAGGGCGATCGGACCATTGTGTTTATCTGTCGTTTTGTGGCGGTCCAAATCTTTGGGCCTTTGCACAAAAATTCTTACATCCTCGCAAAC
>JASJPN010000033.1:0-7577 GCA_031426635.1 Polaromonas sp.
ACAACCCGCCCTTGGTCAGCCGCCCGTGGGTGCTGACCCATGCGGGGCGGGATGCGAAGATTGGGGTGTTGCTGGCCTGCAAAAAATGCGACGAAGGCGCGCCGCCTGATCGCATTGTGCGTTGATTTTGCGGTGAATTCGTGGGTAATCCCTCCGTTTTCCACTGAACTCAGAAGTAGAGGGCTGATGGGACACCCTCAACCGCCGAATCGACATCTGCTGCGGTATTCAACGGTGGCATCCACCTTGGCTTGTTCATAAAGTGCCTGGTTGGTACAAATGGAAGTGCTTGCGATGGCTGGCATATATAAAAAAATGGGCTATGCCAATGTTCACGGTGTGATTGCGACCTTCATCACGCCGTCGCGCTGGTTGGCGAACAGCTCGTAGGCGGCTTCGATCTGGTCAAGCTTGAAGCGGTGCGTGACCAGCGGCTTCAGGTCCACGTCGCCCGAGGCGACCACGTTTAGCAGACGCCGCATACGCTCCTTGCCGCCGGGGCACAGCGTCGTGACGATCTTGTAATCAGCGAGACCAGCGCCAAAGGCGGACATCGGAATCGTCAGGTCCCCGGAATAGACGCCCAGGCTCGACAGGGTGCCCCCTGGCCGCAGCACGCGCAGCGCGTTCTCGAAGGTTTGCTGCGTACCGAGCGCCTCAATCGCACAGTCGACACCACGCCCGTCGGTAAGCCTCATGATTTCCTCTACCGGATTGCACTGCTTGAAATCGAGCACATGGTTGGCACCGAGCTTACCGGCCACCGAGAGCCGTGCAGCCACCGTGTCAACCCCGATCACGGTGGACGCGCCCAACAGTTTGGCGCCAGCCACCGCGCAAAGACCAATCGGGCCGAGCGCAAACACCGCGACCACATCACCGATGCGGATATGCCCGCTCTCAGCGCCAGCGAATCCGGTGGACATGATGTCCGGGCACATCAGCACCTGCTCGTCGCTCAACGCATCGGGGATGGGACTGAGGTTTGCCATCGCATCAGGCACCAGCAAGTATTCGGCTTGCGCGCCATCGATGGTGTTGCCAAAGCGCCAGCCGCCGAGCGCCTTAAAGCCGTGTTTGCCACTGCCGCCGTCCTGCGAGTGCATGCCGCACAGGCAGGCATAGCTGTAGCCGCAGGGCGTGATGGCACCGGCGATGACGCGCTGACCCTCCTCGTAACCGCTGACGGACGAACCCAGCTTCTCAATCACGCCCACCGGCTCATGCCCGACCGTCAGGCGCCTCGCGACCGGGTACTCGCCCTTCAGGATGTGCACGTCGGTGCCACAGATCGTGGTGGTGGTGATGCGGATCAGCGCGTCGTTGGGCCCGATGTCGGGGATCGGCTTGTCTTCGAGCACGATGCGACCGGGTTCGACAAACACGGCTGCTTTCATCATCTTTCTGGCCATGACAATTCTCCCTTGAGCGTGGTGAGCGATGCTGTGGCTGGGATGCGAGCTGATCAACGAATAGGCCATTCAATCGCCCCAGACGAAGTATCATACGCCGACTACAGCCAAATTCACCCCCTTCAATCGTCAGCAAATACCCGCCCTACCCCGTCACCCTCGACTCCCCATGCTCCAAATCCAGGAATCCGAAGTCACCATCACCGCCATTCGGGCGCAGGGTGCGGGTGGGCAAAATGTCAACAAGGTGTCGAGTGCGATTCACCTGCGGTTTGACATTGGTGCGTCCTCCCTGCCCGCTGACGTGAAGGAGCGGCTGCTGGCGCTGCATGACAGCCGCATCACCAAGGCAGGCGAGCTGGTCATCAAGGCGCAGCAGCACCGCACCCAGGACATGAACCGGCTGGACGCCATGCTGCGCCTGCACGAGTTGGTCAACAGCGTCGCCCTGCCGCCCAAGGTGCGCCGGGCCACCAAGCCAAGCTATGGCTCAAAACAAAAACGGCTGGAATCGAAAAGCCAGCGGTCGGAAACCAAGTCGCTGCGCGGGCGGGTGAAGGATGAGTGAGTTCTAACACCCCAACTGCTCAGCCAGCGCCAAAAAGTCTTTGGCGTGGAAGGTGTTAGCGGGGTCAGGCGAGACATCTTTGGGGTGGTTTGGCCCAAATTCAGCCGGGCGCTCGATGTAGGCGGTTTGCAGACCGCAGGCGCGCGCGGCAGCGAGGTCGTCCTGGTGCGCGGCGACCAGCATCACCTCGGCTGGAGTCACATCAAACACCTTGGCCACGCCCAGGTAGGCGGCGGGGTCGGGCTTGTAGGCTCTGAACACCTCGGCGGACAGGATGCAATCCCACGGCAGCGCGGCGCGTTTGGCCATGTGGGTGAGCAAACCGATGTTGCCGTTGGACAGGGTGCAAATCGTAAAACGCGATTTGAGCCGGCTCAAGCCCGCCACCACGTCGGGCCAAGGGTCCAGCCGATGCCAGGCTGTGTTGAGGCGCTGCTTTTGGGCTTCAGTCAAATCAGTCAGGCCGAATTGGACCAATATCTCGTCCAGGATCAGGCGATGCAGGTCATCAATCAGCGTCCAGCCCAACTCGCCCGACATCACCCGTCGCATGGCGGGCTGGTAACCTGCGCGCCACGCCAAGGCGAAGGCATCGCCGTCCACGTCAGGGCGCAAAGACTGCACCTCGCGTGCAATGCCGCTGTGCCAGTCCACCACGGTGCCGAAAACATCAAAAGCCATGACCTTGATGGCGCTGGAGGGGTGTGAATTGTTCATGCAGTTATCCATCTTCAAAAGAATTAAAATTTGCCTCTTGCTTGCCCATTTGGGGTGGCAGCCGGTCGTTTAGGTCGACCATCACCATCAGAAAAAATTACTCATGATTACACGTCGTCAATTCTCCCTCACTTCTGGTGCAGCTCTGCTGGCCGGGTTCAACACCGTACGTGCGCAAACTGGCAACAAAATCATTCTGGGTCAATCTGCCGCATTCACCGGGCCAGCTGCGCAACTGGGGATTCAGTTTCACCAGGGTGCCAAAATGTGGTTTGACCAGGTCAACGCGCAGGGTGGCGTTGGCGGCAAATCCATTGAAATCAAAAAGCTCGACGATGGTTATGAGCCTGACCGGTGCGCGGCCAATACGCGCCAACTGATCGACGAAGGTGTGTTTGCCTTGTTTGGCTACATCGGCACACCCACCAGTTTGGCCGCTTTGCCGATGGTCAAAGCGGAAAAAGTGCCGTTCATCGCGCCGTTTACCGGGGCCATGGGCTTGCGCGAGCCGCATAACAAAAATGTGTTTCACCTGCGCGCGTCTTACAACGACGAAACCGCGCTGATCGTGAAGCAATTGACCAACCTCGGGCTGAAAAAAATCGCCGTTTTCTACCAAAATGACGCCTATGGCAAGGCGGGGCTTGATGGCATGACGCTGGCGCTGGGCGCGCTGAATCTCAAGCTGGTCGCGCAGGCCACTGTAGAGCGCAACTCGGTTAATGTGGACGGTGCGGTTAAAACGCTGCTGGCCGCCGCGCCCGACGCAGTGGTGCAAATCAGCGCATACAAGTCATGCGCGGCCTTCATTCGTGCATCGCACAAGGCGGGTTATGGCGGCACGTTCTACAACGTGTCATTTGTGGGTGCACAAGCGTTGGCCGATGAACTGGGCAAAGAGGGCGCGGGTGTGGTGGTGTCGCAAGTGGTGCCTTCACCCTACAATACCGCGCGTCCCATCACCCGCGAGTTTGTGGATTCAATCAAAAAAGTGGGCGGCGACGCACGGGCCAACTTCTCCAGCATGGAGGGTTATCTGGCCGCCAGGATGTTCACCGAGGGTCTGCGGCGCGCAGGCGGCAAGGGTGCCACACGTGAAGGGCTGATTCACGGACTGGAGTCGATTGGCAGTCAGTCGTTCGGCGGGTTTGCCGTGAACCTTTCATCGACCGACCATGTGGCGTCAAGCTTTGTGGAGCTCTCCATGTTGACCGGGGACGGCCGGATTCGTACCTGAAAATTTGTATGAACTTCATCATTCTTGGCGCAGGTGCCAGCGGACAAATGCACACCCACCACCAGTTTGGCGGTTGCCTGGCCTGAAACCGAGTCACTCAAACCAGGCTTAAATCACACCATGAATCAACCCATGCATCACCTCAGCGATCTCTTTGCCCAATTGGGCCTACCCTCTGACGAGCTGGGCATCAAGCACTTCCTGGCGACGCACACGCCACTGACCGCTACCGTCCGTCTGCCCGATGCCCCTTTTTGGACGCCCGCGCAAGCAGCGTTCCTGCGCGAAGCCATCGTGCAAGATTCAGACTGGGCTGAGCTGGCCGATCAACTCAGTAATGCACTGCGTCAAGTGAAATAAAACAAACCATGAGTGCAGGACACGACCACCGTCAAGCCCACGATCATGCTCCCGCCAGCTTCAACCGCGCCTTTGCCCTTGGTATAGCACTCAACGTCGTCTTTGTAGCCATCGAGGCGTTTTATGGCTGGAAGATCAACTCACTGGCCCTCTTGGCCGACGCGGGCCATAACCTCGGCGATGTCGCGGGATTGGTGCTGGCTTGGGTAGGTGCACTGGCGGTCAAGTTGCGACCCAGCGCACGGCGCACCTATGGCTGGAAGCGCGGAACGATCCTGGCTGCTTTTACCAATGCGCTGCTCCTGTTGGTGGCCATGGGCGCTCTGATGTGGGAGGCGATCAGTCGGCTGCTCTCGCCAGAACCCTTTTTGGGTGCCGAAGGCGTGACCATCATGCTGGTGGCGGGCGTAGGCATTGTCATCAACACGGCCACGGCGCTGCTGTTCATGCGCGGGCGCGACAGCGACCTGAACATCCGCGGCGCCTTCACGCACATGACCGCCGATGCGCTCGTGTCGGCGGGGGTGGTCATCGCCGGCGCGCTGACGTTGTGGATGGGTTGGGTCTGGCTGGATCCGGTGGTCAGTCTGGCGATTGCCGTCATCATCTTGTTGGGCACCTGGAGCCTGTTTAAACAGTCGCTGCATATGCTGTTTGACGGTGTGCCGGACAGCGTGAATCCCCAGGCTGTTCTTGACTGTCTGATGGCGCTTCCCGGCGTGACGCGCGTGCATGACCTGCACATCTGGGCGATGGGCACGTCGCACGTCGCCCTGACCGCCCATCTGGTCATGCCGCAAAGCCCTGCTGACGATGCCTTTCTAAAGCACGCGACCGATCAGTTGCACGATCGATTCGAGATCACGCATGTGACGTTGCAGGCAGTCAAAGTTCCGTTTACTGTCCCTTGTGGAGACATATCGACAGACCTGCCCATCGCAGGACCCGCTACAGCGCTGACCCGCGATCAAAATCAAGACGCGCCTCATCATGTGTGAGTTATTAGCCATGTCAAGCTCACAGCCCGAGCGATTAACCTTTTCATTACGGACGCTGGCTTCGCGTGGTGGCCAGGCCAACAGCACGCGCGACGGCTGGGGCGTCGCGTTCTATCAGGGTGAAGACGTTGCGCTGTTCCGCGAGCCTGTGGCTGCCGCCGACAGCGCGCTGGTGCGCTATCTCGAAACTCAGGGTCCAAGCACGCACCTGGCCATCTCGCATATCCGCCACGCCACCCAGGGAACCGTGCAGCTTTCAAACACGCAACCCTTCGTGCGCGAACTCGGCGGCCGCACGCACGTGTTCGCCCACAACGGCGATTTGCCGGGTATCGCGAGCAGCGCGGTACTGACTCTGGGGTCTTACCAACCGGTCGGGCAGACCGACTCCGAGCATGCCTTCTGCGCATTACTGGCGCGCCTGCGCCCGCTGTGGGAAGGCGCCAACCCGCCGTCCCTGGAGGCGCGCCTGTCGCTGCTGGCCACGTTCGCGGCTGACCTGCGCGCGCTCGGGCCAGCCAACTTCCTTTACGCCGACGGCGATACCCTGTTTGCGCATGGCCACCGGCGCCTGCAACAAGCAAGCGGTCGGGCAGAGCCGCCAGGACTGTGGACGCTGCAACGACATTGCACACCTGCCGACACCTCGCCTGATCACCACGGCGGACTGACAATCAACCCCGTCTGTCAAACCGTTGTGTTGATCGCCAGCGTCCCGCTCACCGATGAGGCCTGGCTGCCGCTGGCCGAGGGCGAGCTACTGGCCGTGCGTGCTGGCCAGGTGCTTGAAATACAAACGCCAACCCTCAAGTGAAAAACATGACTGAATCAACACACATCGTCTGCCCCCACTGCCACACCACCAACCGCGTCCGCACGGACCAGCTGGGCAGTGCGCCCACCTGCGGCCAATGCAAAAAACACCTGTTTGACGCGCACCCTGCCAATCTGGATGAGGTCGCTTTTGACAAGCACATCAGCCGCAACCAGATTCCCGTGCTGGTCGATTTCTGGGCTCCGTGGTGCGGCCCGTGCCGCCAGATGGCGCCCGCCTACGCGCAGGCCACCGCGCAGCTTGAGCCGCAAGTGCGCTTGGTCAAAGTGGACACCGAGGCCGTGCCCAACCTGGGCGCACGCTTCAACATTCGCAGCATTCCCACGCTGGCGCTGTTTGTGGGCGGCCGCGAGGTCGCGCGACAACCCGGTGCGATGGGCGCTGCTGACATTGTGCGCTGGGTGAAAAGTCACACCTGAAGCCCTGCCTTGAATGGTCTGGGGCAAAAATATGCCGCGCGCACCAACGCCTCGTCATATAATAGCGCGACCGAAGGGGAGTAACTCCCTCTTTTGCAGCGCCACTCTCTCCAAATAGACTAGCCCGCAAAAGTGCCACAACAAGTCGTCAATACGAAGTTTTCTCTTATGGGTCAATTTCCGGCTTGTTGGTCATGCTGCCCCGGCATGACGAGCCAGACCTTCGATTGAAACCTGTGCTGGTTTGATCGAAGTGTGCGCGCTAAACATACGCCAAGCATGGTTCGCCCCACTCATCAAGCCGTTCAGTTTCTACCCATTCGGACCGCCACCCGTCGGCGGTCCACATCGAAACTTGAAGAACCTGATTTTGGAGTATGTCTATGGAATTATTCTCAACCGCCTGGTGGTCTGCCCTCTTAGCCATCATTTTGATTGACCTCGTCCTTGCCGGCGACAATGCCATCGTCATTGCACTGGCCGCACGCAGTCTGCCCAAGCATTTACAGAAAAAAGCCATCGCCTGGGGCACCGTGGGTGCCATCGTGGTGCGCTCTGCCATGACGGTGGGCGTGGTCTGGCTGCTCAAAATCCCTGGTTTGATGTTGGTCGGCGGCCTGGGTTTGTTGTGGATTGCCTACACGCTCTTGGCCGATCAGGGTCAGGAGGAACACAGTGGTCCCGTCACCAACACCTTTTGGGGAGCCATGAAAACCATCGTCATTGCCGATGCACTGATGGGCGTTGACAACGTGCTTGGTGTCGCGGGCGCGGCGCATGGCGCGTTTGACTTGGTCATCATTGGCCTCTTGATCAGCGTGCCGATTGTGGTCTTTGGCAGCACCATGGTGCTCAAACTGGTGGAGCGCTTCCCCATCATCATCCACCTCGGCGCTGCCGTGCTGGCCTTCACCGCCGCCAAAATGATTGTCCACGAACGGCTGTTGGATGACATTTACGGCGGCCCCGCTTCCTTGCCGTCAGCCAGAACCATGGAAATCGTCGCCGAATGGGCCACCTATGCCGTCGCC
>JASJPN010000034.1:0-2803 GCA_031426635.1 Polaromonas sp.
TCCTGCGCGTGCAGGCTGCGGCCGCTGGTCTGGATGTGGTATTTGAGCTTTTGGCTGCGCTCGTTGGCGCCGTATTTCTCCTTCATCGCCACCGCCCAGATGCGCCGGGCCACGCGGCCCATCACGGTGTATTCGGGGTCCATGCCGTTGCTGAAGAAGAAACTCAGGTTGGGCGCGAAATCGTCAATGTGCATGCCCCTGGCCAGATACGCCTCCACAAACGTAAAGCCGTTGCTGAGCGTAAACGCTAACTGGCTGATCGGGTTGGCGCCGGCTTCGGCAATGTGATAGCCTGAAATGGAGACGCTGTAAAAGTTGCGGACACGGTTGTGGACAAAATACTCGGCAATGTCGCCCATGACTTTCAGGCTGAACTCGGTTGAGAAGATGCAGGTGTTCTGGCCCTGGTCTTCCTTCAGAATGTCCGCTTGCACGGTACCACGCACGTTTTCCTGCACCCACGCCCTGATTTTTTCGGTCTCGGTGTCCGTCGGCTCGCGGCCATTGTCTGCTTTGAACTTGTCGATGTTCTGGTCTATCGCCGTGTTCATGAACATCGCCAGAATGCTGGGCGCAGGGCCATTGATGGTCATCGACACCGAGGTCGACGGGCTGCACAGGTCAAAGCCGTCGTACAGCACCTTCATGTCGTCCAGCGTGGCGATGGATACGCCCGAGTTGCCCACTTTGCCGTAAATGTCGGGCCGCAGGTCGGGGTCGTTGCCGTACAGCGTGACCGAGTCAAACGCGGTGGACAAGCGCTTGGCCGCCATGCCCGAACTGAGCAGCTTGAAGCGGGTGTTGGTGCGGAAAGCGTCGCCTTCACCAGCAAACATGCGGGTGGGGTCTTCGCCCTCGCGCTTGAAGGCAAAGGTGCCGGCGGTGTAGGGGTAGCTGCCGGGCACGTTGTCCAGCATCAGCCACTGCAACACCTCGCCGTGGTCCTCGTATTGCGGCAAAGCGACCTTGCGGATGGTGGTGCCGCTGAGGGATTGGGTGGTCAGCGCCGTGCGAATTTCTTTGTCGCGGATTTTCACCACATATTCGTCGCCAGCATAGGCTTGCTGCATCTGTGGCCACTGGGCCAGCAGTTTTTTGGCAGAGGGGTCTTGCCTCGCTTCGCGTTTGATGGCCAAGTCAATCGCCGCCTCCGATGCGCGGGCTTTGTCCGGCTTGTCCACTTGCAGCATCCTGGCGACAGCGCGCAGTTGCTGGATTTCCCTGGCGAGTGCGGCCTCGCTTCTGGCGCGCTTCTTGTAGCCGCGCACGGTGTCGCTGATTTCCGCCAGGTAGCGGGTGCGGGCGGCAGGCACGACCGGGGTCTGGTTGGTGCTGTGGCGCACGTTGACGATGGGGAGCAGACCTTCAATGCGGGGCAGCTTCATACCTAACTCGACCAGACGAGTTTTGAGTGCTTGATACAGTGCGGTCACGCCGTCGTCGTTGAAGCGTGCCGCCATCGTGCCAAAGACCGGCATCTGGTCGGCTGGGGTGGTCCATGCTTCCTTGTTGCGCTGTACCTGTTTGGCCACATCGCGCAAGGCATCGAGCGAACCCTTGCGGTCAAATTTGTTGATGGAGACAAACTCGGCAAAGTCCAGCATGTCGATTTTTTCAAGCTGGCTGGCAGCACCAAATTCGGGTGTCATGACGTACACCGGCACGTCCACGTGCGGCACAATGGCCGCGTCGCCTTGGCCAATGCCCGAGGTTTCGACAATGACGAGGTCAAAACCGGCGCATTTGCACGCCGCTATCACGCCGGGCAGGGCGGCGCTGATCTCGGAGCCAAATTCGCGCGTGGCCAGACTACGCATGAACACGCGTTGGCCGGAGTCAGCGAGGGTGTGCGTTTGTGATTTCCACGGACTGATGGCATTCATGCGAATCCGGTCGCCCAGCAGCGCGCCGCCCGACTTGCGCCGAGACGGGTCGATGCTGATGACAGCGATGCGCAGGCTGTCGCCCAAATCGAGCCGGAAACGCCGAATCAGCTCGTCCGTCAAACTCGATTTGCCTGCGCCGCCGGTCCCGGTGATGCCCAAAACTGCTATCTTTTTGGTAGCTGAAAAGGCATATAATTCGCCGGCTAGAGCCGGATTTACCTGGTCATTTTCGAGCGCCGTGATGAGCTGCGCCAAGGCGCGCCAACTGGCCTCGGTGTGGCCCTGGATGGCCTCCAGGGTGCTGGGCGCGAATCCGGTCAGGTCTTGGTCGCAGCGCATCACCATCTCGCCAATCATGCCGGCGAGTCCCATGCGTTGGCCGTCTTCGGGGCTGAAAATGCGCGACACGCCGTAAGCCTGCAGCTCGCGGATTTCGGGCGGCACAATCACGCCGCCGCCGCCGCCAAAGACCTGAATGTGCGCGCCGCCCCGGGCTTTGAGCAGGTCCACCATGTACTTGAAGTACTCCACATGGCCGCCCTGGTAGGAGCTGATCGCGATGCCCTGCGCGTCTTCTTGCAGCGCGGCTGTCACGACCTCGTCCACACTGCGGTTGTGACCCAGGTGAATCACCTCTGCGCCCATGCCCTGCAAGATGCGGCGCATGATGTTGATGGCCGCATCGTGCCCGTCAAACAAACTGGCCGCCGTGACAAAACGCACCTTGTGGGCGGGGCGGTAATTGGCGAGGGCTTTGTAGTCGGCTGAGAGGTCAGTCATGAGGGTGTCTCCGGGATAAATGCAGGCGCGCTAACTGGAAGTCTAATCAGAATCTGGCGAGCTTACTTGACGTTAACGTAAACGTCAAATATAAGCGCCATAACAAATTTCGGGTATCCAGGCACAGACGCGCAGTC
>JASJPN010000034.1:2903-4776 GCA_031426635.1 Polaromonas sp.
CTGTCGGTTTGCCAAATAGGCTAGACAAAATACGGCCAAGTCGGGTAAATTACGGACTCGCTCATGGCTTTGAAGAGCCAAAGTTGCGTGGTCGCCTTGATCTACGTCGCTGCGACCCTCGACCCTCGATTACAACAACCTTATTTATCGATTTGGAGACAACATGAAGATTCGTTTTGCAAAGCTGGCCATTGCGTCAGCGGTATTGGGCATTGCCGGCATGGCGGCTGCAGCTGAGGCAATCAAGATCGGCGTAGCCGGGCCCTTTACGGGCGGCTCATCTTCGATGGGCGTGAGCATGCGGGACGGTGTCAGGCTCGCCACGGAGGAAATCAACAAGTCCGGCGGCGTGTTGGGCCGCAAGCTGCAACTCGTCGAGCGTGACGACGAGGCCAAGAATGAGCGCGGCGTGCAAATTGCCCAAGAGCTGATCAACAAGGAAAAAGTCACGGCAGTCGTTGGCTACATCAACACGGGCGTGTCGCTGGCATCGCATCGTTTCTTCCAGGAAGCCAAGATTCCCGTGATGAACAACGTGGCCACCGGTAGCATCATCACGCAGCAATTCAAGGATCAGCCCGAGAACTACATCTTCCGCAATGCGGCTGCCGACAGCATTCAGGCGCCCATGATCGTGGAAGAAGCCATCACCCGCCGCGGCTTTAAAAAGGTCGCCATTCTGGCTGACTCGACCAACTACGGCCAGCTCGGCCGGGAAGACCTGGAAAAAGCGCTTGCCGCCAAGGGCGTGAAAGCCGTCGCCGTCGAGAAGTTCAACATCAAGGACGTTGACATGACCGCCCAGTTGCTCAAGGCCAAGGAAGCCGGCGCCGAGGCCGTGTTGACTTACGGCATCGGCCCTGAGTTGGCGCAGATTGCCAACGGCATGACCAAACTGGGCTGGAAAGTGCCCATGGTCGGCAGCTGGACCTTGTCCATGGCCAACTTTATTGACAATGCCGGCCAGGGTGGTGAAGGCGCACGCATGCCGCAAACCTTTATCCAGGAGCCGACAACGCCTAAGCGTCAGGCCTTCATCATCAGCTACCTCAAGACCTTCAGCCCGAAGAACGCGCGTATCGACTCGCCAGTGTCTGCCGCCCAGGGCTACGACTCGGTGTACCTGCTGGCAGCCGCCATCAAGCAAGCCAACAGCACCGACGGCCCGAAGATCAGGGCTGCGCTGGAAGACCTGAAGACGCCGGTTGAAGGCGTGGTGACCACTTACAATAAGCCGTTTACCGCCAAGGACCACGAGGCCATCACGGCCAACATCCCGGTCTTCGGCGAGGTTAAGGGCCAACGCGTGGTGTATGCCTATCCCGATGACATCAAAAAGGCCTCCCAAGTTCGCCTGAAAGATGCCAGCGCGAAGAGTGCACCCGCTGCCGTCAAAAAGTAATTTTTCGATTTGAGTTGTGAATGATGGCACCGCGCCAGCTGATAGGGCTGGCGCGGCGCTTTTTTATGTCGGCCACCTTTGAAGGCCATTTCGCGGAATTGAATCTATGGAAATCCTGCTTCAACTTGTCTACAGCGGTGTTGCGATGGGCATGATCTACGCTGTCATTGCATTTGGCTACCAGCTGACCTTTCAGACCTCAGACACCCTTAATTTCGGCCAGGGTGATGCGCTGATGTTGGGTGCCATGGTCGGATTGACCCTGGTTACCATGGGCGTTAATTACTGGTTGATGCTCCCCCTGGTCATTATTTTTGGTCTGCTTCAGGGGGGGCTGGTCGAGCGCATCGGCGTGCGCCCCGCCATCAAGATCAAGAGCGAGTTCGGCTGGATCATGTCGACCATTGCCTTGGGCATTATTTTCAAGAACGTGGCGGAGAACGTCTGGGGCCGGGACGACATGAAGTTCCC
>JASJPN010000035.1:0-69767 GCA_031426635.1 Polaromonas sp.
GAACCGCTCGCAGGCGCGCTAACAACCATCGTGGCCGGATGTCTTGTGGGGAGTTCAAGCTTCATGCCATCGGGTGCGTTTACAGCCTTGGCCAAAATAGCTTCTGTGCGTGAGACTGACTTGAGCACCAGGTCTTCAGCGACCTGGCTGCCCACCCGATACGGTTTGGCCGGTTTGCCATCGATGGCGATTAAAGCGACCCCTTCACCTGGCCCTGTCACGGCCAATCCAAAGAGTGCATAATTGCTATTAGTCGGCATAGCACCTGCCTGACCAGCTACAAAATCAGTAGCGCCTAGAAGCCTGGCCACGGCCAGTGAATCGACGACAACAGCCGGTGCTGCAGCAGAGGCAGCGCCAACTGGTTGGACCGTGACAAACTTCAAAGCCCAATATGCGCCGCACAGCACAGCAACCAGCCACACGGTCAGTGTAATAAGTCGTAACGGCCATGACGTTTGTGAGAGTGTCTTCATGAGGCGATTATGATTCAATCCACTTTCGAACCCTGCTTCGAAACAATATTCAAACCGATATTTCAAGAGGTCAGATCCAGATGAATCATCAAAAACTGCAACATTTACAGCTCCAGCACCGATTGGCACACAAAGTACAGCGCGGCTTTACATTGATTGAGTTGATGGTCGTGCTCGTCATCATTGGCGTCTTGGCCGCTTTGATTGTGCCCAACTTGTTAGAGCGTGCCGACGACGCACGCGCCACGGCGGCCAAAACCGATGTCAACAACGTCATGCAAGCCCTCAAACTCTACAAACTCGACAACCAGGCCTATCCCACAGCCGAGCAAGGGCTGCAAGCGCTGGTGACGCGCCCCAGCAGCGGCCCCGCAGCGCCAAACTGGAAGACGTATTTAGAAAAATTGCCCAACGACCCGTGGGGCCAGCCCTACCAATACCTCAATCCCGGCATCAAAAGCGAGATTGACGTGATGTCCTTCGGTGCCGATGGGCAAGCGGGTGGGGAAGGGAAAAATGCGGATATCGGCTCTTGGCAGTAAGACTGTTAACCACAAGACAGCAATCAGGCAGTCTGCGCTTGCTACAACCACATCCACGCTCTAAAAGTGCCCGCGGCTTCACCCTCTTGGAGCTGCTGGTGGTGGTCGCCATCATCGCCATTGCCAGTGCGGGGGTGGTTTTCGCCCTTCCTGATGCCTCGAATACGGCCTTGGAACGCGATGCGCAGCGCTTGGCAGCCTTGCTTGACTCGGCTCGAGCGCAGTCACGGGCCAGTGGCTTGGCGGTCTATTGGCATGCTACGCCGGAAGGTTTTAAGTTTGAGGGCTTGCCGCAAACCATCAATCAGGCCACGGGCGAGCTGCAAGAACTGTCCAAACTTTCTGGCAACTGGCTCAGCACAGGCACCAGCGCCGACCCCGACAGCCATTTAGCATTGGGACCAGAGCCCATCATCGCGCGGCAAGAGCTTGTTTTGCATAACGCTGGCCGCAGCCTGATGCTGACAACCGACGGCCTGAGGCCCTTTTCCATTGACCTGGCTGCCAAGGCGGATTCACTTTGAAAATTCGCCTGAAAACCCGCCTGCACCGCAACATGAAACGCAACTTGGCGAGCTCAGGCTTTACGCTGATTGAGGTCTTGGTGGCGCTGGGCATTGTGTCCATCGCACTGCTGGCCGGGATGCGCGCGACCACGTCTTTGGTCAACAACGCTCAGCGCTTATCAGACGTTCTTTCAGGACAAATGTGTGCTGAAAACGAGCTGATCAAGGTGCGCCTGGCTAAATCCATGCCCAATGTGGGCGACAGCACATTTGCCTGCGAACAAGCGGGGCGCAACTTGACTGGCCACCTGACCGTGTCGTCAACGCCCAATCCAAGTTTTCGCCGCGTCGATGCACAGGTGATGGATGGTGAGTCCACCCTGCTCAAACTCTCCACCATCGTTGGGAGGTTTTGATGCTGCCTAAAATTGCCCGCAAAACAGGTCGTAAAAACCTGGGTTTCACGTTGATTGAACTGATGATCGCCGTCGCCGTCATGGCTTTGTTAGCCATGCTGAGCTGGCGCGGCCTGGACGGCATGACGCGGGTGCAAAGCCAGACACAGGCTCAAACGGATGGCGTACTGGCTCTGCAAGCGGGCTTGGCACAATGGCAAACCGACCTGGACGCACTGACGCAGTTGCCGCAGGTCCCTGGTGTCAGTGCGCTGGACTACGATGGCCAGGTGCTGCGCTTGACGCGGCGCTACGTCGATCAGGGGATACCGGCTACCCCAAATAGCGGGAGCAGTAACAGCCACAGTGAAAGCATCCGCGTCGTCGCCTGGAGCCAGCGCGATGTGAACGGCCAATCGCAGTGGCTGCGCTGGCAATCAGCGCCCCTGCAAACCCGCGCCGAGTTGCTGGCGGCTTGGCTGCAAGCCGCGCAGTGGGCCCAAAGCCCCAGTGACGCTGACAAAAAACGTGAAGTCGCCGTCGCCGCGATTGATAAGTGGCAAATTTATTACTACCGCAATGACGCCTGGAGCAACGCCTTGTCTAGCGCCGACGAAGCGCTAGGGTCGGCGCAAGCCGCACTGCCCGACGGCGTGCGCTTGGTACTGACTACGTCTGCCGGGCAAGCCTTAAGCGGCCAGATCACCCGCGACTGGGTGAGTCCGACCGTGGGGGGGGGGAAATGAACCAGCCGCGTGTGAAGCTACAGCACATGACACGTCAACACGGCGCAGCCTTGCTCTCTGCCATGCTGACAGTAACCCTGGTGGCCACCTTTGCCGCCGCCGCTTTGTGGCAACAATATCGCAGCATCGAAGTTGAAACTGCCGAGCGGGCTCGGGTGCAAGTGGCGTGGCTGCTGGTCGGCGCACTGGACTGGTCACGGCTGATTTTGCGTATTGATGGCCGCGCCGGCGCCACCGACCACTTGGCAGAACCTTGGGCCGTGGCGCTGCAAGAGTCACGTTTGTCCACTTTTTTAGCCGCTGACAAGAACAATACCGGTGGCATGACGGCCGAAGAATCGCTAGATGCGTTTTTGTCCGGTCAAGTGCTGGATGCGCAAGCACGGCTGAATGTGTTCAACTTGATCGACAACGGCAAAGTGTCTGCGCCGGACGTGGCGGCGTTCACCAAACTATTTACTTTGCTTGATCTTCCCGTGCCAGAACTGGAAACCTTAGTGAACAACTTCAAGGCATCGGCTGACATCACCCCAAAAAACAGCGCCGCCAACGCCACAGCTAGCTTGATGCCGCAACGCGTGCGCCAATTGACCTGGTTGGGTGTGCGCCCAGGCACCTTGGCCAAACTCACGCCCTACATCACCTTGCTGCCAGAACGCACCCCCGTCAATCTCAACACCGCTCCCGCAGAGGTCATTTACGCGAGTGTGCCCAAATTGGAACTGGCCGATGCCAAGCTGGCAGTCACAACGCGCGAGCGCACGCATTTTGCATCTCTCGCTGAAGTGGCCCTGGCCGTACCGGCCGTGACGGGGCAGTTGAATGCGGCCCAGCACAGCGTTGCGTCACGATTTTTTGAAGTCCGCGGCCGCTTGCGGCTGGAGCAAACCGTGGTCGAAGAGCAATCGTTGGTCAAACGCGATACCTCCAGCAATGTCAGAACACTCTGGCGTGAACGTGCGGTCGTCGCCTCGCCCGAACCATCCATGACCGCATCCACCGAAGCGCCAACGACATCCTTACAATGACCTTATGAGCAAGTTGATCGTTTCCCTACCTTGGCGAGTGCCTAACGCTGGTCCCCCCCAGTCCTTTGCCACGCCCAGCACTTCAGGCGCCACAAGCTCGCCTGCCGCCAACTTGGAGTACAGCTACGCACTAGCCAATGATGCCAACAGCTTGATCAGCAGTGGCACCGCCCCCCTGAACCTGCTACCGCAGGCAGACAAAACCATTCTGGTAGCCCCCGCACGGGCACTATCGTGGCACCAAATCGACCTGCCCAAGGTGCCCAAAGCGCGTCTGCGCGCCGCACTGGACGGGTTGTTGGAAGAGCGCCTGCTGGACGACACCAGCGCCATGTCGTTTGCCCTCTCACCCGATGCCCCGGCTGGTCAGGCCACTACAGGCGTGTGGGTGGCGGCCTGCGATAAAACCTGGTTGACGGGGGCGATTCATTCCTTTGAGGCCGCTGGTTGCCGCGTGACGCAGGTTGTGCCCGAGTTTTGGCCAACCGAGGAACCTGTGGTGTGTGTCACTGGCACACCCGAAGATGCCTGGCTGACGCGCACCGCACCCGATGGTGTGTTGACCATCCCCTTGCGAGACCATGAAATCAGCGGTTTAGTGGGGTCAGGTTCTGCGCTTTTGGCAGATTTCCCCACTGACGCCGCCGTTTTAGCCGAGCCAGCCGTGGCTGCTTTGGCTGAGCAGATCTTGGCACGTCAAGTGATGATCCGCCAAAGCGTGGCGGGTTTGCTGCAAAGCGGGCAGTCACTGTGGGAATTGGCTCAGTTTGAGCAGCGTTTGAGCGGTGACGGCGAAGGCATCAAACGCCTGCGCCGCGCTTGGCAAACCTTTTGGCAAACCTCGGCTTGGCGGCCCGCCCGTTGGGGACTGGTCGCCGTACTGCTGGCCAATATCGTCGGTTTGAACGCCTGGGCCTGGCAGCAGCGATCCGCCCTCACGGCCAAACGCGTCCAGTTGGGTGTCTTACTCACGCAAACCTTCCCCGGCGTCAAAGTGGTGGTCGATGCACCGCTACAAATGGCCAAGGAAATAGCGCTTTTACGTCAAGCGACAGGCGCCCTTTCCGTTCAAAATTTTGAAGCAATTTTATCTTCATTTAGCACATCAGCCAGCGTAAATACTACACCTACAGCTATTGAATATATAGCAAATACAATCCATTTGAAGGGCATTAAATTGACCGATGCGGAGTTAGCCGCGACCCAGGCCAAGCTCAGAACAGCGGGCTATTCACTTAAAATGGATGGCGACAGAGCCACGGTAAAAGCAGAGGTGCGCCCATGAGTTCAGCGTCGAACACCGCCCCAGCTTTGCCTGTGATGGAGACGCTTCAAGGCTATTGGCGACAAATGAAACCAGGCGAGAAGCGTTTGATACTCACAACCAGTGTGTTGCTGCTCATTGCCCTCATTTGGTTGCTAGCCCTGGCACCAGCGCTCAAAACGCTGAGCCAGGCACCAGAGCAGCACCGCCGCCTGGATGCGCAGATTCAAGCCATGCAAAGCATGCGTACGGAGGCCAAGGCGCTGCAAAATCAGCCTAAACTGGGGCTGGAAGAAGCCCAAAAAGCCCTGCAAAGCTCGGTGACGCAGCGTTTCGGCCCTAGCCCGAATAGCGCTCAGCTCAACATCGCCGGTGAGCGCGCCACCCTGACCCTGAAAAATGCCCAACCAAAAGAATTGGCTGCGTGGTTGACGCAGGCACGCGTCAACGCCCGCGCCCTGCCCAGTGAAGTCAAACTCAGCCGAAGCGCGGGTGTCAGCACCAGCACCAACAGCCCCGGCTGGGATGGCAGCTTGGTCTTGAATTTACCCAGAAAATGATCAAAACTCGTCAAATGCACCTCACACATCAAGCGCCTTGGCTTTGGGCTCTGCTGGGCTGCTTGTTGGGCTTGATCCTGGCAATTGGCCTGTTTGCGCCGGCTGCCTGGCTCAGCTACGGTGTTGCCAGCGCCAGCAACGGTCACGTGGTGTTGAACGATGCACAGGGCAGTGTGTGGCAAGGCTCAGCGCAGCTGGTTCTCTCTGGCGGAGTGGGCAGCCGTGATGCCACGACACTGCCAGGACGCATTCATTGGCGTTTGCGTCCTGGTCTGCCTTTGAATCTGCAAGCCCGCCTGGAAGCTGATTGCTGCACAGCGCAAGCGGTCAACCTCCTGATCACACCGCACCTGAATGGCGCGACCACTGTGGTCCAGCCCAACCAATCAATTTGGCCAGCCACTTTGCTAGCGGGCCTGGGCGCACCGTTCAACACGATTGCCCTGCAAGCCACACTCAAACTGAGCACGCAGACGCTCACCATCACTTGGCGGGACCAGCAATTCAAGCTGGATGGCCTTGCCGAACTCGATGTCCTGGACGCTTCAACTCGGCTCTCTACCCTGCGCCCTGTGGGCAGCTATCGCGTCAGCTTGCAAGGCGGGCAAACGCCCACCTTGCGTTTGCAAACACTCAACGGCAGCCTGCAGTTGTCAGGCACGGGCCAGTTCACCCGCAACCGTTGGCGTTTCAACGGTGAAGCCAGCGCTACACCGAATTCAGAGGCCGCGCTGAGTAATTTTTTAGACATCATTGGGCGCCGCGTTGGCCCCCGCTCCATCATTACCCTGGGCTAGTCATATGCATCATCTCGTTCAAACCCCAAAAGTGCATCGAATCAAACGCCAGATTCGCCACAAACTTACTATAATTTTTATAGCTGCATCATCAGTATTTTCTTTGGCTCCAGCTAATTTATATGCTCAAAAACAGGGTGAACCGATCACCCTGAACTTTGTCAATGCTGAGGTTGAAGCCGTGGCCCGCACCATGGGTGTCATCACCGGGCGCAACATCGTGGTTGACCCGCGCGTCAAAGGCACGATGAATCTATCCAGCGAAAAAGCGCTGTCGCCTGCGGCTGCGTACAACCAATTTCTAGCCACCTTGCGCCTGCAAGGCGTGGTGGTGGTGGAGTCACAAGGCATTTCCAAAGTGGTGCCCGAGGCCGATGCCAAACTGCAAACTGGCGTGGTCTCCGTGGGTGTTGTTCCCTCTAGTGTTGCGAAAACGGGCGGCAACCAAATCGTGACGCAAATTTTCAATCTCAATTACGACTCGGCCGCTAACCTGTTGCCGATTTTGCGCCCGCTCATCAGCCCCAACAACACCATCAACGTCAATCCTGGCAACAACGCACTGGTGATCACCGATTACGCGGACAATTTACAACGCATCGCCCGCATCATCGCCGCCAGTGACGTACCCAGCGCCACCGATGTTGAAATTTTGCCGTTGAAAAATGCTTTGGCCAGTGATTTAGCACCTTTGGTCATGCGCCTGGTGGATTCCGGCTCAAGTTCATCTGCAGGTGTACCTACCGCAACGCCTGGTCAAACTGACACCTCGGTCAAAACCACGGTGATTGCCGAGCCGCGCAGCAACGCCTTGATTGTGCGCACCGCCAATACAGCGCGCATGTCTTTGGTGAAGTCTTTGGTAGCGAAATTAGACCAACCCAGCTCGCCAAGCGCAACGGGCAATGTGCATGTGGTGTTTTTGAAAAATGCTGACGCACTGAAATTGGCGGTCACGCTGAGGGCTTCGCTGGCGTCTGCGGCACCCAGCGGTACGGGTGCTGCCAGTGCCACCGGACCTGCGCCCGGCGCCTTGCCCGCCGCACCGCAAAGTGGTGCCGCCACAGGCGTGCAAACCTCAGCGCAGCCGTCTACGGGTGGTCAAATTCAGGCTGATCCAGCCACCAATTCACTCATCATCACCGCTGCAGAGCCGCAATACCGCCAATTACGCGCCGTGATTGACCAGCTCGACTCACGCCGTGCACAGGTGTTTGTGGAATCCTTGATTGCGGAGATCAACTCCGACAAAGCCGCAGAATTTGGCATTCAATGGCAAAACGCGCTGGGCAACAAAACGGACACCACCAACGTGAGCAACCTGGGAACCAACTTTGGCTCGGGTGGAAAAAACCTGCTGTCACTGACCGCGCAAGGTAGCACGGGCACACTGGTGCCTGGCGCGGGCTTTAATGTGGCCCTGGGCACCATCATTGCAGGTAAGAACATCTTGGGCCTGCTCGCCAATTTTCTGCAAACTTCGGGTGAAGGCAATATCCTGTCCACACCCAACTTGCTCACCCTGGACAACGAAGAGGCCAAAATCATCATCGGCCAAAACGTCCCTTTTGTGACCGGACAGTACACCAACAGCGCGTCCAGCAGCGACAGCACCGGCATAGTCAATCCATTCCAAACCGTGGAGCGTAAAGACGTGGGTTTGACGCTCAAAGTCAAACCGCAGATCAGCGAAAATGGCACCATCAAGTTAGAGATCTATCAAGAAGTGAGCAGCGTGCAAGCCTCGTCGATCAACTCCACCACGGGCTTGATTACCAACAAGCGTTCGATTCAAACCAATGTTTTGGTCGAAGACGGCGGCATTGTGGTGTTGGGCGGACTGCTGCAAGACGAATATTCTGGCAACCAGGAGAAGGTGCCGGTCCTGGGCGATATTCCCATATTTGGCAATCTGTTTAAAAACGAATCTCGCAGCCGCAAAAAAACCAATCTGATGGTGTTCTTGCGCCCTGTCGTGGTGCGTGACAGCGCGGCCACAGAGAAACTCTCTCTGGACCGTTACGACCTGATGCGTAGTGGTCAACAAGCCGCTCAACCCTCCTTGAACATGGTGCTGCCCATCAATGATTCAGCCATACTCCCCACGCAAGTGGCCCCTGCGCTGCGCCCCGTCAAACAGCTCCAGGATACGCCAGCGCAATGAGGTATCCGCTGCCCTACGCCTTTGCGCGCCAAAACCAGCTTTTGCTTGAAGACAACGGGCAAGATGTGGTGGCGCTTTTGCACAATGCCACCTCGCGTAATGCATTGACCGAGGTCCTGCGTAAATTCAAAGTAGCCAGCGTGCAAACAGTCGCGCAAGACGTGCTGATTCAGCGCATCAGCGAAGCCTATGCTCAGGGTGAATCCAACGCGGCCTCGGTGGTCAGCGAAGTGGAATCCGATGCCGACCTGAGCCGCATGATGCAAGAGTTGCCTGCGGTGGAAGATTTGTTAGAGGCCGCCGACGACGCCCCCATCATCCGCATGCTCAATGCGCTGTTGACCCAAGCCGCGCGTGATGGTGCCAGCGACATCCACATCGAACCCTACGAACGCCACTCCAGTGTACGTTTTCGGGTTGATGGCACCCTGCGCGAAGTGGTACAACCCAACCGCGCCCTGCATGCCGCTTTGATCTCGCGCCTGAAAATCATGGCCGAGCTTGATATTTCCGAGAAACGCTTGCCGCAGGACGGGCGTATCAGCCTGCGCATCGGCACCCGTGCGGTAGATGTGCGCGTCAGTACCCTGCCCAGTGCCCACGGCGAGCGCGCCGTGCTGCGTTTGCTCGACAAGTCCGAGGGCAAACTCAGCCTGGAAGCCGTCGGCATGGCTGGCGACACCTTGAAGCGCTTTACGGACCTGCTGGCGCAGCCACACGGCATTATCTTGGTCACGGGTCCCACGGGTTCGGGCAAAACCACCACACTTTACGCCGCCCTGCACCGACTTGATGCCAGCAGCCAAAACATCATGACGGTGGAAGACCCGATTGAGTACGAATTGCCTGGCGTGGGTCAAACTCAGGTCAATGCCAAAATCGATTTGACCTTCGCCAAAGCCTTGCGCGCCATCCTGCGCCAAGACCCCGATGTGATCATGATTGGCGAAATCCGCGACTTTGAAACCGCGCAGATCGCCATCCAGGCCTCCCTGACAGGCCACTTGGTGCTGGCCACATTGCACACCAATGACTCAGCCAGCGCTGTGACCCGATTAACTGACATGGGCATTGAGCCGTTTTTGCTGAGTTCAAGCTTGCTGGGCGTACTGGCGCAGCGTCTGGTACGCAAAATATGCACCCACTGCGCGGGCGCGGGCTGCAAACAGTGCGCCCAAACCGGCTACCAGGGCCGCACGGGTATTTATGAGCTATTGGTCACCACCGACGCCATTCGTGCGCAAATCCACAACCACACCAGCGAAGCCGACATACGTGCGGCAGCCTTGGCCTCGGGCATGACACTGATGCGTGATGACGGCGAACGTTTGGTACAGTCAGGCGTGACCTCACGCGAAGAGCTGCTCAGAGTGACACGCGATTAACCGGTTTGCACTATGCCCGCCTATACATTTGAAGCCCTGGACGCCCAAGGCAGCACCCGCAAAGGGGTGATGGAAGGCGACACGGCGCGTGCGGTGCGCAGCATGTTGCGTACCCAAGCCCTGGTACCCTTGTCCGTTGAGCCGGTCAGTGGAGCCGCCTCGAACGGTCCAACCAGCGGCGGACTGAACATCACCCTGTTTACCAGCCGCATATTTAATGCCACGGGGCTGGCCATTTGGACACGGCAAATCGCCGGTTTGGTATCTTCTGGCTTGCCGCTTGAGCGCGCCTTGACCGCATTAACCGACGAGTCTGAGGATGAGCGGCAACGCAATTTACTCGCCAGCTTGCGTGCCGAGGTCAATGCCGGCAGCACCTTTGCCAAGGCCTTGTCGCAGCATCCGCGCGAATTTTCCAGCATTTACACCGCCGTGATTGGTGCGGGTGAGCAAAGCGGCAGCCTGGGGCAGGTGCTGGAACGTTTGGCTGACGACTTGGAAGAGCAACAGGCGTTAAAGTCGAAATTGATAGGCGCGGCGCTGTATCCAGCCATTGTGACCCTGGTTGCCATTGTCATTGTGTTGTTTTTGGTGGGCTACGTGGTGCCCCAAGTCGCCAATGTGTTTGCGGGAACCAAGCGCGCCCTGCCCTTTCTGACGGTAGCGATGCTGGCCATCAGCGACTTTGTACGCAGTTACGGCTGGCTGGTGCTGATGGCACTTATTTTGATGGCCATTGGCGGAAAATTGGCACTTCGACGAGACGCATTTCGAGAGAAATTTGACGCGGCCTGGCTGAATATTCCCTTGGTTGGCAAACTCGCACGTGGCTACAACGCCGCGCGTTTTTCCAGCACACTGGCCATGCTGGCGACGGCTGGCGTGCCAATTCTCAAAAGCCTGCAAACCGCCGCCCAAACCTTGAACAACCGCGCCATGCGTGCCGATGCGCTGGATGCGCTGGTACTGGTGCGCGAAGGCGCCCCCCTGGCTTCAGCGCTGGCGCAGAAAAAGCGCTTTCCCGGCATCGTCAGCATGTTTGCACGGCTGGGAGAACAAACCGGTCAATTGCCACTGATGCTGTCTCGCGCGGCCAAGCAGCTCAGCACAGAAGTGCAACGCAGGGCGATGCACCTGGCAACTATATTAGAGCCACTGCTCATCGTGGCGATGGGTTTGGTCGTCATGCTGATCGTGCTGGCGGTACTGCTGCCCATCATTCAGCTCAATCAATTGGTTCGATAATTAATTCCCCGGTTTTTTTTCACTTTAACCACACCCTGCCATGACACACCCACTCATCACCGTCAGCACCCAAGCTCGCGTAGGCATCATCACACTCAATCGCCCCAAACAGCTCAATGCCTTGAACGACCAACTCATGGACGAATTAGGCGCCGCGCTTAAAGCCTTTGATGCGAACGAAGCCATTGGCTGCATGATCATTACCGGCAGTGAAAAAGCCTTTGCTGCGGGAGCCGACATTGGCGCCATGGCCAGCTACAGCTTTGCCGATGTGTACAAAGGCGACTACATCACCCGTAACTGGGAGCAAATTCGCAGCATCCGCAAACCGGTGATTGCAGCCGTGAGCGGTTTTGCTTTGGGTGGTGGTTGCGAGTTGGCGATGATGTGCGACTTCATCATCGCCGCCGACAATGCCAAATTTGGGCAACCTGAAATCAAGCTGGGCATCATCCCCGGTGCAGGCGGTACGCAGCGCCTGCCACGCGCGGTGGGCAAAGCCAAGGCCATGGACATGGCTTTGACAGGACGCATGATGGATGCGGTTGAAGCCGAGCGTGCAGGCCTCGTCAGCCGTGTGGTGCCACTGGATCAACTGATGGAAGAGACTCTGGGTGCCGCTTTGATGATTTGCGACTTCTCACAAATGGCCGTGATGGCGGCGAAAGAATCCGTCAACCGGGCGTTTGAAGGTGGTTTGGCCGATGGCATCATGTTTGAGCGGCGCATGTTCCACGCGCTTTTTGCCACAGCCGACCAAAAAGAAGGTATGGATGCCTTTGTGAACAAGCGCAAAGCTGTCTTTACCCATTCTTAGCCCGAACAGGTTGATTTGTACCCGTCATTTACCTAAAATGAATGCGTTGTAACCCGTCACTTCAAGGTAGCAGGGTGTATAAAATTCCAGAATCCGTGCTGGTTGTGATTCATACCCCAGCGCTCGACGTGCTGCTGGTTCGGCGCGCGGACGTGGATGAACCGCCTTTCTGGCAGTCAGTCACTGGCAGCAAGAACACGCCTGATGAGTTCATCGAAGACACCGCCGTACGCGAAGTGCAGGAGGAAACCGGCATTGATGCCAGACAGGACAACTGTGTGTTACGCGACTGGCAGCTACAAAACATTTACGACATTTACCCCAGGTGGCGCCATCGCTACGCGCCGGGTGTCACGCGTAATACGGAGCATTTGTTTGGTTTGTGTGTCCCGGCTGGCGTAACCGTGAAACTCAATCCGCGTGAGCATACGGCTTACCAATGGTTGCCTTACCGCGAGGCGGCCGATCGGTGCTTTTCCCCTTCCAACGCTGAAGCTTGTTTGCAGTTAGCACGGTTTTCTTTATGCCAAAACTGAACAATTCACTCAGCCGCCCCTTGGCCAATCAGGCAGCGCACCCTATTCGAGTGGCAACTTGGAATATTCACAAAGGGGTAAATGGTCTGGGCCCGCGCCGACGTTTGGAAATTCACAACATTGGCTTGGCCATTGATCAGTTCGATGCAGACATTGTGTGCTTGCAAGAGGTACGCAAGTCGCATCGTGGCGAAGCCAAGCGCTTTGCACACTGGCCTGAACAGGAACAAGCCGATTTTTTGGCACCTTTAGGCTACACAGCCATTTATCAAACCAATGCCATCACCAAACAAGGTGAGCACGGCAATGCGCTGCTGACACGCTGGCCAGTGGTGCGGCATCAGCACGAAGACATGTCCGACCACCGTTTTGAACAACGCGGCTTGCTGCATGTCGAGGTGCTGGTCCACGGACATTCGGTACACGTCATTGTGGTTCATTTGGGACTCATCAAAGCCAGCCGACGCAGACAAATTGAACAGATCGCCACCTTTATCGAACGTGAGGTTCCAGACCAGGCTTCCCTGCTTGTTGCCGGCGACTTTAATGACTGGGGATCCACCAGCATGTCTGCATTGAGGGCCCTCAAGCTACATGCCTTCAACACCAGAACTGCCACGGATAACCGGCTCTACACTTTCCCTGCAAGGTTGCCCTTGGTGCAACTCGATTACGTCTACGCGCGGCACCTCACACCAACGCATGCGCAGGTCCCGCATGGACAAGTCTGGGCACGGATGTCAGACCATTTGCCCTTGATCACCGATTTTGTAGCCCATGTCGAAACCGATGTTGTTGTCGATTCAAGCGTAGATTCTGTATCGAATGCTGACTAATACATGCCGTCAAGCACCCACAAGCCTCAGAATGCAGATTTTTCGCTGAAGCTGCTGGAGGGTAGCATTCAGTTTTTTCCCGCTTTGGTCGCCAGTCTGGATGCCGCACGGCGTACCGTTCAGATGGAAACCTATATTTTTAACCTGACAGCCAGCGGTGCCGATGTGGCGCAGGCGCTGGAGCGAGCGGCGCAACGCGGTGTGCTGGTTCGTGTCATGGTTGACGGTTTCGGCACACCCTCTTTACCAGCGGAGTGGGTACAGCGTTTCAAAACCGCTGGTGTGCAAACGTTGGTCTTTGAGCCTATTGTCACATTGGGATTTTTCATTCCCAGCCAGTGGCGACGCCTGCATCGCAAGTTGTGCGTCATTGATGGTGAGGTGGCGTATTGTGGTGGGATCAACGTATTGGATGATTTTTATGATCCCACTTACGGCACCTTGACAGCTCCCCGTTTTGATTTCTGCGTACGCACCACGGGCGCTTTGGCACTCACCATGCATGCGATCACTTGCCAACTCTGGGAACGCATGGAATCGGGCACACTGGGCTCTGCCAATAAAGTCATGACCGCGATTGATTTTTTGTCAGGCCAACCGCGCAAGCATCTCTTCAAGAAAAAGCAGTTGCAAGCGCTGCAACCCAAAGCTTACCTGGTGCTGCGTGATAACCTGACCAATCGCACGAAGATTGAACGCGCCTACCTCAAAGCCATTGGCGAGTCGCGCCAGGAAATCATCATTGCGAATGCCTACTTTTTGCCTGGTACCAAACTGCGAAAAGCATTGATCCATGCTGCAGGGCGCGGCGTTAAAGTGCAGCTGTTATTACAAGGAAAATATGAGTATTTCATGCAGTACCATGCGGCTCGCCCGGTGTATGGTTCCTTGCTGGCTGCAGGTATCGAGATTCATGAATATGCGCCCAGCTACCTGCATGCCAAAGTCGCGGTGATTGATGGCGTCTGGGCAACCGTGGGTTCATCTAACCTTGACCCCTTGAGTTTATTGCTCGCACGCGAGGCAAATATTATTGTGCAGGATGCCGCCTTTGCCAACAACTTGCGGGAGCGTTTATTGCAGGCCATGCAAACCGAAGGGCAACGTCTGGAAGCCGAAGAGTTTGCGCACCGACCCCTGGCGCAACGCATTCGCGACGCAATAGCTTTCGCTTTGATGCGAACGGGCCTGTGGATTTTTGGTCAACGGTACTGAGATGCCACTTCCCAAATTTGCCTTATTCGCTATTATTTTTACAGCTACATCAGCTTGTTCTTCGACCCAATGGCAGGGTATCGTGACCCGTGTGACAGATGGCGATACGCTATGGGTGAGGCCCGGTGGGACAACATCAAATGGCACATTAGCCAGCCGTGAACCGCGCAAAATCAGGATTGCAGGGATTGATGCGCCAGAGAGTTGCCAACGCTATGGACGCCAATCCACGGCTGCGCTCAAGGCATTTATCGCACGGCAAACCGTCACGGTGACGACGCGACGCACGGACGATTACGGACGAGAGGTAGCGAAAATGACCTATGACGATATGGACGTTGGTGCATGGATGGTCAGCCACGGCCATGCCTGGTCATACCACTACCGACACAACTCGGGCCCTTACGCTATGCAAGAGGAAACGGCTCAATTGGCACGTCGCGGCTTATTCGCGGACGCCTCACCCACCCAGCCCAGGGTGTTTAGACGTGCGCATGGCCCTTGCCACACACGACACAATTGACATCGCGTTTAAACCTAACCTCATTCCAAGCCATATCGCGCCCATCAAGCATCAAAAGTCGGCCGATCAATGGCTTTCCAACTTCGCTGATGATCTTCAAAGCCTCTGCAGCCTGCATGGAGCCAATGATGCCAACCAAAGGCGCAAAAACCCCCATGGTGGCACAGCGCGTTTCTTCCAAGTCAGCATCCGGTGGAAAAATGCACGCGTAGCAAGGCGCTGATGCATGGCGACTGTCGTAGACGGCTATTTGACCGTCAAAGCGTATGGCCGCACCCGAAACCAACGGTTTGCGGTGGTTGACACAAGCTGTATTGATGGCATGGCGGGTAGCAAAGTTATCGCAACAATCCAGTACCACGTCGGCGTCAGCAACCAGCTTATCGAGCAACGCTGCGTCTGCCCGCTCAAGAACAGGGATCACTTGCACATCGGGATTGATATTTGCTATTTTATTCATAGCAGACTGCGCTTTATATTCACCGATATCAGTCATATTGTGGGCTATTTGACGCTGTAGATTCGTGAGATCCACCACATCATCATCCACCAAGGTGATGCGACCCACCCCCGCTGTGGCCAGATACAAAACCACCGGAGAGCCCAAACCGCCCGCGCCGATGACCAGTACACGGGCTTGCAAAATTTTCTCCTGACCTTCGACTCCCACCTCGTTGAGAAGAAGATGACGAGAGTAACGCAGTAGCTGATCGTCAGTCATTCTGCTTTCGAGTCAGAATTGCACAGGATTTGCATATGCGTTGCCCGGTTATGGCGCAGAGTTGGCGCTTGGCAAAACGGCTCAATTGTCTTTTTTCTCTTCTTTGCGTTCCACCATGGTTTTACTCACCAACACGGGACGCCCTTTGAGTTGGTTGATGGCCTGCGCCAATTGGAAATCCTTGTCCGTGCCGAACTCTGGAATTTTGCGCTCTTGCACAGGTTTTTTAGCTTCCTCTTCTAACCTCTTGAGTGCCATGTCTCGTTCTTTTTCACGTACTTCCTTTTTCACGGGGTCTTCAGCAGCACCGCCTTGGCCACTTTCCAAGTGCTTTTCCAAATCGGCTTCGCGGGTGCGCAACACCGCAAACGGGCTGCCTTCTGCCGTCTCGTCGACCATGACATCGGGCACAATGCCTTTGGCCTGAATGGATTTACCGCTAGGCGTGTAATAGCGCGCCGTGGTCAGCTTGATACCGGTGTCTGGCCCCAAGGGACGCACGGTTTGGACCGAGCCCTTGCCAAAGGTTTGACTACCCAAAATAGTGGCGCGCTTGTAGTCTTGCAATGCCCCAGCAACAATTTCACTGGCAGAAGCAGAACCTTCATTAACCAATACCACCAAAGGCACACTTTTAAGTGCGGCAGGCAAGCGCTTCAAGGGGTCCGTACCGCCACGGCGCAAATAAAACTCAGGCGCAGCTTTGTAGCTGAACTTGCTGTCTGCCAATTGGCCGTTGGTAGATACCACAGCCACGTTTTCTGGCAAAAAGGCCGCAGAAACCGCCACCGCTGCATCCAGCAAGCCACCCGGATCGTTGCGCAAATCAAGCACCAAGCCTTTGAGGCTGGGTTCTTGTTTATAGATTTCCTCTATCTTTTTCACAAAATCATCGACCGTGCGATCCTGGAATTGCGTCAAGCGAATCCAACCGTAACCAGGCTCAACAACCTTACCTCGCACCGACTGCGTTTTGATCTCTTCACGCACGATGGTGACGGGGAAGGTTCGGTTTTCTTCTTTACGAAACACCGTCAAAATGACCTTGGTATTGGGCTCGCCGCGCATGCGTTTGACCGCCTCGTTGAGAGTCAGTCCACGCACGGCGGTGGTGTCAATTTTGGTAATCAAGTCATTGGATTTGAGTCCTGCACGGAAGGCGGGTGAACCTTCAATCGGCGACACGACTTTGACCAAACCATCTTCAAAGCTGATCTCAATCCCCACGCCGACAAACCTGCCGGAGGTACCTTCGCGGAATTCTTTGTACGATTTTTTATCGAAGTACTGAGAGTGCGGGTCCAGACTGGCCACCATGCCTGAAATAGCATCAGAAATCAGCTTTTTCTCGTCCACAGGCTCAACGTAATCGCTTTTGATCAAGCCAAACACATTGGCCAGCTGCTGCAGCTCTTCCAGGGGCATAGGCGCGAGGGCGCCGCGCGCTACCGTTTGCAGCGACACCGTGGTCAGCGCACCGGCCAATGCACCAACAGAAATCCAACCAGCGATTTTGAGTTTATGACCCATCTTTATGACCTACTTATATGATTCAGCACTTTGATTCAACTTGAACGAACAACACCCAGCATCCAGCACCCAAGTCTAATATACACCTTGGAGAACTTGTTCGCTTCCAAGTTCACTGTTTAGGCCAACTTTGGACAAACTCTGGTCAGATTTGAACCCGCCCGGCAGGGCCAGCAGCCTGTGCCGCCGGCTTTTCAGGTTGATCTTTCGTCACCCAAGTAGTAGTGACGGATGGGTTTGAGGTCCTTATCGAGTTCATAGACCAGCGGAATGCCATTGGGAATGTTCAACCCCACAATGTCAGCGTCCGAGATGCCGTCAAGGTGTTTCACCAGCGCACGAATCGAGTTGCCATGCGCTACGACCAAGGTGCGTTTTCCCGCCCGCATGGCAGGCGCCAAAGACTCGTCCCAAAACGGCATCATCCGAACAACCGTGTCCTTCAGACATTCGGTCAGGGGAATTTGCTCAACTTGTAACTTTGCGTAACGAAGGTCACCACGCTCACAGCGCGGGTCGTTGGCCTCCAGGGCTGGCGGCGGTACGTCGTAACTGCGACGCCACAGCAACACCTGCGCGTCGCCGTATTTTTTAGCCGTATCCGCCTTGTTCAAACCTTGCAAAGCCCCGTAATGGCGTTCATTCAAACGCCAGCTGTGAACCACCGGCAACCACGTGCGATCCATCGCATCCAGGCAGTGCCACAAGGTGTGCGTGGCCCGCTTCAAGACGCTGGTGTAAGTGAGATCGAACTCATAGCCCTGGTCTTTGAGCAACAGCCCCGCTTGCTTGGCCTGTGCAACGCCCAGCTCGGTCAAATCCACATCGGTCCAGCCGGTGAACCGGTTCTCTAAGTTCCAGGTCGATTCGCCGTGCCGGACCAAGACTAATTTGTGCATATTCACCTTAATTTTAAAAATACAAAGTCACCTATTCTAAAATGCATCTCTTTATAGAAAGTTCATCGTGAAATTTATTATTGACAATTGGATGTTATTTACTGTGGCGATCGGCTCTGCGGGTATGCTTTTTTGGCCACAAATACAAGGCGCTTCAGGCGGTAGCCTGACAGCGGCGGGCGCTGTGCAGCTGATTAACCGCGAAAAAGCGGTGATCATTGATGTCTGCGAGCCCAATGAATTCGCCAAAGAACACCTCAAAGGCGCCAAAAACCTGCCTCTCTCTCAGTTGGAGGAGAAACTCGCCGCTTTGGTTAAAAACAAAGAACTACCCTTGATTTTGGTTTGCACCAGCGGTTTGCGCTCCAAACGGGCCGTGGCGGTCGCTAAAAAACTCGGGTATGTCAATGCACAAAACATGGTCGGCGGGAACAGGGCTTGGAAAGAGGCCAATTTGCCGCTTGAAAAAGCCTGAACAGGTCTGAAAGCTTCTGGAAAACTTTATGCAAACCGTCAAGATGTACACCACCGCCTTCTGCCCTTATTGCATACGCGCCAAGCAGATACTCAAGTCCAAAGGGGTCGCGCAAATTGAGGAAATTAGCATTGACAACGATCCGGCTATGCGAAGTAGCATGATGCAGATCACTGGGCGACGCACCGTGCCCCAAATTTTTATTGGGGACACACATATTGGAGGTTGCGACGATTTGGAGGCACTGGACAAAGCGAGCGGGTTGCTACCGCTCTTGACAAAGCAGGGACGCTAAGCTGTGGTGACCCGGCCTTCTAACAGGTCAACATCACTCGGCAGTCCGTCATTGTCGATTCAAGCACGGCCAATGATGCAGGCGGTGGCCATCAACTCCTCTAGCAAAGCCATGGACACCACACCCGACGTGCTGTAGGGATCCAGCTCGGGCTTTTCAGCGTATTTCAGCAAAATAGACGAATTTATTTTTTCCGTGTTGACCTGTCCCATGGTCCAGCCGCTGAAACGGCGTTCGGATATTTCTTCGTAATGCAAGAGCACCACATCTTTGTGACGGCCGTCTTTTTGAATATGCCCGTACAACTCGCTGATGGCATGGCGGCCCCCTTCAAGGACCTGCAAAAAGATACCTCCACCATAGCAAAGAATACCCGTGATACCGCTGACTGGGTTGAATTGACGCGACTGCGCCAGAATAGTTTCAATCGCTTCGGGCTGCATGTCAACAGCGCGGCTGGTGTAAAGTAGGCGAACCAACATGATGTGTGTCCTGTTTTTCTGGGTTATTTTGGAATCAGGGCTAGAAATTCACGCCGCAAGTTCATGTCTTTCAAAAACACGCCGCGCATGACCGAGTTGATCATTTTGCTATCCATGTCTTTCACCCCGCGCCAGCTCATACAAAAGTGGGTCGCTTCCATCACAATCGCCAAGCCATCGGGTTGCGTTTTGGTTTGAATCAAATCTGCCAACTGCAACACGGCTTCTTCCTGAATTTGCGGCCTGCCCATCACCCACTCCGCCAGGCGGGCGTATTTACTCAGGCCAATCACATTGGTGTGCTCGTTGGGCATCACGCCAATCCACACCTTGCCAATGACAGGACAAAAATGGTGCGAGCACGCACTGCGTACCGTGATGGGGCCCACAATCATCAGCTCGTTCAAATGCCCGACGTTGGGGAACTCGGTGAGTGTCGGCGCTGGCACATAGCGGCCTTTGAAGACCTCGTTGATGTACATCTTGGCGACGCGGCGCGCGGTGTTGTGGGTGTTATGGTCACGCTCGGTGTCAATCACCATGCTGTCTAGCACGCCCTGCATTTTGATTTCCACCTCATCGAGGAGTTTTTCCAAATCACCGGGCTCGACAAAGTCGCTGATATTGTCATTGGCGTGGAAGCGTTTTTTGGCGGCAGTGACGCGTTCGCGAATGACGACAGACATCGGGCGTCCCTCATCTGTTGGCTTGAGCGGGTCAGCAGGCATAGATTCTGTTTTTGTCATGAGCATGCAAAGATGTTATCAGCGAAAGCTTGTCTCTCATTTTGAGGGTCTATTCCAGGAACCACCTAGAACGTGGCTTTCACGGCCTGTAGCAGCTCCGCCGTCACCTCAGGCATCACCCCAAACCAGCTCTTGAAGGCCGGCCGAGCCTGGTTCAGCAGCATCCCTAAACCGCCAGCGACCGGGTTGCCACGCGCCCTGGCTGCAGCCAACAGCGGCGTTTCTAGCGGGATGTAAATCACATCGGACACCAGGGCTGTCACCGGCAGGCGCGCCAGGCTCAGGTCGAGTGCAGGGTTGCTGCCCATGCCTTGACTGGTGGTGTTGACCAAAAGGGCGATGCCTTCGACCGCTTCGTGGCGCTTCGACCAGGGAACGGCGGTGACTTTGGTGCCTGAATTTCGAGCAAAGTCGGCGCTAAATTCAGTCGCCAAGTCCTGCGCCAAGCTATCGGTGCGGTTACAAACGCGAATGTCTTGGGCACCGCACTCAGCCAAGCTGACGATCACGGCCCTGGCTGCGCCGCCTGCACCCATGACGAGGGCGGGGCCGGCATCGGCACGCCAGTCAGGTTGCGCGTCCAGAAGGCTTTGGATGTAACCAAAACCGTCGGTGTTGAAGCCGCTCAAACTACCATCAAGCTCGACCACGATGGTGTTGATGGCACCGATGCGCCGTGCGGTCTCGTCCACGCGGTCAACCAGCGGCAAGGCCATGACTTTGTGTGGAATGGTGAGGTTGCAGCCCGCAAAACCAAGGGCGGACAGGCCTTTGAGGGCGTCTTTCAGGTTGACTGGATCCACCGATAACAGAACATAAGCGCCGTTGAGGCCATGTTGTTTGATCCAGTAGTTGTGGATGCTGGGCGAGCGTGAATGGGCGATGGGCCAGCCCATGACGCCAGCGAGTTTGAAGGGTTGGGAAATACGCATGAGATTGAGGTTATACACCAACGCCAAATCGGTTTGTAACGTCTGAGATAATGAGCCTTGTACTGTTACCAGTCACCACGTCCATCGGCGTGATGGCGGGTAGATTTTTAGAACCCTCGAAAGACCTCAGATGGCTGATACACACATCGATTCCGGAACCAACCCCATTTTTCAAATCCAGCGCGTTTACCTCAAAGAAGCGTCGCTCGAGCAACCCAACTCACCCGCCATTTTGCTCGAGCAAGAGCAACCCACGGTAGACATTCAGTTGGGCGTGGATGCCACACCCATCGCTGAAGGCCTGTTTGAAATCACAGTCACGGCGACCGTGCAAACCAAAATCGGTGAAAAAACGGTGTTTTTGATGGAAGCCAAACAAGCCGGTATTTTTGAATTGCGCAACCTGCCGCAAGACCAAATGAACTCCATCATGGGCATTGCCTGCCCACAAATTGTGTACCCTTACCTGCGCGGCAATGTGGCCGACATCATCTCGCGCGCTGGCTTCCCGCCTGTGCACCTGGCTGAAATCAACTTCCAGGCCATGTATGAGCAGCAGCAAACCGAGGCCAGCGCGACCAGCCTGCAATAAGGAAACCCGTATGCCGGCTACGAAATAAATACTTATGCTATTAATTTTATAGCAAATTTATCATGCCATTTCACCATATAGCCAGCATATAACATGCCTACCTTGCTATGAAAATCATAGTATTTGGAGCCGGCGCATGGGGCACAGCCTTGGCCATCAGTGCCAGCAACAATGCCCCTGCGAAGCATCAGGTCACCCTCTGGGCACGTGATGCCAGGCAGGCTGCGTTGATGCAGGTGCATCGCGAAAATCAGCGCTATTTGCCCGGTGTGGCGTTACCAGCATCGCTGAGCATCAGCAGCGACGCTGTGGATCAACTCGCACAAACAGCTGATGTATGCATCATTGCCACGCCCATGTCGGGGCTGCGCGGGATGCTGACACAGCTGCGCGATGCGCCTTGTCCAGTCGCTTGGCTGTGCAAGGGCTTTGAAGCAGGCGTTGGCTCTAAAAACGGGCTGCTAGGCCATGAAATATATGCCCAAACAACGGCCCTGATACAAGCCAGGCAGCCTTTGAATCAACAGACAATGCAATGCGGCGTATTAAGTGGCCCGAGTTTTGCGCTAGAAGTGGCACGCGGCCAGCCCACCGCCCTGGTCGCTGCCAGTGAACATGCCCGCGTGCGCGATGCCCTGGTCGAAGCCTTTCACAGCCCGGTGCTGCGTGTTTACGCCAGCGAGGACGTGGTAGGCGTTGAAGTCGGCGGTGCGGTGAAAAACGTCCTGGCGATTGCAACTGGTTTGTGCGATGGCCTGGGTTTGGGCTTGAATGCACGCGCTGCCCTCATCACCCGTGGTTTGGCCGAGATGACACGCTTGGGGCTGGCTTTGGGTGCCAAACTCGAGACTTTCATGGGACTGTCGGGTCTGGGCGACCTGGTGCTCACGGCCACCGGCGACTTGAGCCGTAATCGCAAAGTGGGTTTGCTGTTGGCGCAAGGGAACACGTTGCAACAAGCCGTCGAGTCGTTGGGACATGTGGCTGAAGGGGTGTATTGCGCCAGAACGGTCAGCCAGCGGGCGCTGTCACTGGGGGTGGACATGCCGATCACACAATGCGTGGTACAGGTTCTGGATGGCCGCATGAGCCCGATTCAAGCGGTCGCGCTATTGATGGGACGCGACGCAACTGAAGAAATTTAGAACTCTAAATTGTCAATCAAACGGGTGTTGCCCAATTTGGCAGCCCCTAAAACCACCAATTCGTCAGCGCTCTGCCCGCCCCGCGAGACCCCGCTTTGCGGCACTTGCAAGTCTGAGCGGCGGCGCACACACAGATAATCCGGTTTCCAGCCGCGTTTTGCCAGGTGGTCCATCGCTTGTGTTTCCAGAGCTTCCAAGTTGTTTGCATCCGCACGGTACGAACTTGCGAGATGCTTCAATGCGAGGGACAGTTGCACCGCCTCGGCGCGCTCGTCTGCACTCAAATACCCATTGCGTGAACTCAACGCCAGGCCGTCATCAGCGCGCTGGGTTTCACCACCCATGATGTCAATCGGCAGGGCAAACTGCTGCACCATACGCTTGATCACCATCAACTGTTGGTAATCTTTTTTGCCAAACAGCGCGGTACGTGTGCCCTGCGCTTCCGAGAAAACACAGGTGAACAGCTTCATCACCACCGTGCTGACCCCGACAAAAAAACCAGGGCGGAAATGCCCTTCCAGAATATCGGCAACTTCCGGCGGTGGCTGTACCTTAAAAGTCTGCGGCTCGGGATACAGTTCTTTTTCAGTGGGTGCAAACAGCACATCGCAACCCGCGGCTGCTAATTTTGCGCAATCGACCTCCAGCGTGCGCGGATAGGTATCAAAATCTTCATGCGGCGCAAATTGCAAGCGGTTCACGAAAATGCTGGAGACGGTGACATCCCCCAGCGGTTTGGCCTGCTTGATCAGCGCCAAATGACCCGCATGCAAATTGCCCATGGTCGGCACGAACGCAGGGTGCTGGTATTGCCGCAGATGCTGGCGCAGGTCTTGCAGAGTGTGTGCAATGTGCATGATCTTTGCAGCCCTGTTTACCAGGCATGCACCGCATTGTCGGGGAAGCTACCGTCTTTGACCGCTTTCACATAACTCTCCATCGCCGCTTGCACACCGCCCGCATTTTGCATGAAATTACGCACAAATTTGGCATTCTTGCCCAAATTGACTCCCAGCATGTCGTGCAGCACCAGCACCTGCCCGGCCGTGCCATTGCCCGCGCCGATGCCAATCGTGTGGCAGCGCGTTAATTCAGTGGTCAGGCTGGCCGACAAGGCCGCCGGCACCATCTCCAGCACCAGCATCGTGGCACCAGCGTCTTGCAACTCATGGGCATGACGTTTGAGCCTGGCGGCTGACTCGTCAGACTTGCCCTGCACCCGATAACCACCCAAGGCATGGACGGTTTGCGGCGTCAGCCCCAAATGGGCGCACACCGGAATACCCCGATCAACCAAAAAACGCACCGTCTCCGTTGTCCAGCCGCCGCCCTCTAACTTGACCATGTGCGCACCTGCCTGCATTAATACGCTGGCGCTGCGCAGGGCTTGCTCTTTGCTCTCGTGATACGTACCAAAGGGTAAATCGCCAATCAACCAAGCCGTTCCTTGCGCGCGATGTAGGCCGCGTGTGACGCATTCGGTGTGGTAACGCATCGTCTCCAAACTCACGCCCACGGTGCTGCCGAGTCCTTGACAGACCATGCCCAAGGAGTCGCCCACCAAAATGCACTCCACGCCCGCAGCATCGGCGACAGCGGCAAAAGTGGCGTCGTAGGCGGTCAGCATGGTGATTTTCTCGCCGCGATCGCGCATTTCCTGCAAACGCGGCAAACTCACGGGCCGACGCGTCGCCGGTGTCGAAGCAGCAGGCAAGGTGCCATAAGGTGTCACTTGGGTTGATATGCTCATGGTGCGCCTTTGTCCCGTGGTTTCCAATTGTTTCAATAAGTCGAATAAGCTGCGAAAATGGGAAGTCTATTCGATAATGACAGGCATAGCGTAAGCTTGCGTATGACTACTTTCATCTATCCATCACAGACCTGATCCAATGAGCACTTTATCAACCACCGTTTTGCCAAATTTCAGTGCCGACTTTGTCGCCAAATTGGCCAAAGACGACGTGGCGCGGGCGTTGGCAGAAGACGTCGGTACGGGTGACCTGACGGCTTCCTTGATTGACCCCAAGCAGCGCACGCGCGCGCACATCTTGGCGCGAGAAAGCGCCATCATCTGTGGCGCGGCATGGGTAGAGGCGGCCATTTTAGGACTCGACCCGTCAGCTAAATTTAATTGGCTGGTAGCTGAAGGCGAGCCCTGTCAAGCTGACGACGTTGTTTTAGAAATAGAAGGCCTGGCTGCTCAACTTTTAAGCGCCGAGCGCACCGCTTTGAATTTTTTACAGCTTTTAAGCGCCGTAGCGACCAAAACAGCGCGGTATGTGGACATCGTGCAGGGAACCAGCGCCAAAATCGTCGATACCCGCAAAACCCTGCCTGGGCTGCGTTTGGCCCAAAAGTACGCCGTCGCTTGCGGTGGCGGAACCAACCACCGCATTGGCTTGTATGACGCGGTGCTCATCAAAGAAAATCACATTGCAGCCGCCGGTGGTATCCGGGAAGTCTTGACACGGGCGAAAGAGTTAGCGCCCAGTGCCAAATTCATAGAAATCGAGGTGGAGACCCTGGTGCAACTGTCGGAAGCCCTGGATGCCGGTGCCACCATGGTATTACTCGACAACATGAGCGTACCCACCCTGCTCAAAGCTGTGCTGATCAACGACGGGCGCGCTATTTTAGAAATTTCTGGCGGCGTGACGCTCGATGGCTTGCGCATCCTTGCAGAAACAGGGGTTGACCGCATCTCCATTGGCACACTGACCAAAGATGTGAAGGCCATTGATTTTTCTATGCGGTTTGAGCCCTCTTGATGCATGCTGAGCCCATGACGACATTTATGAACACTTCTGCAAACACCCCCATGAAGAATCAAATCCAGGTTGAATACGAGCAACCCGCCTGCCCAACACGCAAGGTGTGGGTGCGCGTGCCGGTCGAACCTGCGCCCGCTGAGCGTCTAGCGCTCAAAGAACGCATTCGTCGCCTGCTCAAAGAACACAACGCGGTGATGGTCTCGCATTACTACGTTCACCCCGACTTGCAGGACCTGGCTGAAGAAACCGGCGGTATCGTCAGCGATTCCTTAGAGATGGCGCGTTTTGGTCGTGACCACCCCGCCACGACGCTGGTGGTGTCTGGGGTGCGCTTTATGGGTGAAACGGCCAAAATTTTATCGCCCGAAAAGCGTGTATTGATGCCCGATTTAGAAGCCACCTGCTCGCTTGACTTGGGTTGTCCCATCGACACATTCAGCGCATTTTGTGATGCACACCCTGACCGCACGGTGGTGGTTTATGCCAACACCAGTGCTGCCGTGAAGGCGCGGGCCGACTGGCTGGTGACATCAAGCTGTGCGCTGGACATCGTGCGCGCCTTGAAAGACAAAGGGCAAAAAATCCTGTGGGCACCCGACAAACACCTGGGCGGCTACATTCAGCGGGAAACGGGTGCCGACATGGTGCTGTGGAACGGCTCGTGCATCGTGCACGACGAGTTCAAAGCGCTTGAATTGCAAGCCTTGATGCTTGAACACCCCCAAGCCAAGGTCCTGGTGCATCCTGAATCGCCTGCCGACGTCATTGCTTTGGCTGATGTGGTGGGCTCGACTTCGGCCATTTTGAAGGCAGCGCGCGAGATGGACGCGCCCGAGTTCATCGTGGCCACCGACAAGGGCATGATGCACAAGCTGCGCACGCAAAACCCCCATAAGCTGTTCATGGAAGCGCCCACAGCGGGCGACAGCGCCACCTGCAAAAGCTGCGCCCACTGCCCGTGGATGGCGATGAATAGCTTGGCTGGTGTGGCGCATGTCTTGGAAACCGGGGTGAACGAGGTGCAGGTGGACCCCGCCTTGGGTCTACGCGCCAGGCTGCCGATAGACCGCATGTTGGCATTTACACAAGCGCTGCATTCAGGACAAGATGTGAGTCATTTGGTGCCGCACATCGGAGCTGCATGACTTATCAGGTTAAAGAAATTTTCTACACCTTGCAGGGCGAAGGTGCCAATGCGGGCCGCCCTGCCGTGTTTTGTCGCTTTGCCGGCTGCAATTTGTGGAGCGGGCGTGAGCAAGACCGTCTAAGTGCCGTTTGCCAGTTTTGCGACACTGACTTTGTCGGCACCGACGGCACCTTGGGCGGCAAATACCGCACGGCCGAGGAACTGGCTGCGCAAATTGCAGCGCAATGGCCTACCGGGGATCGCGCCAACCGCCTGACCGTGCTCACAGGCGGCGAGCCGTTGCTGCAAGTCGATGGCGCACTGATTGACGCACTGCACGCGCAGGGTTTCACCATCGCGGTGGAAAGCAATGGCACCGTCAAAGCGCCTGCGGGCATTGACTGGCTATGTATCAGCCCCAAAGCAGGGGTCACGGGTGCATCGGGTGTGGATTGGGTACAAAAGAGCGGTCAGGAGCTCAAAGTCGTCTGGCCGCAAGCTGGGATGGATCTGGCCCAACTAGGTCAGTTGGACTTCCCCAACAAATACCTGCAACCGATGGATAATGGGCTGACCAACAGCAACACCCAAGCCTGCATTGCCGAATGCTTGAGAGACCCAAGGTGGCGGCTGAGCTTGCAAACCCACAAAATCACAGGTATCCGATGAGTTCTGAACCGACTTTCGAAGTCTGCCAACGCTTCTACTTTGACGCTGCGCACCATCTCAACCGCAAGATTGAAACCGAAGGCAGCCGCCGCATCCATGGCCACACCTACCACGCGGAAGTGGCGGTGCGCGGGCCAGTTGACCGTGAATCTGGCATGGTGATGGACATCGGGCTGATCCGCGTCGAGATCGCCAAAGTACGTGAACTGCTTGATCACCACTTTCTGGACGAAGTGCCCGGCCTGGGCATCCCGACGATTGAGAACCTGTGTGCTTTTATTGAAAAAACCATGCGCATCAATGGTTTAACCCTCTCTCGCGTGTCGGTCTGGCGCGATGCATTGGGCGACCGCTGCGATATGCGCTTGCTACGCTAACTGCGTCATTTCAACTGCAAAGGCACATTTGACCGACCTGCTGTTTGGCAATTTGCATCATCTACAAACACCAGTTTGGGTTGATGCCCGCTCACCCGATCGTCATGCACCTGCGCAAACGCCGCAATGATGATGAGATCGCCGACACTGGCACGGCGCGCTGCCGAGCCGTTGAGGGAGATCATGCCGGAGCCACGTTCGCCACGGATGGCGTAGGTAATGAAGCGCTCGCCATTGTTGATGTTCCAGACGTGTATTTGCTCATTCTCGGCAATATTCGCCGCTTCCAGCAGGTTCTCGTCAATCGCGCAGGAACCCTCATAGTGCAGCTCACAATGCGTCACGGCAACGCGGTGGATTTTAGATTTCAGTAAAGTGCGAAACATTATTTTCCAGAATCAGTGAGCGTGGAGCATAAAAATTACAACCACCCCAGTATTTTAAATAGTATCCGCCCTTTGGCATAGGTTTCTTCCAACTCAGCAGCAGGCACAGAATCGGCCACTATAGCGCCTCCCACCTGAACCATGACACGCCCTTGCTCAACAATCGCCGTTCGAATGATCACCGATAAGTCCATGTCCCCACTGACATCAAAATAACCGATGGATCCGGCATAAGCCCCTCTTCGAACTGGCTCGATGGTGTCGATAATTTCCATTGCCCGTACTTTGGGTGCGCCCGTCATAGAGCCCGGTGGCCAGCAGGCTCGGAGCAAATCAGCCGTATCAGCGTCATCGCGCAAATGCGCCGTAATCGTTGAAACCATTTGCCACACACTAGGATGCGGCTCGAGCTCAAACAAGGCGCTCACTTGCACACTGCCCAGCCTGGCGACTCGCCCAAGATCGTTGCGCATCAGATCCACGATCATGACATTTTCAGCACGGTCTTTCAAACTCGCCTGCAGCGCAGCGCGCAAAGACTCGTCCTGCTCTTTGTTCGCCCCGCGCGCGCGCGTACCCTTGATGGGTCTGGCTCGCACCTGCCGTTCAGTGACCTTCAAAAATCGCTCGGGTGACACGCTTGCGATAGCGAAATGATGACCCACGACATACGCAGAAAATGCTGCAGGGTTGGCGCAGGTTAACTGCTTGTACAAACCAAAGGCTGAACCCTCAAAGCTTGCCTCCAGGCGATGCGATAAATTGGCCTGAAGAATATCGCCAGCCTCGACAAATTCGAGAACTTTGGAAACTTGTTCTAAGTATTGTTGCGCAGGCGTTTTGCAATGCATGGGGCCGACGTTAAATGTCTGAACGGATAGCGTGTCATGACCTGTCCCGTTCTGCGCTTGTTCTAGTGAATGTTGCCAAACCTTGGCACGCAGAGTGTCAGAAATACCAGGCAAGTATGTGGTGCAAAAAAACCACCGTTGCGTCACATGTTCATAAGCCAATACGTGGTCGCAGACCTGCAAATGCATGTCAGGCAAAACTGTATCAGCCTGCGCAACGACGGGCAGCCGCTCCACATAACGAGCCAGGTCATAACCTAAAAATCCGACCAGGCCTGATATAAAACTTAAACCGTTTGGCCTTGGCGCGGTGCTGCCTCCTGCGCTGGCCAAGCCATTCAGAGTCTCGCGCAGCGCCACAAACGGATCGGACCACTCGTGCAGTTGTCGCACCGGCGCTGTAGTGGTAAAAAGCGTTGTTGCACCGCCTTGCGTCTGAAGCGTAGCAACTGATGGACACGCAATGTATGACCAGCAAGGTTCACTTACCACGGCCTGCGTGACCTGCATACTTTCTAACAGCGTCATATCGCGACTGTCTTTGAACCGCGCAAAAACTTCTTGTGGACTACCCTCAATGAGGGTGGCTACGATCTTAGAATTCAACTCAACTCCAACACTAGATAAATGAATATGCATTTTGATCGCAAAAACTTCACAACTGATCCACGTCATGCACCACTGCTGCGCATGCTGTTGACGCACGATGGATCCACAACACGGCTATGCCAGGCGCTCACAGGTGCACCCGTCGGCGTATACCTTCATCACCAACACCGTACCACCGAAGTCCCAACCGAGGTGCGCGACCTGTTGGCAGGAGAAGTCGGTGAGATCTGGCTACAACGCGTCACCAGCTTATACAACACCAGCGGAGAAGTGCTGATGGACAACTTGAGTTTTACGAGACTTAATTCAGTTCCGGACTGGTTCATACAAGGGCTAGATGAGGGGCAAGCACCGATTGGCCACCTGCTTGATCAACTATTTGTGAAACGAAAAGCCGTCACAACAAGCAGCGCGGTACAAAATTTGTTATGGGACACCGTCGGGAAAACGGATGCCCTGGCAAGTCGCAGCTACCAAATAGCAACATCAGATCACGCATTCATGCTGATTTTTGAGGTCTTCCGAGGAGCCTTGACACCGCAAGAAACCATGCGCACCTGACACATCAGGCTGCAAGATTGGACAACTTTCGTTGTTCAACATTCTCACGCGCACGCCTCTTGCAACGCCGAGTGCACCTCGCCAAGCGCTTGCAATAATTGGTCAATGTCTTGCTCAGTGTGTGCCGCCGACAGCGCGATACGCATGCGTGCCGTGCCCTGTGCAACGGTAGGTGGACGAATAGCTGGCACCCAAATACCGCGCTGCCTCAAGCCCTCCATCACAGCCAGTGCATCCTCATTTGAACCAATCAATAAAGGTTGAATGGGTGTGTTTGATGGCAATATTTGCCACGAAGAATCACCCAGCATGTCCGTCAAACCCTGACGCAACCGTGCAATCAATCCCATCAAGTGATCACGTCTCCATTGCTCTTGCTCTATCACCTTCAAACTGACGCGCAACGCACTAGCCAGCATAGGCGGCGCAGCGGTTGCAAAGATGTAGCTGCGCGTTGATTGCATCAGCCATTCAATCAACGATTCATCGCCCGCCACAAACGCGCCAGCGACCCCGGCCGCCTTGCCCAAAGTTGCCATATAAAGTATGCGTCGTTTGGCTTGGTCTCCATTCAATCCAACTTGCGCCAGACTCCCGTTTCCTATCGGACCAAGCACGCCAAAACCATGTGCGTCATCCAATAGCAGCAACGCATCATGCTGCTCGCATAATCGGTGCAGCGCAGCTATATCTGCGACATCGCCATCCATGCTGAATACCGCGTCGCTCATCACCAGTTTTCGTTTTGCAGTGCTCTGTGACATGGCCGCTTCAAGCCCGTCAAGATGCTGATGCGTGTAGCGATGAATACTGGCTTTCGACAAACGTGCACCATCAATCAGGCAAGCATGGTTCAAAGTGTCAGAAAAAATAGCGTCGCCAGTACCCACCAAAGCGGGCACGATACCCATATTGGCGGCATAGCCTGCGTAAAAATAAAGTGCGCGTGGCAACTGCACAAATTCGGCAAGCTCGCGTTCCAGGCCATCATTCTCGGCACTGTGCCCCGTGACCAGGGGCGACGCTGATGCACCTACTCCACTCTTTCTGGCACCCGCGCATGCTGCTTCAATTAATGCCGGGTGCCTGGCAAGTCCAAGGTAGTCATTGCTACAAAACGCCAATAAATTCTGTCCATCCACATGGAGGTACGCGCCTTGACTGGGCACAACCATTCTTCGCTTGCGGCGCAAGTGCACCTCGTCCAGATGTGTCAGCTTCTCGGCAAACTCATCAATCCAGGAATTTTTTATAACCATAAATTTGAAATATCGATGTTGACAGCACGCCCATCATCCTGTGGTTGATGGGGCATGTGCGCCAACATCGGCGTTTGCAAGCGTTTTTGTAAAAAAATGATGTTGTCGCTCTGCGCATCCATGTGAGCCTCTACTTCGTTGGCGACCCAACCCGCTAGCACCAAGCCCCGGCTGCGTATGGCTTCAGCCGTCAGTAAGGCGTGGTTTAAACAGCCAAGCCGAAGTCCCACCACCAGTATCACCGGCAAACCAAGCGCACAGGCCAAATCGGCTCCCGTCAGTTCGTCAGACAAGGGCACATGAAAACCGCCAGCCCCCTCGACCACCACCACATCGGCCTGCTGCATCAGCTGCCTGTGGCAAGCCACCAAATGGGCTATGTCGATATCAACACCAGCACGTTGCGCCGCGATATGCGGCGACAAAGCGTCATGCAAGAGCAAGGGATTATCCAACTCAGGGGGGGCCACCCAGTTTGATGCGGCACGCAATAACAACACATCGTCGTTGTCGTGTGTGTCGTTGATCAATTGGCTGCCCGCTGCGACGGGTTTCATACCCACAATACGCTTATCCTGGTAATCAGGATGGCGTGACAAACTGCTTAGCAAGCTGGTTGTGAAACGTGTTTTTCCTACCCCTGTATCAGTACCTGTGACAAAACAAGAGCGTCGTGTTTGCTCAGTGTGAAAGGGGGGCATGGCTTGACTCCTCTCTGTACTCCTCTCTGTATGCATCTCTCTACTCTTCATTCAGCGTGGCCTCTAGCGCTGTGAGTGCGCCAGCACCGAGGTGGTATGCGGCCTCAAGATCAATCACGTAAGGCGGCATGAAATAAAGCGTATTACCAATCGGGCGTAGCAGCAAACCTTGCGCCAAAGCATGGCAATAATAGCGAGAAGAAAAATCAATCAATGTTGTCTCAACATCCCAAGCCCAAATCATGCCTAAGCGCCGCGCATGGCGCACGCGGGGATGCTGTGTGATGGCCGTAAAAACAGTGTCTAACTGGGTCGCCAAAACTTCGTTTGTGGCGAGTTGCTTGTCTTGTTCAAACAACGCTAGCGTGGCAAGCGCCGCGCGGCAAGCCAGTGGGTTGCCGGTGTAAGAATGGGAATGCAAAAAACCACGTGCTACCTCATCGCCGTAAAACGCTTGGTAAATGCCATCACGGGTCAAGACAGCAGACAAAGGCAAGGTTCCGCCCGTCAAACCTTTTGACAGGCAAATAAAGTCTGGCGTGATGCCGGCATGCTGATGGGCAAACATCTTGCCCGTCCGCCCAAATCCAGTGGCAATTTCGTCGACCACCAGGTGAACGTCGTAACGGTCACAGGCAGCGCGCGCAAGCTGCAGGTATCCGGCATCAAACATCGCCATCCCTGCAGCACATTGCACCATGGGCTCAAGAATCAAGGCCGCCGTTTCGTGGTGGTTCTCTATCAACCACGCTTCCAAGGCTTGAGCACACCTGTGCGCAACATCGGCAGCAGTTTCACCATCAACTGCATGGCGCGCATCAGGGCTCGGGACGGTTGCTGCCAGACGCACCAGCGGGGCATAAGCCTGGCGGAATATGTCCATGTCCGTCACAGCAAGCGCGCCGACTGTTTCCCCATGGTAACCACCTGCAAGCCCAACAAAACGGTTTTTTTCGGGCCGTCCTTGATTGCGCCAGTAATGCGCGCTCATCTTCAACGCAATTTCAGTGGCTGATGAGCCATCACTGCCGTAAAAAGCGTGCCCTAGTCCCGTTAACTCTGCTAATTTTTCTGATAAATCCACCACTGGCTGATGCGTTAAGCCTGCCAGCATCACGTGATCTACGCGATCTAACTGATCAATCAATGCCGCCTTGATGGCTGGGTGGTTATGACCAAACAAATTCACCCACCAAGAGCTGATGCCATCCAGGTAACGATTGCCCTCAAAATCAAACAACCAAACACCTTCCGCGCGCGCTATGGCGACCAAGGGTTGCGTCTCGTGCCGTTTCATCTGGGTACAGGGGTGCCAGACATGGCGCAAACTGCGCGCAATGAGTGTGTTGTTGTCCATACGGAGTTTAATAACTGAGCGTCGCCTGAGCCAGCAAGGGCATGGCAACGCGCTCTTGCCGAGGGTCCAACAGGGTCGCTTGCTGCAATGCCTCAATAGCCAACTCGGGCGACTCTGCCGAACAAATGGCGCTGATGAAAGCAACCCCAGACGCGCCACACTGCATGGCTTGCTGCGCACGTTCACCCGTCATGCCACCAATGGCTACCACGGGCAATGGCAACAGCGCACTCCAGTACGCCAGGTTCCGGTTGGTTTGCGCCCTCCAAGGCATGTCTTTGGCACGGGTGGGATGGATGGGACCGCAAGCAATATAACTTGGCTGAAGCTGCCAGGCACGGCACACTTCCCAATAACAATGTGTACTGATGCCCAGTCGCAACCCCGCTTGAGCAATCGCATTCAAATCAGCACTTTGCAAATCTTCTTGCCCTAAATGAATGCCGTAGGCGCCCTCTTCAATGGCAATTTTCCAGTGGTCATTGATAAACAACTGCGCACTTGCCATGCGCGCATAGGCAATTGATCGCCGCACTTCTTGCCTGATGTGATCTTGTTCTTTTGTCGCATCAAGACGCCCGTCCGTATCCTCATCGTGAGCGGCATGCTTGATGCGCAACTGTACGGTTCGCACGCCGGCATCCAGTACCCGCTGCACCCAGTCGGCACTGTCAACCACAGCATACAGGCCCATCGAGGGCTCGCTCAAAGCCGCAAAAGCCAATGGGCTGGCCACATGCGATAAACCAGGTAAGCTGGGTAAGCTAAAACCAGGCAAATTGTCAATGTGTTGGGAGAAATCGAACCGTGGGCGTACCGGGCCTGCGCCCTGTCCTGCCTGATAGCCCTGCCGCAGCGCATGCGTGGTCGCCATTTTGGCCAAAACAAGGGCCTCCATGCTAACGAAACCACGCGCCATGGCCGCCGCCACGCTGGCTGCAAAGACGCAGCCGGTGCCATGATGATTGGCCGTATTGACGCGCGGCAAACTCAGCCACCCTTGGGTATGCGGGCTGATGACATAGTCTTCACTGCGTGTGCCCTGTGCATCCCCGCCGGTGATGATCACCGCTTTGCAACCTAAAACGACCAGTGACTCGGCGGCATCTTTGACCGCCAACGCATCGATCAAGGGGGGGTGCAGAAGCAGCATCGCCGCTTCAGCACGATTCGGTGTGATCACATCGGCACGTGGCAGCAACTCTTCGCGATACGCTTGAATCAAATCTGCCTGCGCGAAAGCGACACCTGTGGTGGCGCTGAGCACAGGGTCCACCACGACGACCAGATGCGGGTTTTGCAGACGCAAGCGGTCAATCCATTGCACCAATACACGCAGGTTGTCCACGCTGCCAATCATGCCAACCTTGATGGACGCAGGCGGCATATCCTCTGCCAACGCAGCCAGTTGCGCATCAAGTACCGTGGCAAGAACAGGCGAGATAAGCTGAACGCTCAGCGAGTTTTGTGCCGTGATAGCCGCCACGACGGTGCAGCCATGCACCTCCATCGCCTCAAAGGCGCGTACATCGGCTTGCAAGCCAGCGCCAGCACCGGAGTCTGACCCAGCCACAGACCAAACAATGGGTGGACGCTCCGAGGTAAGCGCAGGTTGCGACCTTGCTGAAGTGGCTCTACTCATACAAAGGGTCTTCCCGTCACCGGCGTGGTCGCCACGGCCATGTCTTGCGTCGCCATGATGCCTGCCTCATAAGCCAAACGGCCGGCTTCAATGCCCAACTTGAAGGCCGCAGCCATTTGCACGGGTTGGTGCGCCAAGGCCACGGCAGAATTGAGCAACACCGCGTCAAAACCCAACTCCATGGCAAGCGCAGCGTCCGAGGGGCAACCGATGCCAGCATCGACAATCAGGGGCACATCTGGCAAGCGGGCACGCAGTGTACGCAGGGCATAGGGGTTAAGCAGCCCTTGGCCTGAGCCTATCGGTGCGCCCCAAGGCATCAAAATGCGGCAACCTGCATCCAGCAAACGCCGACAACTGACCAAATCATCCGTGCAATAGGGGAACACCTCAAAACCCGCGCGCACCAACTCGGTGGTGGCCAGCAACAACTCGAACGGGTCGGGTTGCAAGGTGTGCTCATCGCCCACGACTTCCAGCTTGATCCAATGCGTGCCAAACAGCTCTCGTGCCATGTGCGCCAGCGTCACCGCCTCACGCGCGGTGCGGCAACCCGCCGTATTCGGCAACAAACGCGCGCCACTTTGGCGAATCAGCTGGTAAAAGTCGTTTTGCGTTGCCTGCCCTGTGGGGGTGTTGGCACCCGCTAACTGACGTTTCAAACCGACCGTCACAACCTGCGCGCCAGATGCGGCAATCGCCTGTTGCAATACCTGGGGGGACGGATAGCTAGAGGTTCCCAAAAAAAAACGGCTGCTCAGCTCAACCCCTGCAATACGAAAACTCATGGCCTTAGCCTCCTGTGATGGCTTGAAAAGTAAACACAGCATCACCCGCCACCAACACACGAGCAAATCGGTCGCAGCGGGCAACAAATTCTCCATTCACGGCGGTCGCTACAGCTTCTGCCGATTGCCCCGATCGGGCAATGACGTCTGCCAAACTCGTGCCTATGGGGATAGGTTGCGCCTCTCCATTCAAGGTGATGATGATGTTCTTCATCGTGTCTGTAAAGGTTGCCGCATCTTGGCCATGGCCTGCTCGACCAGTGCCGGTGCGATCAACCAGCCATGCCGAAACAGACCGTTGATGCGCGTCATGCCTGGCGTACTTTCAAGACGCGGCAAATTATCAGGCAGCGCTGGACGCAGATTGGATTCGCTATGGATGATGCGGGCTTCCGCCAGCTCAGGCAGAATGCTGTGCGCGGCTGACAGCAACTCCAGGGTACTGCGCAGCGACACGGGGGAGCGGTCTTCGCTTTCAATCTCGCTGGCACCGACCACAATTTGTCCGCCTTGGCGTGGCACGACATACACACGGTGACGAGGGTGCAACAAACGCACCGGACGATGCAACACCACGCTGGGCGCATCGAGCCAGAAAATCTCGCCCCTCACGCCTCGAACCTGAGGCGTGAACCCGACATCTTCGCCTTGATGCCATGCAGCGCCTGGCCGAGCCCCCGTCCCACGCACATCAAACACCCAGTCAAAACCACGTTCGCCATTGACCGTGTGCAACACGCCAGGACTCACGCGTTGCACGGACTCCCCCCAATGCCACTGCGCGCCAAGCCTCAAAGCCACACTGTGCAAAGCCGCCATGGCTTGCAACGTGTGAATTTGCCCCTCGCCAGGCAGCAACCAGGCATGCGCACAGCCGTGAATCGAAGGCTCCAGCACTTGCAACTCAGGGATAGCCAGCGCTTGCGGGGCAAACTCCGACGGTGCTTTGTGCTTGAGTAAATCAACCACGCGCCGCGCCGCGCCTTCGTCGCCACGGTGCGCTACCAGCAAACTGCCACGCTGATGAAATTCAACCGGTGCGGATGACTCACCCAGCGCCCCCAACGCTTCCAAGAGCTGCGGCCAACGAACCAGCGAACGCAACCCCATGGCAAACACAGCGGCGTCAGCACCTTCCAGCTCAGCCACCGGGCTAAGCATGCCCGCAGCGGTCCAACCCGCAGCACCGCGCGCCTGAGCATCGGGTGCGGGGTCGTACACATCAACGCAGTGACCAGCTTGCGCCAATTCAAACGCCAGCAAACGCCCAAGCAAACCCGCACCGGCAATACCAATGTGCAGCTTCACGCCTGCATTCTGCATCTACATTAGGCCTTGTCGACCGGGTGAATGGGGATGTAGATTTCTCCCCCACCCGCGCGAAACTCATTTGACTTGGCCTCCATCCCCTGCACCAAGGCATCGCCCTCGCCCACACCCTGCAAGGCGGCGTACTCGCGCACTTCCTGGCTGATTTTCATGGAGCAGAACTTGGGGCCGCACATCGAGCAAAAATGCGCGACTTTGCTGACTTCTTTGGGCAGGGTTTCGTCGTGGAATTCACGCGCGGTGTCGGGGTCGAGCGACAAGTTGAACTGGTCGTGCCAGCGGAACTCGAAACGCGCCTTCGACAAGGCTTCATCACGGGCTCGCGCTGTGGGGTGCCCTTTGGCCACGTCGGCCGCATGGGCGGCAATTTTGTAGGCAATGATGCCTTGCTTGACATCGTTGCGATCCGGCAAACCCAAATGCTCTTTAGGCGTCACGTAGCACAGCATGGCGGTACCATACCAGCCAATCATGGCCGCACCGATGGCGCTGGAAATATGGTCATAGCCGGGCGCGATGTCGATGGTCAGCGGCCCCAGCGTATAAAACGGCGCTTCGTGGCAATGCTTCAACTGCTCGTCCATGTTGGCCTTGATCATGTGCATGGGCACATGGCCAGGGCCTTCAATCATGGTTTGCACGTCGTGCTTCCAGGCGATTTTGGTCAGCTCACCCAGCGTGCGCAACTCAGCGAATTGCGCTTCGTCATTGGCATCTGCGCCTGAACCAGGACGCAAGCCATCGCCCAGCGAGAAAGTCACATCGTAGGTTTTCATGATGTCGCAAATATCTTCAAAGTGCGTGTACAAGAAGTTTTCTTTATGGTGTGAAATGCACCACTTGGCCAAAATAGACCCCCCGCGCGACACAATGCCGGTGCGGCGCTTGGCCGTCATCGGGATAAAGGGCAGACGCACACCCGCATGAATGGTGAAGTAGTCCACCCCTTGCTCGGCCTGCTCAATCAAGGTGTCGCGAAAGATTTCCCACGTCAGGTCTTCTGCCACACCGCCCACTTTTTCAAGGGCTTGGTAAATCGGCACGGTGCCAATCGGCACCGGCGAGTTGCGCACAATCCAGTCACGGGTGGTGTGGATGTTTTTGCCTGTGGACAGGTCCATCACATTGTCAGCGCCCCAGCGAATTGCCCAAACCAGTTTTTCGACCTCTTCATCAATGCTGGACGTGACGGCCGAGTTACCGATATTGGCGTTGATTTTGACCAGGAAGTTGCGGCCAATGATCATCGGCTCGACTTCAGGGTGGTTGATGTTGGCGGGAATAACGGCGCGGCCCCTAGCCACTTCATCACGCACAAACTCAGGCGTCACAAATTCTGGCAGCTGTGCACCCATGCCTTGACCGCGCAGTCGCAGGGCGCGCTCTTCATCGCCCAGATACTCACGCATCCACTCGCGCTGGCTGTTTTCACGAATCGAAATGAACTCCATCTCTGGGGTGATGATGCCACGGCGCGCATAGTGCATTTGGGACACGTTGGCACCCGCTACGGCGCGGCGCGGGCTGCGTTGCAAACCGGCCGCCTGGGCGCGCAAGGCGGCAATGCGTTGAAACTCTGGGTCGGAGGCATCCGTGCGGTCTTCGCGTCGGGTGCCATCGTCAACCGCTTTGGTATCGCGGCCTGCATAGCGCTCGGTGTCGCCACGGGCTTCAATCCACGGGCTGCGCAGGTCTGGCAAACCAGCGCGAACGTCAATGTGCGCTGTGGGATCGGTGTAGGGGCCAGAGGTATCGTACAGCGTGGCGCTTTCGCCGTTGCTCAAGGCTACCTGGCGCATGGGCACACGCAAATCCGGGTGTACCTGGCCGGGGACGTAGATTTTTGTCGAGGCTGGGTGCGGCTCGCGTGTTTGAGCCAACAACAGTGCAAATTTATCGGGAGCATTCATAGAGCCATCCTTTTGGGGCGTGCCGTGGCACAAATGCTCCGAAAGGTGTGACCAAAACCAGCTGAGTGAAACGCAAAACAAGGGAATGTATTGCGACAGGCAGATGTTGTCAGCTCTTCTTACGTCGGTACGAACCGATTCAAGTTCACGGGTTTGGTGGCGGTCATCTCAGCAGCAGATCACCATGACCTAGCTGCACCCCGGAGCGATATGACTGTAACAGATTTATGCTTCTGCGTGCTTGACTGTCGCAGTTGCTTACGAATTTGCCGACGCGTTTGCTGGCGAATTCAGGGGCTGCGGATCCAATATCGTCGGCACCGCCTGCGCCGCCAGCTCCGGGTAGTCGCGACTAAAGTGCAACCCACGGCTCTCGTGACGTAGCATGGCCGATTGCACGATCAAATCGGCCACTTGCACCAAGTTGCGCAGCTCGAGCAAGTCGCGGGTGACGTGAAAGCGAGCGTAAAACTCCTGGATTTCGGCTTTGAGCAAATCAATGCGGTGCGCCGCACGCTCCAGGCGTTTGTTGGTGCGCACAATGCCCACATAGTCCCACATGAAACGGCGCAGCTCGGCCCAGTTGTGAGAAATCACCACCAGCTCATCAGCGTCAGTCACGCGGCTGTCATCCCAGTCGGGCAGTTTCAAGGCGGTGGTTTTAGCGCTGGCTTGGATCAGCGCTGAGGCTGCGCGGGCAAACACCATGCATTCGACCAAGGAGTTGCTGGCCAAACGATTCGCGCCGTGCAGGCCGGTGTAGGTGGTCTCGCCGACGGCAAGCAGGCCCGCCAGGTCGGTCTGACCATCCAAATCGGTCATCACGCCGCCGCAGGTGTAATGCGCTGCGGGCACCACGGGAATCGGCTCTTTGGTGATGTCAATACCCAACTCCAGGCAACGCGCCAGGATGTTGGGGAAGTGTTCATGCAAGAATTCGGGTGATTTGTGCGAAATATCGAGATAGACGCAGTCCACCCCGTGCTTTTTCATCTCGAAGTCAATCGCCCGGGCCACCACGTCGCGCGGTGCCAATTCGGCTCGTTCGTCGTGCTCGGGCATGAAGCGCTTGCCGCCCGCCGATGGCGGAAGAAGTAAGCGCCCACCCTCGCCGCGTACCGCTTCAGTGATCAAAAAGCTCTTGGCGTGCGGGTGGTACAAACAAGTCGGATGGAACTGGATGAACTCCATATTGGCGACGCGGCAGCCGGCGCGCCAGGCGGCGGCAATGCCGTCGCCAGTGGCGGTGTCTGGGTTGGTGGTGTACAAATACACCTTGCCTGCGCCACCGGTGGCCAAAATGGTGTACGGGGCGGAGAACGCAACCACTTCGTCACTCACCTGGTTCAGTGCGTACGCGCCCAAACAGCGCTTTTCAGCACGATGTGCAGCGCTTGGGTCATTTTTCACCTTGCTGGTGATCAAATCGACCAGCATGTGCTGCTCAAAAACGGTCACATTAGGCGTTTCTCGGACGCGCTGCGCCAGCACGCGCTGCACCGCCGCACCCGTGGCGTCGGTGACGTGAACAATGCGGCGCTGGCTGTGACCGCCTTCTCGGGTGAGGTGAAGTTGCCCATTTTCTTGCGAAAACGCCACCCCCAGCGACTGTAGCCAAGCAATGGTCTCGGGTGCGTGTTCGATGGTGAATTGCGTCGCAGGCAAGTCGCACAACCCCGCACCAGCGACCAAAGTATCGTCAACGTGCGACTTAAAGCTGTCATCTTTGCTTAAAACGGCTGCAATACCGCCCTGCGCCCAAGCGCTTGAACCATCGCCCAAAGCGTTTTTGGTTAATATGGCTACGCGGTGCGTGGCGGCCAGGTGCAGGGCAGCGGTCAAACCGGCCAGACCGCTGCCGACGATGACAACATCGAACTGATGGGTGGTGGATGTCATAAAAAATTAACTGGGTGTCAGTTCGGCGTATAAGCTAGACGCACATAAATCGGCGCAAAGGCTTCGGCTTGGGTAATGTCAATCAAGGTCTCTTTGGCCAGCTCGAGCATGGCAATAAAAGTCACGACCAACACGGGAATGCCCTTGGCGGGGTCGAAGAGTTTTTCAAATTCAACAAAATGCTTGCCCTGCAACTTGCGCAGCACAATACTCATGTGCTCGCGCACCGACAGCTCTTCACGGCTGATGGTGTGGTGTTGCACCAGTTTGGCACGCTTCATGATGTCGCGCCAAGCCGCCTGCAAATCCAGTGCATCGACATCAGGAAAACGCGGCTGTAGCGATTGCTCGATGTACACCTGCGCCCGCAGCACGTCGCGGCCCAACTGCGGTAAGTTGTTGATTTTCATGGCGGCGAGCTTCATTTGCTCGTACTCCATCAGGCGACGCACCAGTTCGGCGCGCGGGTCTTCGGGCTCTATACCCTCCGCCGTCTTTTTCGGCGGCAGCAACATGCGTGATTTGATCTCAATCAGCATCGCCGCCATCAAGAGGTATTCAGCCGCCAACTCCAGGTTGTGGCTACGAATTTCCTCCACATAACTCAGGTATTGGCGCGTCAGCCCCGCCATCGGGATGTCCAAAATATTGAAATTTTGTTTGCGAATCAGGTACAGCAGCAGGTCCAGCGGCCCTTCAAACGCCTCTAAAAACACCTCCAGCGCGTCGGGTGGGATGTACAAATCGTGCGGCAGGTTGAACAAAGGCTCGCCATACAGGCGTGCCAACGCGACCTGGTCAACCACCCGTGGCATCGCCAACAGGCTGGCCTGCTCCGTCAGCCCAGGCGTGGTGTTTGATTCCCCGGATTCAATCATGCTATATTTTTAATAGCAACAAATGCATTAAATACGCTGGCTATAGCCATATTCATCCAATATTTCAAACAAAATAACACCCCTCAAACTCAGCTCGGCTCAGTTTGATAAACGTAGGGGTTTTGTGCCACCGCACCGTCTCGGTACTCGGCTTGCAGACCACGATCGACATTTTTGTCCCACAACAAGGCGCGGCCCGCGCGCTGTTCAGCCTCCAAGCCGGGTTTGTCAGTTTTCAGCTTTTCAATAAACAAAGTCACATCTGACTGGTAGTCGGGGCGGCGAAAGATGGTCATACTGAGATTCCTATTCGTTCTTATGTAACTGTCATTTACTTTTTACAACAATCTTTGATTTTACGAGGTGTCTCACTTGACAACTTTCCCAACCGCTTTTAGTCTGCCTTTTAACTCACGTGTGGGCAGCACGATTCGCTCGCTGAGCTTCATTTTCACATTAGTTGGCCTGGTGCTGGTTTTACCCGCTTGCGACAACCAGCGCATCGCTGAACTGGAAGAAGGTGTTGCCTCCGAGAGCGATGTACGCCTCAAATTTGGCGAGCCCGAGAAAATTTGGGATGGCGCGGGCGGTGCCAGGGTATTTGAGTACAACCGCCAACCCGCTGGTGCCCGAAATTACATGATCACCATTGGCACGGATGGCAAAATGAGCGCACTCAAACAAGTGCTGACGCCCCAGAATTTCGCCAAAATTGAGTCCGGCATGTCGATGGAAACGGTTCGAAAAATGCTCGGAAAACCCATGAAAATCACGCCTTACGAACTCAAAAAGACCTGGCACTACGACTGGCGCTATATAGACGGCCCCAACGATTCGGACAAAAAGATATTCACCGTGGTGTTTAACAGCGACCTGCGGGTGCTATCGACCGGCTCGATGGAAGATCCAGCGCTCTATTCCAACTGAGCCACAACACTGAACTTGGCAGCGCTGCGCGGCAACTACTGTAGCGCCATCGCCAAGCCACTGGCCAAATCAGGGCACAGGTCGCCAGCGGCGATTAATTTATCGAAACCGCTGCGCTGGGCCATTTCCTGCGGCTGATACGCCAAACCGCAGATCACCAGCCGGGTGTGTGACTTGCGACATTTACGCGCCAGACCGGCCAAGGCATCTGCGCCCGAGGCATCGAGATAAATCACATTTTTCAGATCCAACACCAGCGCCTTGGTTGGCAGATGCTCTTCCATCGCCTCCAGCAGCTTGACCGCGCCAAAAAACAGCGCGCCATAGAGGCGGTAAGCATCGACTTGGCCGCTCAAGTTCTGTAGCAGGGGTTGATCCATCGCACTCACCGCCTCTGAGCGCGACAGACTTGAAATTCGGTAAATAAAGGTCACGCAAGCCGCAATCAGCCCGACTTCAACCGCCACGGTCAAATCAAACATCACCGTCAAGAAAAACACCGCGAGCATGGTGATTCGGTAAGTCATGCGAAACTGCCGCAGGTGCAAAAACTTACGCCATTCGCCCATATTCCACGCCACAAACATCAAAATCGCCGACAGCGTCGCCAACGGCACATGGCTGGCCAGGGGCGCTGCCACCAGCACGATCAGCAAGAGCATCAACGCGTGTACCATGCCGGCAATCGGGCTGACCGCACCACTTTTGATGTTGGTCATGGTGCGCGCAATGGTGCCGGTGGCGGGCATACCACCAAAAAACGGCGTGACAAAATTGGCAATGCCCTGCGCCATCAGCTCTTGGTTGGGGTCGTGGCGTTCATCCATCAAACCATCGGCCACCCGAGCACACAAAAGCGACTCAATCGCCCCAAGCAGAGCCAGGGTGAGGGTCGGAATGAGTAAAAACCGCGCCGATTCCCAACTAAACGCGGGCCACGCAAACGCCGGCAGGGTCGCCGCAATGCCGCCAAAGCGGCTACCGATGGTGTCGACCTTCAAACCCAGCACACTCACCGACACCGTGGCCACCACCAAGGCCACGATCGCCCCGGGGATGATGGCAGCCATACCTGTTAACCTGTTGTTCAAACGGGGTTGGTGGATAAATCCAGGCATCACAACTTGCCACGACACGATGATCGCCAGCGAACCGAGGGCGACCGCCAGCGCCTGTGGGTTCCAACTGTGCAAAGCGCCCGCCAAGGTTTGCAACATGCCAAAAAAGTTAGCTGGCATGGTGCTCACCTGTAGCCCAAAAAAGTCTTTGATCTGCGACAAACCAACTAAAACAGCGATGCCATTGGTAAAGCCAATCACCACCGCAATCGGGATAAAACGCACCAAGGTGCCCAGCTTGAATAACCCCATGAAAAACAGCAGCACCCCCGACAGGGCCGTGGCGATGATCAAATTGCCCAAGCCATAGCGCTCAACAATGCCGTACACAATGACGATGAACGCGCCCGCCGGGCCGCCAATTTGGACTTTACTCCCCCCCAACGCCGAGATTAAAAAGCCTGCGATGATGGCGGTCCATAGTCCCGCCGACGGGGACAGCCCCGAGGCAATGGCAAATGCCATGGCCAGTGGCAAGGCCACCACGCCCACGGTCATGCCGGCACCCACATCTGCAAACAACTGCTCTTTTTTATAGCCCCGCAAGGCAGAAACGAGCCGAGGAGAAAAACCAGATACGTTCACACCGAAAACTTGCATGGTCAAATGTCGCACGAAGTAGCGCGGCCTGTCAAATGCGTTGCCTCACATCTGCCACTAGCGGCCCTATCGTTGGCAACAGCACCAACACGGCCAAAGGCAAGGTCATGGTATAGCCCCAATGCTTGAAAGCCAGCGCCCCGATCAGACCCCCGAGCGTAAAGCCGCCAATCAGCAACAGCAAAGTGCGCAACTTAGGGCGACTGGCCAGGACTTTGACGGGTCCAGCACTATAGTTGACGTAGAAAAGCTTGCCCAGTTCAATGCCGAGATCGGTAATCAGTCCGGTCACGTGCGTGGTGCGGATTTCAGCCTTGGAAATTTTGGTGATGACGGCGTTCTGTAGCCCCATGATGAAACACAAAATCAGAACCGTCATCGGGGCTAATAGAGTGGAAACCTCTTTAATCGAGGCGCCAAAAACACCAAATACCAGCAACATGAAGGATTCCAGCAACAGCGGCAGACAATAGGCGCTGTGCAAGTTTCTGCGCAAGGCCCAATTGATCAGCCAGGCGGTGGTCATGGCACCCAACAGGAACGCAAGGATGGCAGCGACCGCCCCGGTGGCCACGAGGAAATTGCCCAAAATCAAGTTGTCAGCAATGGACGACAACATGCCCGTCATGTGCGAGGTATACAGCCCGACCGCCAAAAACCCACCGGCATTGGTGGCGCCGGCCACAAAACTCAGGATCACCCCCAGCCGCAGATTGCTTTCAGCGGTGCGCTCCAGCCCTGCCCAGATTCGCAAAGCTTCAAAAAAGTGAATCATTGGGTCAGGGCGTCAACTGGATGGGTAGGAATTATTTCACCCGCATGCCGGGCTGAGCACCGGGCAGGGGTTCCAAGATGTAAATCCCCGGTTGCGTTTTCTCGTCAGCGGCGCTGGCAGCCAACACCATGCCCTCGGACATGCCAAACTTCATCTTGCGCGGTGCCAGGTTAGCCACCATGACGGTGTGTTTGCCAATCAAGTCGGCAGGCTGGTAACTTGAGGCGATGCCGCTGAAGACGTTGCGCGTTTTGGGCAAGCCAGCCTCGTCCGTTTCGCCCACGTCCAAGGTCAGGCGCAGCAACTTGGTCGAGCCTTCTACCTCCTCACAGTTGACGATTTTGGCAATCCGCAGGTCGATTTTGGCAAAGTCGTCGATGCTGATGACTTCTGATGCAGCTTCTGCACTGTTTTTTTGAATAGCTTTTGAGGCCGTTTTAGCTACTGATTTAATAGCTGGTAAGGCAATATCTGCGCCGGCTGGAGCTTCAAATAGGGCCTCCAATTGCTCAACTGTAACGCGTTGCATCAAATGTTTGTATTCGCCCACCTGATGCCCGAGAGGCAGTACTGTTCCTACGTCTGCAAAAGTCAGCGGACTTGCAACTTGAAGGAAAATTTCCGATTGTTTTGCGAGCTCTGGCAGGATTGGCTTTAAGTGAAGCGTGAGCAGCCTGAAGGACTCAATCACGACAGAGCAAATTCGATGTAACCAAGCAGGATCAGACGGGTTTTCAGGATTTTCAAACTTTTTCGACAACACCCAGGGTTTGACTGAGTCCCAAAATTCATTGGTTTCATCAGCAAGTTTCATTATCAATCTAGTAGCTAAACTGAACTCTCGCTTTTCATAACAGTCGATGATTGAAGTGCTGGTACGTCTAATGCTTTCAAGAACAACGTCGTAGTAAGGGCCAACTACTGCATTGTTGGCATAAACATTACCAAGCTTAAGATCACCGATACGTCCATCGAAATGCTTATGTAGAAATCCCGCTGCACGGCTCGCAATATTCACAAATTTGCCAATCAAGTCCGAGTTCACGCGCAGCATGAAATCCTCAGCATTAAAGTCGATATCTTCATTTTTCGCCGACAGCTTGGCCGCCAGGTAGTAGCGCAACCATTCGGGGTTCATTCCGAGGCTCAGGTACTTGAGCGGGTCCAGGCCCGTACCACGGCTCTTGCTCATCTTCTCGCCGTTGTTCACCGTCAAAAAGCCGTGCACGAACACGTTGTTTGGCGTTTTGCGACCGCTGAAGTGCAGCATGGCGGGCCAAAACAGGGTGTGGAAGGTGACAATGTCTTTGCCGATGAAGTGGTACTGCTCCAGCGCGGGGTTGGCCATGTAGGCGGCGTAGTCCTGGCCACGCTTGTCCAGCAGGTTTTTGAGGGACGCCAGATAGCCAACGGGCGCGTCCAGCCACACATAGAAGTACTTGCCGGGTGCATCTGGAATCTCGATACCAAAATAGGGCGCGTCACGAGAAATATCCCAGTCGCCCAAGCCTTCGCTGGTGCTGCCATCAGGATGGGTACGGACTGAAAACCACTCTTTGACCTTGTTGGCCACCTCGGGTTGCAGTCGTGGCTTGCCATTTTCATCGGACTCTTGTGTCCATTTTTGCAAAAACTCAACGCAGCGCGGGTCAGAGAGTTTGAAGAAAAAGTGCTCTGAACTCTTGAGTTCAGGCTTGGCACCCGACAAGGCGGAGTAGGGATTGATCAAGTCGGTGGGGGCGTACACGGCCCCGCAGTTTTCGCAGTTATCGCCGTACTGGTCTTTGGCATGGCACTTGGGGCACTCGCCCTTGATGAAGCGGTCGGGCAGGAACATGTTCTTCTGCGGGTCGAAAAACTGCTCGATGGTTTTGCTCTCAATCAGCGATCCGTCTTGGCGATCGCGCAGGTCGCGGTAAATCTGGCGGGCCAGCTCGTGGTTTTCTGGCGCGTCGGTCGAGTGCCAGTTGTCAAAACTGATATGAAAACCATCCAGGTAGGGCTTGCGACCGCTAGCAATATCAGCCACAAACTGCTGCGGCGTTTTGCCTGCCTTCTCGGCGGCAATCATGATGGGCGCGCCGTGGGTGTCGTCTGCGCCTACAAAATTGACGTCATGACCCTGCATCCTTTGAAAACGCACCCAAATATCGGCCTGGATGTACTCCATGATGTGGCCAATGTGAAAGTTACCATTGGCGTAAGGCAGCGCGGTGGTGACGAAAAGCTGACGAGGAGCAGTCTGAATGGCAGTCATAGAAATCTCAGGGGTTCTTGTAGGGCTAATCGGCTATTTTATAAGTTGTCGCTACACTTCCAGACAATTAATAACTTAACATCCCCCAGCAATTCACACAACAACGCATCATGCTCACACCAAAACCGCAGCAAGAACAACTCCAGCAACAGCTTCTCCAAGCCCTTCAGGCCGTGATTGACCCCAATACGGGCAAGGATTTTGTATCCAGCAAAGCCATCAAAAACCTCAGCGTGACCGACGGCGACGTGGCGTTTGAAGTGGAACTGGGTTATCCGGCCAAGAGCCAGATCCCAGGGTTTCGCAAGGCCTTGATCGCCGCGGCCAGGAGCGTAGCCGGTGTGCAAAACGTTTCTGTCAACGTGAGCACCAGGATCACGGCCCATGCCGTGCAGCGCGGCGTGGCCCTGCTGCCCAGTGTGAAGAACATCGTGGCGGTGGCCTCGGGCAAAGGCGGCGTTGGCAAGAGCACCACAGCTGTCAACCTGGCGCTGGCACTCGCCGCCGAAGGCGCCACCGTTGGCCTGCTGGACGCTGACATCTACGGCCCCAGCCTGCCCATGATGATGGGAATCACCGGCAAGCCAGAAAGCCTGGATGGCACCCATATGGAACCGATGGAGAACTACGGCGTGCAGGTCATGTCGATCGGCTTTCTGGTCGCACAGGACGAGGCCATGATCTGGCGTGGCCCCATGGCCACGCAAGCGCTGGAGCAACTGCTGCGCCAGACCAACTGGAAAGACCTGGACTATCTGATCGTGGACATGCCCCCCGGTACCGGTGACATCCAGTTGACCCTGTCCCAGCGTGTGCCGATGACCGGTGCCGTGGTGGTGACCACGCCGCAGGACATTGCGCTGCTGGATGCCAGAAAAGGCATCAAGATGTTCGAGAAGGTGGGTGTGCCCATCTTGGGCATTGTCGAAAATATGGCCGTACACGTGTGCAGCCAATGCGGCCACGTGGAGCACATCTTTGGCGCTGATGGCGGCAAGAAGATGGCCGCCGAGTACAACATGGACTACCTGGGCGCCCTGCCGCTGAACATGCAAATACGCCTGCAAGCCGACAGCGGAAAACCCACCGTGGTGGCCGACCCCGAGAGCGAATTGGCGGGCATCTACAAAGCCGTGGCGCGCCAGGTGGCCGTGTCCATTGCTGCCAAGAACAAGGACTTTTCATCCAAGTTTCCGTCGATCAAGATCTCCAAGAACACCTGATTAAACACATCATTTTTCGCTCCGTTGCACCAAACGTCAGATGAACCTACTCGCTTCACTGCGGTACTTGGTCGCTTTAGACGAGCACAAACATTTTGCGCGGGCGGCCCAAGCCTGTCACGTCACGCAGCCCGCTTTGTCCAACGCGCTACGGGCGTTGGAACAAGAGTTTGGTACCACCATCATCAACCGGGGACGGGTTTTTGTGGGCTTGACGCCCGAAGGCGAGCGCGTTCTGGCCAGCGCCCAGCGCATGCTGCAAGAACGCGAGATGCTGCAGCAAGAGTTGAAGAGCGTTGCCAACCAGCCCGTCGGCAACATCGTGATTGGTGCCGTGCCCACTGCCGTGTCGATTGCTGGACGCTTTGCCGCCAGACTACAAGCTCTTCACCCTGGCATTTCGCCGACGGTGCTATCCATGACCTCAAACGAAATTGAAAAAGGTCTGGAAAAGTTATCATTGGACCTGGGTCTGGGCTACACCGACAGGCTGCCGCTGCGGCAATCTCGCTTGCGAAGCATTGCGCAGTACACCGAGCACTATTTTTTAGTACGCAAAGTATCGCCCCCCGACAACATGCGCGCGACAGTTGATGCAAGTAAGGGGCTAAAAAAACAATCGCCGCCAAGATTGCACATCGCCGAAAAAATTTCCTGGAAGCAAGCCGCCGCCCTGCCGCTGTGCTTGCTCACACCCGACATGCACAACCGCACCATTGTGGATGCCGCGTTTTTCAAAGCAGGGGTGACGGTTAAACCGATCATTGAAACCAACTCGATTTTGACACTGGCTTTATCTGTGGTGGCAGGTGAAGTCTGTAGCATCTTGCCTGGCGCACTGGTCGATACTGTGCGGGGCTACACTGAACTGGAAGCCTTGCCGCTGATCAGTCCCGAAGTTCTCACCCCGATTGGTTTCATGATGCCGCACAGTGAGCGCACCTCGCGCACACAGCAAGCCGCGGCCACACTCGCGCAAGATGTGACCTGGCTGCGCCATGCCGCTGCGCACAGCGGTTTGCTGTCGGCTTAACTGCGACTGCCGCAACGCCTTTTGGCAGCGGTGGTAGCCGCGTCGCCGTTTCCTTCATGCCTTTGATCACACCTTCGTCATACGAATGATGCACCGCATCATTTATTTTTTGAATGAGTGCATATTTCGATTTAACTTGACCCACAATGCCTTTGAGCCGGACACTGTTCGAGCTTAAACATCGAGTTAAGTTTAATTACAACAAGGAGACAAATATGTCAGGATTTCTCGACAAGGAGCGCATCATCGCGGGACCGGGCTTTAACCGCTGGTTGGTACCGCCTGCTGCTTTGGCCATCCACCTGTGTATTGGTATGGCCTACGGTTTTTCGGTCTTTTGGCTACCCCTATCCAAAGCTTTGGGCATCAAAGAGGCCATCAAGTGCGGGCCTGAAGTTGGATTTTTAGCCCAACTGTTCACCACCACCTGCGATTGGCAAATCTCTACGCTGGGCTGGATGTACACGCTGTTTTTCGTGCTCCTGGGCTCATCGGCAGCTCTGTGGGGAGGCTGGCTAGAACGCGCTGGTCCCCGTAAAGCGGGCGTGGTATCGGCCCTGTGCTGGTGCGGCGGCATGTTGATTTCTGCCTTTGGTGTCTATACCCACCAGTTCTGGCTGATGATCCTGGGTTCTGGCGTGATTGGCGGTATTGGCCTCGGCTTGGGCTACATCTCCCCTGTGTCAACCTTGATCAAATGGTTCCCAGACCGTCGCGGCATGGCCACCGGCATGGCCATCATGGGCTTTGGCGGCGGCGCGATGATTGGCTCGCCCCTTGCCGCTGAGTTGATGAAAAACTTTGCGACCCCTACCAGTGTGGGCGTCACAGAGACTTTCGTTGTGATGGCACTGGTTTACTTCGTCTTCATGATGGCAGGCGCGTTGGGTTACCGTGTGCCACCGACCGGCTGGAAGCCTGAAGGTTGGACGCCACCGGCTGCGCAAACCAACAACGCCATGATCACGCAGCGTCATGTGCACGTGAAAAAAGTATGGGGAATTCCGCAATTTTGGTTAATTTGGATGGTTCTGTGCATGAACGTGAGCGCTGGTATTGGCGTGATCGGTATGGCATCGCCCATGTTGCAAGAGGTATTTGGCGGCGGCCTGATTGGCGTGGCCAAGAAGTTTGGTGAACTCGATAAAGTGCAACTCACCGCCATTGCTGGTGCTGCCGCTGGCTTTACCGCACTACTGAGCCTTTTCAACATTGGTGGCCGCTTCTTCTGGGCCAGTTTGTCTGACAAATTAGGTCGCAAAGTGACTTATGTGATTTTCTTCGTTTTGGGCGCAGCCTTGTATTTTTCAGTACCCACCAGCGCACGTGCCGGTAGCATCTCTTTGTTTGTGGCCGCGTTTTGTATCATTTTGAGCATGTATGGCGGTGGTTTTGCCACGGTACCCGCGTATTTGGCGGATTTGTTTGGCACGCAAATGGTCGGTGCGATTCATGGTCGCTTGCTGACCGCTTGGGCGACTGCCGGTATTTTGGGCCCGGTGGTGGTGAACTACATGCGTGACTACCAGCTGGGCTTGGGCATTCCGCGCGAGCAGGTGTACAACCAAACCATGTACATCCTGACCGGCATGTTGGTCATTGGCTTGATTTGTAATCTGCTGGTCAAACCCCTGGCAGACAAATGGTTCATGAGCGATGCCGAGCTGGCTGAAGAACGCCGTTTGGCACACGACAAAGCGGTTGCCTCTGAAGTGGGTACAGGCTCGGGCGTGGGCCGGGCGGTGAACCCAGCTTTTGTCTATCTAGCGTGGGCAGCCGTGGGGATTCCACTGGCTTGGGGCGTTTACAGAACCCTGCTCAGCGTGTCTAAATTTTTGAATTAATTTAAAATTAAATCGCATGAAATCAGTTCCTTCCATCGTTCTTGCAACCCCTGACCAACTGCGCGAACGTATTCGCCAGAAAAGCAAACTCAAGGGGCGGCAAGCTGATGATTTATCACGCAGTGAAGTGGTGAATCTGATTGGCGCACGACCGATGGAAGGTTACCGACGCGATTTGTTGATTGAAAACTTGCACTTATTGAATGATACCTACCGCTGCCTGCATGAGCGGCATTTGGTCGCCTTGGCCAAAGAGATGAACATCCCCATGACCGAGGTGTACGAGGTGGCGACCTTTTATCACCACTTTGAGGTGGTGCGTGGCCAAAAAGAGGGCGATATAACCATCGATGGCGCCGCGCCCGCGTTAACCATCCGCGTGTGTGACGGTTTGTCGTGCGAGCTGGCGGGGGCGCAAGATTTGCTCAAACGTCTACCCGCCATCTTAGGCAGCGCAGAGATTCGCGTGATTCCAGCGCCTTGTATTGGACGCTGCGAACAAGCCCCAGCGGTGGCGGTGCATCAAACACCCGTACCTTACGCAAGCATTGAAAGTATTAAATCGACAGTAAATTTAATACTAAACTCGACAGAAGCCGGCGAATATATTGACTATAAAGCTACTAATTTTATAGCAAGCAACTTCACGGAAAAGAGTGTGTCCCCGCATCCGGGTGAGCCCCATGCAGGTCGCACCCCTGCTTACACCGACTACAGCACGTACGTAGCAAACGGTGGCTATGCCTTGCCAGGCAACATCGTCACTGGTAGCCAGGATGTAGAGCCCATCCTGAAAGCGCTGGAAGACTCGGGTGTGCGTGGCCTGGGCGGCGCGGGCTTCCCTGTGGGGCGAAAATGGCGCATCGTGCGTGACCAGATCGCCCCCAAACTCATGACCGTCAACATCGACGAAGGCGAGCCCGGCACCTTCAAAGACCGCACCTACCTAGAGCGCGACCCGCACCGGTTTTTAGAGGGTATGCTGGTGGCCGCACTGGTGGTGGGCATAGACGCGTGTTACATCTACCTGCGGGACGAATACCACGATTGCAGACGTCTGCTAACGGCAGAACTTGCCAAATTACAAGCCCATCCTCCCCCTGCGCTGGTTGGCAAACTACCTCACATTGAGCTCAGGCGCGGTGCGGGTGCCTATATTTGCGGTGAAGAGTCCGCCCTGATTGAAAGCATTGAAGGCAAACGCGGTGAGCCCCGCATGCGCCCGCCTTACATCGCGCAGGTTGGCTTGTTTGGCAGGCCAACGCTGGCACACAATTTTGAGACGCTGTACTGGGTGCGCGACATTGTGCAGTTGGGTCCCCAGTGGTTCAGTGGGTTTGGTCGCCATGGCCGCAAAGGTTTGCGCAGCTTCAGCGTCAGTGGCCGCGTCCAGCACCCGGGCGTCAAATTGGCCCCGGCGGGCATCACGGTGCAAGAGCTGATTGCCGAGTATTGCGGCGGCATGTTGGATGGCCACCAGTTGTATGCCTATTTGCCAGGCGGTGCGTCGGGCGGAATTTTTCCGGCCAGTTTGGGTAACGTTCCGATGGATTTTGATGTTTTGCAGGCCCATGGTGGCTTTATTGGATCGGCGGCGGTGATTGTGCTGAGCCAGCACGACAAAGCACGCGATGCGGCTTTGAACATGATGCGATTCTTTGAGCACGAGAGCTGCGGTCAGTGCACACCGTGTCGCGTCGGGACGGCCAAAGCAGCGCGCTTGATGGAAGCGCCAGTTTGGGACAACGCCACGCTAGAGGATTTGAATGTGGTGATGACGGATGCCTCTATCTGCGGTTTAGGTCAAGCGGCACCCAACCCTGTACGCAGCATTCAAAAATACTTTTCCCATGAAATCGGAGGTGCCGTATGAACGCGCCCACTAAACTCGTAGAAATCATGCCCGCTTTGGTGAGTTTCAAGCTCAATGGTGTGGGGATGGACGCTTTTGAAGGCGAAACGATCATTGAAGCGGCCAAACGCCACGGCACAGATATCCCGCATCTTTGCTACAAACCGGGCTACCGCGCCGATGGCAACTGCCGCGCCTGCGTGGTGGAAATCAACGGTGAGCGCACCTTGGCTCCCAGCTGCTGCCGCAGCGTGACCGCTGACATGGAGGTCCAATCGACCAGCGAACGCGCCGTGAAAAGCCAAAAAATGATCCTGGAAATGCTGCTGAGCGACATGCCGGATGTGGGCTACAAGTGGAACGATGCAGACCACATCCCAGATCGCCCACCAAAACGTGACACAGGCCAGCACGGTGAGCTCAGTGCCTGGGCTGACCAGATGGACGTTACCGTACGCCCCGAACTCAAAGCTTTGCGCCGCGAGCAACCCAAGTCAGACTTCTCACACCCCGCCATGGCGGTGAACATGGATGCCTGCATCCAGTGCAAACGCTGCGTGCGCGCCTGCCGCGAAGAGCAAGTCAACGATGTCATTGGCTACGCCATGCGTGGCTCGCACAGCGCCATCGTGTTTGATCTTGACGACAACATGGGGGACAGCACTTGTGTCGCTTGCGGCGAATGTGTGCAGGCCTGCCCCACGGGGGCGCTGATGCCCAAAACGCAGGTAGGCTCGCAAATCATCGATAAAAAGGTCGATTCGGTGTGCCCCTTCTGCGGCGTCGGTTGTTTGCTGACCTACAACGTCAAAGACAACACCATTGTGAGTGTGGATGGGCGCGACGGCCCGGCCAACCACAGCCGCTTGTGCGTCAAAGGCCGCTTCGGCTTTGACTACGCACACCACGACCAGCGCTTGACCAAGCCCTTGATTCGCAAAGCGGGCGTTACAAAAGACCAGTTTTCCGCGCCCAACCCAGCCGACTGGAGCGAGGTATTCCGTGAAGCGACGTGGGAAGAAGCCCTGGCACTCACATCCAGCAAACTGAAGAACTTGCGCGACACCCATGGCAAAAAATCCTTGGCTGGTTTTGGCTCCGCCAAAGGCAGCAACGAAGAAGCCTATTTGTTCCAAAAACTGGTGCGCACCGGTTTTGGCAGCAACAATGTCGACCATTGCACCCGGCTGTGTCATGCGTCCAGTGTGGCAGCGCTACTGGAAGGCGTGGGCTCTGGCGCGGTGAGCAACCAAGTCAGCGACGTGGCGCACGCGGGGCTGATTTTGGTGATTGGCTCGAACCCTACGTCGAACCACCCTGTCGCGGCGACGTGGATGAAAAACGCAGCCAAGAACGGCACTAAAATTGTCTTGGCTGACCCGCGCCGCACTGACATCAGCAAACATGCCTGGCGCACCTTGCAGTTCAAACCCGATACCGATGTGGCGATGCTCAATGCCTTGATCCACACGGTGATTGAAGAAGGTTTGACAGACGTTGAGTTCATCCGCACCCGCGCCAGCAATTTTGAGGCACTGCGTGACAACGTCAAAGGTTACAGCCCAGAAGCCATGGCACCGATTTGCGGCGTACCAGCCGAGACGCTGCGAGAAGTGGCGCGCGAATTTGCCAAAGCCAAAGGCGCGATGATTTTATGGGGCATGGGCGTGAGCCAGCACATTCACGGCACGGACAATGCCCGCTGCTTGATTGCTTTGGTCACGGTGACGGGACAAATTGGCAAGCCGGGCTCGGGTTTGCACCCGCTGCGTGGGCAAAACAATGTGCAGGGCGCGAGTGACGCGGGTTTGATCCCCATGATGTTCCCCAACTACCAGCGTGTCACCAACCCCGAGGTTCATGCCTGGTTTGAAGATTTTTGGCAGATGCCGCTGGATGATCAACCCGGCTACACCGTGGTTGAAATCATGCACAAAGCCTTGGCGCCTGACAGCGACCCACACAAGATTCGCGGCATGTACATCATGGGCGAAAACCCCGCCATGAGCGACCCTGACCTGAACCACGCCCGCCATGCCCTGGCCAGCCTGGAGCATTTGGTGGTGCAAGATATTTTCATGACCGAGACCGCTTGGCTAGCCGACGTCGTACTGCCAGCGACCGCGTGGCCAGAAAAGACGGGCACCGTCAGCAACACCGACCGTATGGTGCAGATAGGCAAACAGGCAATTAACCCACCGGGTGAGGCCAAGCCTGACCTGTGGATCATCCAGCAAATCGCCAACCGCATGGGTTTGTCGTGGAACTACCAGGGCGCGCATTCGGGCGTGGCTGCGGTGTATGACGAAATGCGCCGTGCCATGCATGCCGCCATTGCCGGCATCACCTGGGAACGCCTGGAGCGCGAGTCCAGCGTGACCTACCCTTGCCTGAGTGCCCAAGACCCCGGTCAGCCCACCGTGTTTATCAACAGCTTCCCAACTGCCGATGGTCGTGTGCAGCTGGTACCGGCAGACATCATCCCAGCTGCTGAACGACCCGATGCACAGTACCCGTTTGTCTTGATCACCGGCCGCCAGTTAGAGCATTGGCATACCGGCAGCATGACACGCCGCGCTACCGTGCTGGATGCGCTGGAACCGATGGCGACGGCATCGCTGTGCGGTGCAGACATGCAAGAAATGGGTTTGCAGGCGGGTGACGTGATCACCGTGCAATCGCGTCGTGGCGAGGTCGCCATCCATATCCGGCGCGACGATGGCACGCCACGTGGCGCCGTGTTTGTCCCGTTTGCGTACTATGAAGCAGCGGCCAATATGATGACGAATGCGGCACTTGATCCATTTGGCAAGATTCCAGAGTTCAAGTACTGCGCCGTCGCGATTCGCTCTGGGGGGGTGCCGCGTCCGGCGGCGGGCTATGGATCGGGCAGCACGGCTTGAAACGACGTACCGATTTGGGTGGGATAGCCAATCCGTTATATTAGCGCCAGTTATGTCCACCTTACGACCTGCCCTAGAAGTTGCCGTCATCATGCGCCATGAGCGTATTCAGGGTCCTATGAGCCAATGGCAGACATGGCGCTGGGTGTTGGTTGATGTCATGCCGCAAGAGAACAGTTTTGGCGTCGTACCGCGTTTGCTGTTTAAGAATGAGGACGAAGAACGCTGGCTGCATCCCGGCTATCCGGTGGAATTATTCACGGATGATGCCGAGGGCTACTACCTCAACGCGAGCACGTCGGCACCATGCTGGTTTGTGTTGTGGCGCATGGAAGAAGAGGCGGGCATGGCGAAAGAGCCCATTGCCAAACCTGCGATGGTGAGCTTGAGCTACCACGATGCAGGCCGCTGGCTGGACGCGCAGGAAACGGTCGAGCAGGTAGCGGCTCCCGCGCCTGTCGTTGAATGGCTACAGGCTTTTGTGGACGAACACCACGTGATTGAGCCCAAACGTCGCAAACGTCCGGAAAGCTTTCGGTCATTAACCGACCGGTTCGGCAATCCAGTATCGATCAGCACCGAGAAAAAATCAGGAGGCGTCCATGGCTGACAGTTTTCTAGGTCGATGGTCGCAACGCAAGCAGACCGAGCGCGCGGGTAAAACGCTGGATGAACCAGCCAGCAAGCCCACTTCTGTTGTTATTGATGCGTCGGCAACTAGTAACACAGCGCGTTCTGTTCGCACGGAGTTGGACGAAAGCTTTGGAGATGTCAACCAGCTTATGCAAGACCGTAGTGCGAGTGGTGACGCGCTCAATCATCCGGCCAAGGCTGCACCACTGTCGCTGGACGACGTAAAAAATCTCACAGCGCAATCCGATTTCGCACCCTTCGTGGCGCGTGATGTTGCACCCGAAATTCGCAACTCAGCGATGAAAAAGCTGTTCACAGACCCTCGCTATAACGTGATGGACGGCCTGGACATTTACATTGACGATTATTCCAAGCCTGACCCGCTGCCTGAATCCATGTTGCGGCAAATGGTCAGCGCCAAGTTTCTCAAGCTGTTTGAGGACGAGGAAAAAGACCCGTCCGGAAGCGGTGTGCGGGATGATGCTAATACCCTTGTTGTCCATTCCGTGGCACAGTCCGAACAGCCGCCATTGACCGGCGCTGATTCCATTACAGAGAACACACCCCAGGTACTGGGAACAAACGATGACAACACTGATTTGCGATTGCAACAAAACCATGCCGCTGGACTCCAGGGGCCTGGGTGCAGCACTGAATGAAAGCCTGACGCTTCACTCCACCTTGTGCCGCCGCGAGGCTGGCGCCTTCATCAAGGCCATCCAGACAGGCGAGGACGTGGTGGTCGCCTGCACTCAGGAAAAGCGGCTGTTTGCCGAACTGGCAGAGCAGACCGTTGGAGCCGTCTCGCCTATTCGTTTCGTGAATATTCGAGAAACCGGTGGCTGGAGCAAAGATGCCCACAAGGCCAGCCCTAAAATTGCCGCCCTGCTGGCGGCTGCCCATCTACCCGAGCCTGAACCCGTCGCCACGGTCACCTACAAAAGCGCTGGACGGCTGCTGATTATTGGTGAACTGGGGGCTGCCGAGCGTGCAGCCAATCTATTGGGTGAAGATCTCGACGTCACCTTGTTCACGCAAGGCTCGGGAGACCTGGGTGCGATGCAGGAGCGGCGTTATCCGATACTGGGTGGGCAGATTCAGGCGCTAACCGGATGGCTGGGTGCCTTTGAACTCAAGTGGCTGCGTAACAACCCGATTGATCTGGACTTATGCACGCGTTGCAACGCTTGTTTAGCTGTGTGCCCCGAAGATGCCATCGGTTTTGATTATCAAATTGACATGGCGCTTTGCAAATCTCACCGCACCTGCGTCAAGGCGTGCCAAGTAGCTGGCGCGATTGACTTCAGCCGGGAACCAGAGGCGTTGAGTGAAAAGTTTGACCTGATCCTTGATCTACGAGCCACGCCCGCTTTCACGCAGCATGCCCTGCCCCAAGGCTACCTGCGCTGGGATGGTCTTGACCCCAAGCCCTTGATTACGGTGCGTGCGCTGGTAGGCGAATTTGAAAAGCCCAAGTTCTTTGTTTATAAACAAAAACTCTGTGCGCACAGCCGCAACGAAAAAATTGGCTGCAATGCCTGCATCGACGTGTGCTCCGCATCCGCTATCAGCAGCGAACGTGATCGTCAACAAATCAAAGTCAATCCCAGTCTGTGTGTGGGGTGCGGCACCTGCACCACCGTCTGTCCCAGCGGTGCCTTGACCTATGCCTATCCGCGTGCGAGCGATCAAGGACTGAAGATCAAGACCATGCTCAGTACTTTCGCCCTGAGCGGCGGCAAGAATGCTGCTCTACTGCTACACAGTCAAGAAAGCGGCACACGCCTGGTGGGCGATTTGGGTCGTGCAGCCCAGCTGGACAAAGCAACACATGGCGTGCCTGCTCGCGTGCTGCCCATTGCACTTTGGCACACCTCGTCGATCGGGCTGGAGGTCTGGCTGACAGCGATAGCCTATGGTGCCTCACAGGTCTGGGTGCTCATGACTGACGAGGAGGCGCCGCAATACCATGAGGCGATTCGCAGCCAGATGGCCGTGGCACAAACGATTCTGACGGGGTTAGGCTACCAAGGCGAACATTTCCGCATTCTGCATGCCAGGGACGCACGCGATCTGGCGGCGCTGGACCGCGATTTGCAGGCTGCTCCCGCCCAATGCGTCAGCCGCGGTGCCAGCTTTGCAGTGCAGTCCGACAAACGAACTACACTGGAATTGGCTCTGGATCATCTGGCGGAGTACGCTCCTTTAAAACCGGAGGTCATTGCGCTGCCCGCCACGGGTTCGCCGCTGGGTTCGCTCAAGCTCAACAAAGATGCCTGCACCTTGTGCCTGAGCTGTATCAATGCCTGCCCGGCCAGTGCCCTGCAAGACAACCAGGAGTCGCCCCAGCTCAAATTTATCGAGAAAAACTGTGTTCAATGTGGTTTGTGCGTCAAAACCTGTCCAGAAAAAGCGCTCTCCCTGGTGCCGCAACTGAACCTGACACCTCAACGCAAAGAAGCAATCGTGATGAATGCGATGGCACCTTACGCTTGTGTGCGCTGTAGCAAACCCTTCGGCACGCTCAAAGCCATCGAATCCATGCTGGGCAAATTGGCTGGACATAGCATGTTTCAGGGCGTCGCGTTGGAACGCCTGAAAATGTGCAGTGACTGCCGGGTGATCGATATTTACTCGGCACAGAATGAAGCAAAAATAACGGATATCTGAACATCATGCTCGCTCCCAACTCAATGCAAACCAGTGCCCTTGACGAGGAAACCGCCCGTTCAGAGCTTTACGGTCTCCTGGCCCATTTATTTTATGCGCCACCAGCTACTGAATTAATAGCGCAACTGCGTGTGGCAGTCACCGACACACCCGCCGCCGGTGCCTTTCTGGAAGAACCTTGGCGCTCCTTGGTGGGCGTCTCCCGTGCGATGACTGACCAAGCTATTCAAAACGAATACAACGACTTGTTCGGCGGGGTGGGCAAGCCGGAGGTCTACCTATACGGATCTCACTTCCTAAGTGGCTTTCTCAACGAAAAGCCGCTGGCCAGGCTACGCACCGAGCTGGCCAACCTGGGTTTGGAGCGCGATAAGAACATGCACGAAACTGAAGACCATGTTGCCTATCTGTGTGAAGTCATGCGCTACCTGATCGCCGGTGACGATGTGGCCGTGGCCAACCTCACGCGTCAGCGAGAGTTCTTCTCGGTCCACATGCAGCCCTGGATGATGACGATGTGCGATGACCTACAAAAGCACCCCAGAGCCCGGTTTTACGCCGCTTTGGCCGAACTCACCCGCGCCTTTATGGGAGTTGAAGCCCAAGGTTTTGATATGCTGACTTGACGCGCCGAATGCGCATCGTCAATCCGTATTTTTTTGGGAAAACTCGCGTTTTCCCTAAGTCGAAATTTTTTTTTTACATTAACATAGACAGCTGTACCGAAGAATACTAATTTTTGCGTGAAATATGTCATTTCATCGCAGCCAGCCTCTTCTGGAGACCATCATGCAAGATAGCCAACCCAAAGCCTCGCGTCGCGGCTTTTTTCTTTCTGCATCCGTGGCAGGTGCGGTCGTCGCTTCAGCCAGCTTGGTGAAGCTGCAGGCGCCAGCGCCAGTAGCTATGTCGCTCAAGCCTGCGCCCGAAAAAGGCGGTGGGTATACCTTAAGTGATCACGTTAAACAGTACTACAAGACGACCCTCGTCTGATTTCCCATCATCGTGCCGGCCTACGGCGACTCACGCAGACTTTGGAGAGTTCCATGCTATTGACCAAAAAATCAGGTTTATCAGACAGCACCTCTGTCCGTTCCCCATTTATACATAGCCTGCGCCGTGGTTTATCCCAAGCTTTGCCCACCATGGACCGTCGTGCATTTTTACGTCGCTCCGGCTTGGGTGTAGGTGTAGGCATAGCGGCATCCCAGTTGACGCTGGTCAAGAAGGCGAGTGCAGTACAAGGTGCTGCGGCAGTGGGTGAAGGAAAAATAGAAATCAAACGTACCGTATGCACCCATTGCTCCGTTGGTTGCGCGGTAGATGCGGTGGTGGAAAATGGCGTCTGGGTGCGCCAGGAGCCAGTGTTCGATTCGCCCATCAACCTAGGCTCATATTGCGCCAAAGGTGCAGCGCTTCGCGAGCATGGCCACGGCGAGTTCCGCCTGCGCTACCCCATGAAGCTGGTCAACGGTAAGTACGAGCGTATCAGCTGGGATACGGCCTTGAACGAAATCAGCGCCAAACTGCTGGATTTGCGCAAAGCCAGCGGACAGGATTCCATTTATTGGGTGGGCTCCTCCAAACACAATAACGAACAGGCCTACCTGTTACGCAAGTTCGTCAGTTTCTGGGGTAGCAACAACTGTGACCACCAGGCTCGCATTTGCCACTCCACCACGGTGGCCGGTGTCGCCAATACATGGGGTTATGGTGCCATGACCAACTCCTACAACGACATGCAAAACAGCAAGTGCGCGTTGTATATTGGGTCGAATGCAGCCGAAGCGCATCCGGTGAGTATGCTGCACATGCTGCACGCGAAGGAAACCGGCACCAAGATGATCGTGGTCGATCCGCGCTTTACCCGCACGGCGGCCAAGGCCGATGAGTTCGTTCGCATCCGCTCAGGCTCGGACATCCCGTTCCTTTTTGGTGTGCTCTACCATATATTCAAGAACGACTGGGAAGATAAAAAATACATCAATGACCGTGTTTACGGCATGGAGAAAGTCAAGGAAGAAGTCCTTGCCAAATGGACACCCGACAAGGTCGAAGAGGCTTGCGGCGTAAAGGCAGATCAAGTTCTGCGCGTAGCCACCATGATGAGCGAGAACAGGCCCAGTACCCTGGTTTGGTGTATGGGTCAGACCCAGCACACCATCGGCAACGCCATGGTGCGGGCTTCGTGTATCTTGCAACTAGCTTTAGGCAACGTCGGCAAGTCTGGTGGCGGCACCAACATTTTCCGAGGCCATGACAACGTGCAAGGCGCCACCGACATCGGCCCCAATCCCGACTCACTGCCGGGTTACTACGGCATTGTGGAGGGCTCGTGGAAGCACTTCGCCAAGGTGTGGGGTGTGGATTTTGAATGGATGAAGAAGCAGTTTTCCGCTCCCGCCATGATGAGCAAGCCCGGCATGACCGTGTCGCGCTGGATTGACGGTGTGCTGGAAAAGAACGAGTTGATTGATCAGGACTCCAATTTGCGCGGCGTGTTCTTCTGGGGTCATGCACCAAACTCGCAAACGCGTGGTTTGGAAATGAAACGCGCCATGGACAAACTGGACTTGCTGGTAGTGGTGGATCCCTACCCGTCTGCGACCGCTGCCATGGCGGCCATGCCCGGCAAACCCGAAGACCTGAACCCGAATCGCGCCGTATATTTATTACCGGCGGCCACGCAGTTCGAGACCAGTGGCTCTGTGACGGCTTCGAACCGCTCCATTCAATGGCGTGAAAAAGTGATCGAACCCTTGTGGGAGAGCCGCAGCGACCACATGATCATGCAGCAGTTCGCCGACAAGCTTGGCTTTGGCAAAGAACTGTCCAAAAACTACAAGATGCAAAAAGTGGGCGGCATGGATGAGCCCGTGCCAGAGGACATCCTGCGTGAAATCAACAAGGGGGTTTGGACCATTGGCTACACTGGCCAAAGCCCGGAACGCCTGAAAGCCCACATGCGCAACATGCACTTGTTCGACGTGAAAACGCTCAAGGCCAAGGGCGGCAAGGACAAAGAGAGTGGCTATGACTTCACTGGCGACTACTTTGGCTTGCCCTGGCCCTGTTACGGCAATGCTTCGATCAAGCATCCGGGTTCTCCCAACCTGTACGACACGTCCAAGCATGTCATGGAGGGCGGTGGTAACTTCCGCGCCAATTTCGGGGTGGAGCGTGAAGGCAAGAATCTGCTGGCCGAGGACGGCTCGCACTCCAAAGGCGCAGACATCACCACCGGCTATCCTGAATTTGACCACGTGCTGATGAAGAAGCTGGGCTGGTGGGACGACCTCACCGACACGGAAAAAGCCGCTGCCGAAGGCAAAAACTGGAAGACTGATCTATCGGGAGGCATCCAGCGCGTGGTGTTGCAGGTGCATGGCTGCCATCCGTTCGGTAACGCCAAGGCACGTGCCGTCGTGTGGAACTTCCCCGACGCGATTCCGCAGCATCGCGAACCGCTTTACGGTATCCGTCCCGATCTGGTGGCGAAGTACCCCACGCACGACGACAAGAAGGCGTTCTGGCGTCTGCCCACGCTGTACAAGACGATTCAGCAGAAAAACATCGCCGACAAAGTCCACGAGAAGTTCCCGTTCATCATGACCTCGGGGCGTCTGGTGGAGTACGAAGGTGGTGGCGAAGAAACCCGTTCCAACCCGTGGCTGGCCGAGTTACAGCAGGAAATGTTCATCGAGATCAATCCCAAGGTGGCGGCTGACAAGGGCATTCGCAATGGCGAGCGGGCTTGGGTCTCGACACCTACGGGCGCGCGCCTCAATGTGCAGGCGCTCGTGACCGAGCGTGTTGGAGCAGACACGGTGTTCATGCCTTTCCACTTCTCGGGTCGCTGGCAAGGCGCTGACATGCTCGCCTATTACCCCAACGGTGCGGCTCCGATCGTCCGTGGCGAGGCCATCAACACGGCAACCACCTATGGTTATGACAGCGTGACCATGATGCAAGAAACCAAAACGACGATCTGCAACGTCGAAAAAGCCTAAGGAGTCAGACATGGCACGCATGAAATTTGTTTGTGACGCAGAACGCTGCATTGAGTGCAACGGCTGCGTGACGGCCTGCAAAAACGAGAATGAGGTGCCTTGGGGCGTGAATCGCCGCCGTGTGGTCACGCTCAACGACGGTGTCCCTGGCGAAAGGTCCATTTCGGTAGCCTGCATGCATTGCAGTGACGCACCCTGCATGGCCGTGTGCCCGGTGAACTGCTTTTACCGCACGGATGAAGGTGTGGTGCTGCATGACAAGGACGTGTGCATTGGCTGCGGCTACTGCTCTTACGCCTGCCCCTTTGGCGCGCCTCAGTTCCCCTCGCAAGGTACCTTTGGCGTGCGTGGCAAGATGGACAAATGCACCTTTTGCGCCGGTGGTCCGGAAGCCAATGGCAGCCAGGCCGAATTCGAGAAATATGGCCGCAATCGCTTAGCCGAAGGCAAGCTGCCCGCATGCGCAGAGATGTGTTCCACCAAAGCGCTACTGGCAGGCGACGGCGACGTGGTGGCAGACATCTTCCGCAACCGTGTCGTGCAACGTGGCAAGGGTGCCGAGGTCTGGGGCTGGGGGACGGCCTATGGTTCCAAACAGGCAGGCCAACCCCCTGTGAACGGAGTCAAATCATGATGCGCCTTGTACTGACTACGGCTGCCGTTTTGGCCCTTGTTGCCTGCGGCGAAAAACCGCAAACCGCCGCCGGCGTCAAAAGCGACATCCCGGCGTTCCAGGGCGTTCAAGGTACTGGCAATTCCTACACTGCCCCAGGCTGGAAGGCCGGCGACAAGACCGCCTGGGAGCAGCAGATCAAGACGCGCGCGCAGAACGCGCAAAACGAATACAACCGCATCAAATAACAGGGGTTCATATGCAACGCCCATCACGAATACTGGCAGCGTTACTTCTCGCAACCCTTGGCTGGTCGGTTGCTGTTTCGGCCCAACCTACAGCTAACCCGGGCGCCCCGGCGGCGGCCCCCACCGGTGGTATCCAGAGCGCCAATATCTTTGCAGTCAAACCCGACGCAAGCGCCGACCCGAATTACGCCAACCAGACCAATGGCGAGCGCGCTAAAGTCCAGCCCGGCAATAACGCGCCGGTGTGGCGCCAGGTCGGCGCAGGGGTCACCGGCTACAGCAGCCTACCCAAAAGTGAAGCGCCAGAAGCTGGCAACCTGGTTCAGCCTTTTGTGCAGTACCCGGGTTCACGCCTGACCAATGCAGGTGACGCCTGGCGGCAGGTGCGAAACAACTGGATCATTCCTTACGGTGGCGCGCTGGTGCTTATTGTGCTGGGTGCGATTGCGCTGTTTTACTGGCGCGTGGGAAGCATCAAGCTACACGCCAAGCCCACGGGTCGCAAGATCGAACGGTTCACGCCGTTAGAGCGCTCTGCGCACTGGGCGAATGCGATTGCCTTCAGTATTCTGGCCATTTCTGGTCTGGTTATGGCATTCGGCAAGTTCTTCCTGCTACCGATCATGGGCACCACGTTGTTTGGCTGGTTGACGTATTTGCTGAAGAACGCGCACAACTTTGCTGGTCCGCTGTTTGCCGTTTCGCTACTTATTGTGATCGCGACCTTTGTGCGCGACAACCTCCCGTCGAAGGGTGATCTGAACTGGTTGCTTAAGGGTGGTGGCATGCTCTCCGGGCACGAAATCAAGTCAGGCCGCTTCAATGCGGGTGAGAAGGTTATGTTTTGGGGTGGCGTGTTTGTGTTGGGACTGATCGTGGTAGCCTCTGGGCTGGTCATGGACAAGCTTGTTCCTGGTCTGCTTTATGACCGAAGTACCATGCAGATAGCTCACATGGTACATGCGGTGTCCAATATTCTGATGGTCGTGCTTTTCATGGGTCATATCTATTTGGGCACATTGGGCGCCGAAGGGGCTTACGAAGGAATGAAAACCGGCTATGTGGATGAAACCTGGGCCAAGGAGCACCATGAGCTCTGGTATGACGACATCAAGGCCGGAAAGATACCTGCCCAAAGATCCGTCACAGCGGTGAGTGGAAAATCTGTTCAAGTTTGAGGAACCGTGTATGAAAAAACTGATTATTCTGATGACGACGTCCATGCTGGGTACTGTTGTTCTAGCCAAACTTCCTGCTCTGTCGGATGAAGCCAAAGCCAAAGCGGCTGAAGCTACGGCCAAAACGGCTTGGACTGGCAAGGTAGAGGCATTTCTCTTATGCAAATCGCAAGAGAAGACCGCAGCTTATTATTACAAGGTGGCCAAGTCTGCCAGTAAAGAAGTCAAACCGCCAATGGCAACACCTGCATGCACTGACCCAGGCCTCTTTGTTTATACGCCGCCAGTGGCTGCCCCTGTCCCCATCGTCGCCGAACCGGCTAAAAAATCCTGAACGCCTTGCCCTACTTGACCCGATCCCGTGTGCCACTGGTGCGTGAGGTAGAAGCGGTCGACGAGCATGGTCTGAAACGTACACTATTCATTCCCGCTGAACGCGCGCTCACGGTGTATGTCGACAAGCGCGAACTGGTCACGCTCATGACCTTAGGGGCGCATCCTGAATGGCTGGTTTTGGGCTATTTACGCAATCAACGGCTGGTAGATTCGATTCAAGAAATTGCATCCATTACCATTGACTGGGAAGTGGGCGCCGCTGCGGTCAAAACTCGCCACGGCATCACCGACATAGAACAGCGCACTGAAAAGCGCGTCGTGACCACCGGCTGCGGTCAAGGCAGTGTGTTTGGTGACCTGTTGGGTGCATTTGATGAAATTGAATTACCAGCATCCACGATCACGCAAGCGCAGTTGGAAGCCATCACCAATCGCATCCGCTTGCAAGACAGCGTCTACAAACAGGCTGGGTCCGTACACGGTTGTGCATTATTCTCAACGGTGTCTGACACTGCCGAACAGCTCATTTTTGTAGAAGACGTAGGTCGTCACAACGCCATCGACACCATCGCAGGCTGGATGTGGCTGCAAAACCCCGCCAGCGTACAGGGCACAGACAAGGTTTTTTACACCACGGGACGATTAACCAGTGAAATGGTGATGAAATCTGCCCAAATGGGCATTCCCGTGGTGGTGTCTCGCAGCGGCATGACGGAAATGGGTTTGGCACTGGCTCAAAAATTGGACCTATGCGCTATTGGACGGGCAACGAACAAACGTTTTCTATGTTTTTCGGCACCAGAGCGTGTTGTTTGGGAAAGGTGTGAACTCACACAGTAAATGCGTGTTCGGTTAAGGTATCAGCATGAACATTACCTTTCATGTACTCGGATGGCGTTCTTTATGGCGCGATCTTCGTGCTGGCGAACTCCGTTTATTGATTTTGTCGGTCACACTGGCTGTATCGGCGTTGACGGCTGTGGGATTTTTTGCCGATCGACTCAATGGCGGCTTGCAACGCGATGCCAGGCAGTTGCTGGGGGGTGATGCCATTATTTCCAGCGATAATCCGACACCGCAAGTTTTCATCGACAAAGCCAAGTCGATGGGTTTGCAGACAGCGTTCACACTTGGCTTTCCGACCATGGCTCGGGCGAAGGCTGTGCAGGGCGAGAGCAGCGGTATGGCCAAGTTGGTGGCGCTGAAGGCTGTGAGTGCGGGCTACCCACTGCGGGGGAGTTTGCAAACTGCCAGGACGACGGACTCTGTCGCTGTCAAAACAAATTCAATTCCAAAATCTGGCGAGGCTTGGGTGGATGCGCCGCTGCTGGAGTCGCTGGGGCTGAAGGTGGGTGACGCACTGTTGCTGGGTGATATGCAGTTTTCAGTTGCCCGGATCATCGTGGTAGAGCCTGATCGCGGCACAGGTTTTGCCACGTTTGCACCGCGAGTGATGCTAAATCTTGGCGATATGACCGCCACTGGTCTGATTCAACCTGCGAGCCGGGTGACGTATCGCTTTGCAGTGGCCGACAAGGATCATGCTGGTTTACTTTCCGCAGACCGTTCTGCCAAAGCATTTTCGTTGTGGGCGCAAGACTATATTCATTCAGCCAATCAAGTCGCTATCCATCCTGAACAGGCGGCCTCTGTGCGCGGCGTCCGGGTGGAGTCCTTTGAAACGGGACGGCCTGAAATGAAGCAGACGCTGGACCGGGCAGAAAAATTTCTTAATCTGGTTGCCTTGTTGGCGGCCCTGCTGAGCGCTGTGGCTGTGGCTTTGGCGGCGCGTGGCTTTGCGGCAAGGCACTTAGACGATTGCGCCATGCTACGTGTTTTAGGGCAAAGCCAGCGCACCATTGGTTTGAGTTACACCTTCGAGTTTGCGTTAATTGGCCTGTTTGCCAGCGGTTTAGGCGTACTCATTGGCTACTGCGTTCACTATGTTTTTGTTCTGCTTCTGGCGGGCTTGATCGAGTCCAGCTTGCCTGCCGCCTCTTTATGGCCGATTGCCTTTGGTCTGGGCATGGGGCTGACGTTATTATTTGCCTTTGGTCTGCCACCGGTGCTACAGTTGGCTCAGGTGCCACCCCTTCGTGTCATTCGCAGAGATGTGGGTGAACTCAAACCCGCCTCGCTGGCTGTGCTGGGTTTGGGGGTTGTCGGATTTGCCATCTTGCTATTGGCTGCCAGCAGCGATTTAAAGCTTGGCTTGATCACGATTGGCGGGTTTGCCGTGGCTGTTTTGGTGTTTTCGGGTAGCAGTTGGCTGGCTATCCAGCTGCTGCGACGCAGCGTCAATGATGCGACTGCGCCGCGCTGGCTGGTGTTGGCAACACGGCAAATGTCTGCGCGACCAGCTTTTGCAATCGTACAGATCAGCGCCTTGGCTTTGGGTTTACTCGCTTTGATACTGCTTGTTCTGCTGCGTACCGATTTGATCAGCAGTTGGCGCAAAGCCACGCCTGCCGATGCTCCCAACCGTTTTGTGATCAACATCATGCCTGAGCAAGGTGACGCTTTTCAGCAAACCTTGCGCCAAGCGGGGATTGAAAAGTTTGACTGGTACCCCATGATCCGTGGCCGCTTGGTTGCGATCAACAATTTACCCATCCAGCCCGATAACTACACGGATGACCGAGCCAAGCGCTTGGTGGACCGGGAATTTAACTTATCTAACAGTGCGACCTTGCCCATGCACAACGAAGTTGTGTCTGGGACATGGAAAAATGAAGAAACAGGTGGCACCAGCATTGAAGAAGGCATTGCGAAAACGCTGAATTTAAACATTGGCGATCGCTTACGTTTTGATGTCGGCGGTGTCATGATTGACAGCCATGTCAGCTCTGTGCGTAAAGTGGACTGGGGTTCAATGCGGGCCAATTTTTTCGTCATGTTTCCAGTCTCTCAACTTGTACAAGTGCCAGCGACTTACATGAGTGCCTTTCGAACGCCCGAATTGAGTGCGACTTTCGACAATAACCTGGTAAAAACTTTCCCAAATATCACCAGCGTGGATATGAGCGTCGCAGCATCACAGGTACAAAAAGTGCTGGATCAAGTCATTCGTGCCGTTGAGTTTTTATTCACATTCACACTGGCTGCCGGCCTGGTCGTCTTATTTGCTGCCGTGACAGCGACACGTGAAGAACGTGCAAAAGAGTTTGCCATCATGCGCGCTGTCGGTGCGCGTGGACGCCTATTGAAGCAAGTACAAGGTGCTGAACTTGCAGGTGTCGGCTTATTAGCAGGCTTTTTGTCCAGCCTCATCGCGGTAACGATTGGCTGGGTGATGGCACGCTACGTTTTTGACTTTAACTGGAGCATCTCGCTGTGGGTGCCGCTATTGGGCACGATCTCTGGCGCTGTGCTCGCTTTGGCTGCCGGAACTTTGGGTTTGCGAGCCGTGTTACGCCGCCCCGTGATAGAAACATTAAGGCAACAAACATAACACCCGATATAGCGAAGTGTCCACTTGCAATTAACATTTTAAAAAACCCAGAATGTGACTTCTGAGGTCCCTACTGGCGCAACTTTAGACCAGCCGGGCTTGCAGATAGTCCACCACGTCGTTGAGGG
>JASJPN010000036.1:0-12986 GCA_031426635.1 Polaromonas sp.
GGTCAACGTGACCAATGGTGCCCACGTTGACGTGGGGCTTGGTGCGTACAAATTTTTCTTTTGCCATTTTTCAATTCTCCAAAGAGCTTATTCCCGTGTACAGGTTTAATGTTTGCACGATATTGCTGATTCGCCCCGCACGGGAACAGGGCGGCACATCGTCGCAGACAGCTTAAATTTACTTAGCGCTTACTTCGCCCGTGAGGCCATGATGGCTTCAGACACATTGCGTGGCGCTTCAGAATAATGTTTGAATTCCATCGTATAAGAAGCACGACCTTGAGACATCGAACGCAAGGTGGTTGAGTAACCAAACATTTCAGACAACGGCACTTCAGCTTTAATCGCCTTGCCGCCGCCAATCATGTCTTCCATACCTTGAACCATGCCGCGACGCGAGGACAAATCGCCCATCACGTTGCCCGCATAGTCTTCGGGCGTCTCAACCTCGACCGCCATCATGGGCTCCAAAATCACAGGGCTTGCTTTGCGGCAACCTTCTTTGAAACCAAAGATAGCAGCCATTTTGAAAGCCAATTCGTTGGAGTCAACGTCATGGTAGGAACCGAAATGCAGCGTGACTTTGACGTCGACCACAGGGTAGCCCGCCAACACGCCCTGACCCAGCGCTTCATTGATGCCTTTTTCAACGGCAGGAATGTATTCGCGAGGCACGGTACCACCCTTGATGGCGTCCACAAATTCAAAGCCTTTACCAGCTTCATTGGGCTCAATTTTGAGCACAACGTGACCGTACTGACCTTTACCGCCTGATTGGCGAACAAATTTGCCTTCAGCGTCCTCCACCGTTTTGCGGATGGTTTCGCGGTAAGCCACTTGTGGCTTACCGACGTTAGCTTCAACGCCAAACTCGCGCTTCATGCGGTCAACAATAATTTCCAGGTGAAGCTCGCCCATACCCGCAATCAGGGTTTGACCAGATTCTTCGTCCGTTTTCACACGAAATGATGGATCTTCTTGCGCCAAACGCTGCAAGGCAATTCCCATTTTTTCCTGGTCAACCTTCGTTTTTGGCTCAACCGCCTGGGTAATCACCGGCTCAGGGAACACCATGCGCTCCAGCGTCACAATGGCGCTTGGATCACACAAAGTCTCACCTGTGGTCACGTCTTTCAAACCCACGCAGGCAGCAATGTCGCCGGCGCGGATTTCGCTGACTTCTTCGCGGTTGTTGGCATGCATTTGCACAATACGCCCAATTCGCTCTTTTTTGCCACGCACCGGGTTGTACACCGTATCGCCTTTTTGCAACACGCCCGAGTAAACGCGCACGAAAGTCAACTGACCCACAAATGGATCAGTCATCAACTTGAATGCCAAGGCCGAGAATTTCTCGCCGTCATCGGCTTTGCGGCTGGTCGGCTGCTCATCATCATCCGTGCCCTTGACAGGCGGAATGTCGATCGGTGATGGCATGAAGTCAATCACCGCATCCAACATGCGTTGAACACCTTTGTTCTTAAACGCTGTGCCGCACAACATCGGTTGAATTTCGCTGGCGATGGTACGCTTGCGGATACCATCCATGATCTCGGCTTCAGTCAAATCACCTTCTTCGAGGTACTTGTTCATGTACTCTTCGGTGGCTTCGGCCGCAGCCTCAATCATCTTTTCACGCCACTCTTTCGCTGTTGAAAGCAGATCAGCCGGGATCTCCTCGTAAGCAAACTTCATGCCCTGAGAGGCTTCATCCCAGATGATGGCTTTCATTTTGATCAGGTCAACCACACCCGTGAAGTTTTCTTCAGCACCGATGGGGATCACGATAGGCACAGGCGTCGCCTTCAAGCGCAGCTTCATACCCTCGACAACTTTGTAAAAGTTGGCGCCAGTACGGTCCATCTTGTTCACAAATGCCAAACGTGGCACTTTGTACTTGTTTGCCTGACGCCACACGGTTTCAGACTGCGGCTGAACACCGCCCACGGCGCAATACACCATGACCGCACCGTCAAGCACACGCATGGAGCGCTCGACTTCAATCGTGAAGTCAACGTGGCCCGGCGTGTCGATGATGTTGATGCGATGGTCTGGACGTGTATTATCCATACCCTTCCAGAAACAGGTGGTTGCCGCAGACGTGATGGTGATGCCACGCTCTTGCTCTTGCTCCATCCAGTCCATGGTGGCTGCGCCATCATGCACTTCACCAATTTTGTGGTTCACGCCAGTGTAAAAAAGTACGCGCTCTGTCGTGGTGGTTTTACCAGCGTCAATGTGCGCCGAAATACCAATATTGCGATAGCGCTCGATAGGGGTAATGCGAGCCATAATAAATCCTTTGTTGCTCTAAATTCAAATTGCCAGCCGCTGCCCGCATACCACACAACTGTGACGCGAACGAAGCGGCATAGCGAGCAAGTCTCAGGTCAGACGGTTTTGCGCAGACAGTGCAAACAGCACGGCAAGCTAAACCAACGACGCATGAGGCTTGCGCAATAGCCGCTATTCTTAGAAGCGGAAGTGGGAGAAGGCCTTGTTCGCCTCTGCCATGCGGTGAACTTCGTCACGCTTTTTCATGGCTCCGCCACGACCTTCGGTCGCTTCAATCAACTCATTGGCCAAACGCAAAGCCATGGATTTTTCACCACGCTTCTTGGCGGCTTCCTTGAGCCAACGCATAGACAAGGCCAAGCGACGCACCGGGCGCACTTCAACGGGCACCTGATAGTTGGCACCACCAACGCGGCGGGACTTCACCTCAACCATCGGCTTGATGTTGTTGATGGCGATGGCGAACGCTTCGACCGGGTCTTTGCCACCCGATTTTTTCTCAATGTGGTCAAGCGCACCATACACAATGCGCTCTGCGACCGCTTTTTTCCCGCCTTGCATGATCACGTTCATGAATTTGGCGAGCTCGATGTTGCCGTATTTAGGATCCGGCAGAATTTCACGTTTAGGGACTTCGCGACGACGTGGCATGTTTTCACCTCTTATTTGCTTCAGTTGGCATCTTGTTAGACACCGCGAGAGTTATCACAACCCTCACTTACTCGACCCGATGCAACAATTTGCATTTAGAGTCACTACGTTTGATGCAGTCACAACGACCCATCAAACACCATTTTTTGAAAAGACTTCCATCTTTTCGGGTTAGAAGATATTTAAACCCTCTATTTCGACCTGTTTTTCAAGGCCAGAAAGCAATTACGCTTTCTTTGGACGCTTGGCACCGTACTTGGAGCGCGATTGCTTGCGGTCTTTCACGCCTTGCAAATCGAGCGAACCACGCACAATGTGGTAACGCACACCCGGCAAATCCTTGACACGACCACCACGCACCAGCACCACTGAGTGCTCCTGCAGGTTGTGACCTTCACCACCGATGTACGAAATAACCTCAAAACCGTTGGTCAAGCGCACTTTGGCAACTTTACGCAAAGCGGAGTTAGGCTTCTTGGGCGTTGTGGTGTACACACGAGTGCAAACACCGCGACGCTGTGGCGAGTTTTGCATCGCCGGACTTTTGGACTTGACGGTCTCGACCTCGCGTCCCTGACGAATTAACTGATTAATGGTTGGCACTGCAACATCCTAAAACTAAAAACGTCCCTAAACGTTTGAAAATAAATGCCTTGGACTCGCTCGTATAAACGGCCCAGGCGCTGACTTGAGGTAGCCTGACGTGACTCTTGAGTCGCTTTGACACGACTCAGGGCCCCTCATCGCGCATCGTACAAAATTACTTTTGAGCGAAGACGCATTTCCCTTCGGAATACTCCGAAAAGCCCATGAGTATATCAGTTTTCGCTGTTTTGGTCATTTTTCAGGACTCAAAGCAGCCTGGCATCCACCATGACTACCTCCACATGTGACCGAAAAACATCACTTGATCCACAAGCGCGTGGCATCCCAGGCGCGCCCGATCAAGCCGGCCTGCGCCACGCCTTCTAACGCCAGCAGTGGCACGTCCAGCACGGGCTGATCGCCGACAGTGACTTTAAGCAAGGCCATTTGCTGACCTTTGCCAATCGGGGCGAGCAGCGGATCGGCGCGAGAAATGCTGGTTTTCAGGCGTGCCGCACTGCCTGCGGGTAGCGCCACCACAATGGCCTCTGGGCGGCCGAGCTTGACCGTGTTTTCCGACCCTTTCCAGACTTTAGGGGTGCTAACGGCCTGGTTGGCATCAAACAATTTGACGGCTTCAAAAGCGGTGTAACCCCAATTGAGGAGTTTTTGGGCTTCGTTGGCGCGCTCGTTTTCGCTCGTGGCGCCCAGCACGATGACCAGCAAACGGCGGTTGCCCGGTGTGTTGCCAGCGCCCAGGTTGGGAAAATCGCGCTTGGCGGTGGCAATCAGGCAGTAACCGGCGGCCTCGGTGTGGCCGGTTTTCAGACCATCCACCGTGGGGTCACGAAACAGCAGCAAATTGCGGTTGCTGTCGTTGGTGGTGGGGGTACCCTGGTAACGGTATTTTTTGATCGCGTAGTAGCTCATGTACTCGGGAAAATCCTGCATCAGGCGGGTGGCCAGGATGCTCAAATCACGCGCGGTGGTCATGTGGCCGGCCTCGGTCAAGCCCTCGGGGTTTTTGTAGCTGGTGCCTTTGAGGCCCAGGAGCTTGGCCTGCTCGTTCATCAATTGCACAAAACGCTCGACATGGCCGCCCACGCCTTCGGCCAGGGCGACCACGGCATCGTTGCCCGATTGCACGATCATGCCTTTGATGAGGTCTTCCACCGGCACGTTCATGGCGGGGTCAATAAACATGCGCGAACCGGGCATTTTCCAGGCACGTACGCTCACCGGCAGGGTCTGCTTGAGGTCAATTTTTTTGGCTTTGAGAGCATCAAACACCAGATATGCCGTCATCAGCTTGGTCAGCGACGCCGGCTCGACGGGCGAATCAATGTCTTTAGCGGCCAAAATTTGGTTCGCGGTGACATCTAGCAGCAAGTAGGACTTGGCCGCGACCTCGGGCGGTAGCGGCATTTGCGCCTGGGCGGAAGTGATCCAACCACCGCTGAGGGCGAGGACGGCGAGGACGGGAAGGAGGAAGGCCTGGAGGAATCGTTTCATGGGGAATGGTGATCGTGAAATGATGGAATAACGATAAATGCTATCTATTTGATAGCACTATAGTCAATAAATACGCCGGCTATCGGCAAAAATGGCATCCAATCTGAAATGACGGAAGGAAGCCCGATCGACGGTCAATCAAGGCCTTAGCGCCCCACATTGGGCGGCAGCAACAGACGCTCGACCACTTGGCCATTTTTCAGGTGCGACTCGACAATTTCGTCAATGTCGGCGTTATCCACAAAGCTGTACCAGACGGCCTCTGGATAAACCACGGCCACGGGGCCGCCGGCGCAGCGGTCCAGGCAACCGGCCTTGTTGACCCGCACCTGGCCCGGGCCACTCAAGCCGGCATTTTTGACCTGCATCTTGCAGTGGTCAAAACCGGCTTGCGCGTGGTGCTGGGCGCAGCTTTCTTCATTGTTTTTGCGCTCGTTGAGGCAAAAAAAGATGTGTCGCTTGTAATAAGAAGGGGTCGGATCAGGGGAGGCCATGGTTTGGGTCATGCTGTATTTTAGTTTCAGGCGGCGCCCGATTTTGATAAACGCTGCATCACATACAACACCGTTACAAATGGCCACAACCATCCCAGCCACTGCACCACGCCATGAAAGCGAATAAAGCGCCCCTGCTCCCAGGTTTGCAGCGTTTGCGCGAAATAGGGGTTTGCCGGCGCTAAATTAAGCACAAACAAGTGCAGCATCAGCGCCAGCAACAAGACGGCGAGGCAGGCTCGGCGTGGCAAGGCGATCAAGAGGATCGCCAGGACCCCTGCCAATAACAAACCCATTCGCACCGGCAAAGTCAGCCAGGTCAGGGCGTGCTCCGGGCCGTAACTCAAGGTCGCAGACAAGGCCGAGATGGCGATGCCCAGGGCCAAAATCGCGGCCAAAAACTGCGCGCGCTTCAGCTTGAGACGAATCACCGAATAGCCCAGCAACATGGGCACCAGCGCCCCGAGCATCACACACAGCAGTTCGGCGCCGGGGACAAGGGGCTCCAGCTCGACGGTGCGCATGGGCAGCCATTCTAAAAAAGGCGTCCCCAGCAAGGCGTCACCCAGCGCCCCCTCCAGTCGCTCCAGCACCTGCCCCAGCCCCAGGGGCACCGCCGCCGGAAAGACCAGGGCGATCGGCCACAGCGCCAACAACACCAACGCGCCATGTGCATCAGCCACAAACCAGGATCGTTTGAAATGGCTCCAGTGGTCGATGGCACCCATTTTTTCTAGTGCCCAGGCACACAAAGCACCCACCAAGCCGCCCAGAACGTTCAGCGCCAGGTCAACATTGGACGCCACGCGGGCCAACAAATAGCTTTGCGCGCTTTCTAAAAAAAATGACAGCAACAGCACCCACAGCGTGACCAGCCAGACAGCGTGTTTGCCACGGCCCGTCCGCAGGGCCGTCAATGCCCCTAAAAAACCCAGCGGGGCATAACCCAGCATATTGATGAATACATCCAACAGCGTCCAGTATTTCGGCCAGGGTTGAAATAAAAATGCCCACGGCGCGACGCCCTGGTTACGCCAATTTTCAAACGGGTACAGGCTGGCATAAATCACCAGCGCGATGTAGACCAGGCTCAACGGCCATGCTGAGGTTTTGTGCTGGTTGTTGTGCGGGGTGGCCACGTTGAGGAAGCAGGCGTCAGGTGTCGATCAGAGCGTGAGCGGTGCTGAGAGGCTTTAAAAACTAAAAAGGCTTGACCACCACCAAAATGACCGCAACCAGCAGCAGCAGCACCGGCACCTCGTTGTACCAGCGGTACCACACATGACTGCGTGTTGCTGCATTTTTTTCAAACTTATGCAGCAACTTGCCGCAACTGTGGTGATAACCCACGACCAGTAGCACCACGGCCAGTTTCGCATCCAGCCAACCATGGCCTGGCCCGCTCCCAATACCGTAACCCAACCAGAGCCAAAACCCAAACACCAGGGCCGGCACCGCAATCAGGGTGGTGAAACGGTAAAGCTTGCGCGCCATCAGCAGCAACCTGGTGCGCTCGGCGACCGAATCCGCAGGCACCATGGCTAAATTGACAAAAATGCGTGGCAGGTAGAACAAGCCAGCAAACCAGCTGGCGATAAAAACAATGTGGAGAGATTTGATCCAAAGCATCGGACTAGTTTAGTCTGTTTATAGAGAAGAAATCAGACTCCGACGTGTCCTTCAGGCGTGCGCCTCTGCCAGCACCCCATCGTCCAGATGACGCGCATCGTGCCAGCCGACCAAGGTATAGCCCTGCGGTGTCCACAGGAAGCGGTTGATCACGGCGTTTCCCACGACCCAGGTACGCGGCGCTTCGATGCTCTGCCCCGTCGCTTCGCGGTACAACACGTCCAGCACGCCGCCATGTGCAACGATGACGACTTGCTCGCCCGGATGACAGGCCATGCGCGCCTGGGCCGCCTGCAACACGCGCGCTTTGAACTGCCGCAAGGATTCGCCCCCGTCCGGACAAAAATCGGGGTCACGCTGGCGCCAAAGTTTCACGTCGTTGGGCCATAAAACCTCTGCTTCGGCCAGCGTTTTTCCTTCAAAGACACCAAAGCCGCGCTCTTGCAAGCCCACATCCGTTTTGATCGCGACGTTCGTTTCTTTTGAAATAGCCAAAGCCGTGTCATGTGCACGCGATAAATCGCTGCTGTAAATGGCCGCAATCGGCTCTTGCTCCTGCGCTAGCGCCAACCCAACAGAGGCGGCTTGCCGACGACCCTTTGAATTGAGCGCAATATTCAGTTTGCCTTGCAGCCGCGTATCCACATTCCATGCCGTCTCCCCATGGCGGATGGCCAACACGCGGGTGGGTTCTGCGTGCTTCATACCGCCACCACCTGTAGCCCCGCAGGCGTTGGCATCGGGAATTCCTCGGCATCAAAGGCTTTATCGCCTTCCGCGTCGGCCACGCCGGTCGCTTTGAGGCCCTTGAAGTCATAGCATTGATGATCCATCAGGTGCGAGGGCACCACGTTTTGCAACGCGCTGAACATGTTTTCAATCCGCCCGGGGTACTTGGTTTGCCACTCGCGCAGCATGTTGCCCACCTGCACGCGTTGCAGGTTTTGCTGGCTGCCGCACAGGCTGCAGGGGATGATGGGGTGCTGCTGCTGCGCGGCCCAGCGCACGATGTCTTTCTCGTTCACATAAGCCATCGGGCGGATGACGACGTGCTTGCCGGTGTCGCTGACCAATTTTGCCGGCATGCCCTTGAGCCGGCCGCCAAAAAACATGTTCAAAAAGAAGGTTTGCAGCATGTCGTCGCGGTGGTGGCCGAGCGCGATTTTGGTCGCACCCAGCTCTTCGGCGACGCGGTACAAAATGCCACGACGCAGGCGACTGCACAGGCTGCACATGGTTTTGCCTTCGGGGATGACGCGCTTGACGATCGAGTAAGTGTCCTGGTTTTCAATGTGGTACGGCACGCCCAGCCTGGCGAGGTATTCGGGCAAGATGTGCTCAGGGAAACCGGGCTGCTTTTGGTCCAGATTGACCGCGATCAGGTCAAAATGAATCGGCGCGCGCTGCTGCATTTTGATCAGCAAATCGAGCATGGTGTAGCTGTCTTTGCCGCCTGAGACGCAGACCATCACCTTGTCGCCGGCTTCAATCATGTTGAAGTCCACAATGGCCTGGCCGACGTTGCGACACAGGCGTTTTTCCAGCTTTTGGCTTTCCAGCTCGATTTTTCGCTCTGCGGCTCGCTCGCCCTTGCCGTCTTGACCAAACGGCATAACCGCATCTTCCACCCAAACTGCACTCATAATTTTCTCCAAATTCCGTTCATGTATTGACCCAGCAGGCGCTCACGCCACGCACTCATTTACCATTGGCCGGTTTCAATGCGTATGGCTACTTCGCAATCGTCAAAAATGGCCAATTTGGCGATTTTGACGCGCACGCCCAGCACGCCTGGCAACTGCATCAGGCGGTGGCTGAGCTTGCCGATCAGGCTTTCCAACAAGTTAACGTGCTCGGCCGTGCATTCGCTGATGATGATTTGCCGAACTTTGCGGTAGTCGAGCACGTGGTTGATGTCATCATCACCGGGCAAGAGCGGCTGCAAGCCCTGGTTCAACTCGGCATCGACCTGAATCGGCTGCGGATCCCGTTTTTCATGTTCCAAAATACCCAAATTGGCGTCAAAACGCAAACCGGTCAGGGTCAGGGTTTGCTGCCCTTTGATATGTTTACGGCTGTCTATAGTCACCTTTGCGCGCCCATCATAGAAAAATCGCGCTCAAAGCGCATCAAATGTTGGCCGCCATCGACCACCAACGTGGTGCCGGTGATGGATTGGTTCTCAATGGCAAAACGCACCGCACTGGCCACATCGGCCGGTGTGGAGGATCGGTTCAGAGGGGAAAGCTGGTGCAGTTGCTCAAAAGTGGCGTCACTGAGCATGTGGCTGGTCAAGGTCAGTCCCGGCGCCACGCCCACCACCCGCACCTGCGGGGCCAAGGCCAGCGCCAGCATGGTGTTGGCGGCTTCCAAAGCGGCTTTGCTCAGGGTGTAACTGAAAAAATCAGGATTTTGGTTCCACAGCTTTTGGTCCAGCAAATTAACAACCACACCGCGATTGCCCTGTTTTTCATCACGGCTGCTGACCTGGGTATGCAGCGCCTGCGCCAGCAAAATCGCCGCGCCGGTGTTGCTGAACAGGTGCGTTTGCAGGGCCTCATAGCTGAAAGTAGCGGCGCTGTCATGCTCAAAGGTCGCAGCGCTGTTCACCACCGCATCAACGGGGCCCATTTGTGCCACCACGCGAGGCAAGAGCGCCCGAACGGCTGTCTCATCGCTCAAATCACACTGAAACTGGGCGCTAGCCGGCGTATACATTGCACATTCAGCTACAGTATTGATAGCTTCACGCTCGCTAAACCGGTAATGCACAGCCACCTGCCAGCCCGCCTTGGCCAAAGCCACGGCGATCTCGCGCCCCAAGCGCTTGGCAGCGCCGGTGACGAGAACGGTGGGGGGGCGAGCTTGAGGAGACATGCAGGACAATAGGCGGTGATATAGTATTTATCCCCCATTTTAGCGATGCCCTCACCTTCCGTCTCTGCCCTGCTCCAAACCCGAATCCAAACCGCCATGATGGATGCCGGCGGCTGGTTGCCGTTTGACCGTTTCATGGCGTTGGCCCTTTACGCACCAGGACTGGGCTATTACGCCAACGATTTGCGTAAATTTGGCCTGATGCAAGCCGGCGGCAGTGATTTTGTCACCGCACCCGAGCTGACCGCCTTGTTTGGTCAGACCCTGGCGCGCCCCATCGCACAAGCCTTGCAACAGACGCAAACCACTGAGATGTGGGAGTTTGGCGCTGGCTCTGGCGCTTTGGCCGCGCAGTTGCTGGACGCATTGAAAAAAGGGGGCCAAGCGGTGACCCGCTACACGATTGTTGATGTATCCGGCACGCTGCGCCAGCGCCAGCAGGAAGCTTTGGCTGCTTTTGGCGACACCGTGCACTGGGCGAACGAACTGCCCGATGCGATGCAAGGCGTGATTGTCGGCAATGAAGTGCTGGACGCCATGCCGGTGAAGCTGCTCGCACGGGTGAACGGCATTTGGTTTGAGCGCGGCGTTGTCGTCTCTCCAGAAGGCCAGTTCATCTGGCAAGACCGTCCAACCGAACTGCGTCCACCTGTGGAGATAAGCGGCGTTCATGACTACTTAACCGAAATCCACCCACAAGCAGAGGCTTTTATGCGCACGTTGGCGAAAAAGCTGCGATCGAGTCCACGTGGCGGGGCGGCTTTTTTCATCGACTACGGCTTCCCCGAGGCAGAGTATTTTCACCCCCAGCGCCACATGGGCACCGTGATGTGCCACCAAGGACACCAGGCCGATGGCGATCCTTTAGATCAAGTCGGACTCAAAGACATCACCGCGCACGTCAACTTCACCGGTGTTGCTTTGGCGGCGCAAGACGAGGGCTTGGCCACGCTGGGCTACGCCAGCCAGGGTCGGTTTTTACTCAACTGCGGCTTGCATTTGGCCCTGGAAGAAACGGATGTGTCGAATCGCGCCAACGCCCTCAAACTCATTCACGAGCATGAAATGGGCGAATTGTTCAAAGTGATCGGCTTTTGCACCGGTGTGCCGTGGGACGCGCTGGGCTTTGCTGCGGGTGACAGAACGCACACGCTTTAGGCATTTGATCGCACCCACACACTTTCATGTTCCACCTTTGTAACGCCATCAACGCATGATTCGCTGGATAATTGCCATTTTTCTGCTTCTGGTGCTGATCAGTTGGCTGGCTCCGTGGCTGGAAAAGTTTGGCTTTGGCAGACTGCCTGGGGACATTCGCTTCACCCTCTTGGGTCGCGCATGGCAGTTGCCCATCACCACCGCCATCGTGCTGAGCGCCCTGGCTAACTTGATTTTTCAATGGCTCGCCTGATATGTCCGCTCAACTGACCGCGCCCGCCTGCATCACTTCCCCTTTTGCGGCCCTTACCGGCCTGAAAGCCTGCGTCGATTTGGGCGGCACCAAAGTGGCCGTCAGCTTGGCGAACCGTGATGGTTTGCACGCCAAACGCACCCAACCCACCGCCAAAGAAGGCACCAACGACGCCTTGGCACAGCAAATCATCCGCATGATTGGCGAGAGTTGCCTGCAGGCTGGTTTCAAACAGCCAGACATTGACGCGGTGGGCGTGTCTAGCTGCGGGCCGTTTGTGCTCAAAGACGGCCTGATCGAACTGGCTGCCCCCAATATCTGTGGCGGCTTGGCCGGCACAGCACGTGGCCTGCCCAACGACTGGCAAAGTGCCCAGCTTGAAGCACCTTTGCGCGCCCTGTTCCCGAATGTACGGATTGAAAACGACGGCATTGGCGCACTCGAGGCCGAGCGCCGCTGGGGTGCGTTGCAGCACGACGGCCGCCCCTTGGACAACTGCGCTTATGTGACCTGGAGCACCGGCATCGGCACGGGCCTGTGCGTGGACGGTCACGTGCTGCACGGCAAAAACGGCAATGCTGGCCACGCGGGACACATGTTTGTCAGCGCCAACTCAGACGCGCTGTGCGGCTGCGGCAACATCGGCGACCTGGAAGCTTTGGTCGCTGGCAATGCCATTCCAAGACGTTTTTCCAGCCTGGGGTGGCCCGATTCTGCTAGCCTTTTTATAGCTGCAAAAGCAGGTAATATACCGGCTATAGCCATTATTGATGACCTGTGCGAGATCATGGGCCGCGCTTTGTACAACCTGATCGTCACGCTAGACCTGGAGCGCATCAGCCTGGGCGGCAGCGTGTTTTGGCACCACCGCGCGTATCTGTTGCCCAAACTGCAAGCGGTTGTGCATGGCAAACTACCGGCTCTGACCGATGGCTGCGAACTGGTGCCTGCGGGACTGGGCGACCAGGTGGGGGACTGGGGGGCGCTGGCGTTGGTGGCTTAGTGGCTTGGGGTCAGCGCTCACGCAAAGGAACACCCAACTGCCGCAGATACGCTGCCACTTCGGGGCTCAGCGCACCGCCGGCGCGGGCCTTCTCTGCCAGTTCCGCCGCCTCGGCCATTTGCCCTTGGATAGCCAGCGATATCGCTGCGCCCAGCATCCAGCGTGCTTCATTCGGTCGCAGCTTCAGGGCCATCAGGTAGGCCGCAACAGACTCGGAGTGGCGCCCCAGACGCTGCGCCGCGTTGCCCCGAAGTGCCCAGACATCCGCAACGCCCGACAAGGCCGGCTCCAGACGCGTGAGCAGCTCCAGCGCCTGACTCACCCGGCCCTGTGCCAGCTCCATGCGTGCCAGTTCACGGGCCAGCGAGGCCAGCATCGACTTGTTGCCAGCGGACGGGCTGGCCAGGTTGGCCCGCTCGGCTGCGGCCAGCGCTTCGCGCGCAAGATCAATCGCCTCCTCGTGAGCGCCCGAGCCCCAGAGACTCTGAGCCTGTGCCAGGGCCTCCAGCGCGGGCGACTGGCGTGAGGG
>JASJPN010000036.1:13086-16912 GCA_031426635.1 Polaromonas sp.
AGGCGTACATGGCGCACGTTCACACGGTGCTCGTTCTCACCATACGCCAGCATCAAACACTTGTGTGCCAATATGTTCACGAGCCGTGGCACGCCCCCACTGAGGCGGGCGACTTCCTGCGCCGCATCGGCCTCAAACACCTTGATATCGGTTGCTTCGCTGAATGCCGCCGTGGCCAGGCGATGCGCCAGATAGCCCGGCACCCGATGCGCCATCATCGGCCCGAGGTATTCGCTGAAGGTGATGCGTTGCAACAACTGACGAATTTCGGGGCGGGCCAACTTCTCGTCAAGTTCGGGTTGCCCCAGCAAAACCAGTTGCAACAACTTTCGCTTTTCCGTCTCCAGATTCGACAGCAGGCGAAGGCTCTCCACCGTACGCACAGGAATCGCCTGCGCCTCATCAATGCACACCACCACGCGCTGCCCCGCCTCGGCGTGCCGCAGCAGACAGTCACGCAGCGCATTGAGTACTTTGTGGCGGCTCAGGGGCAGTGCGACGTCAACACCCAATTCAGTGATCAAGGCCATCAGCAAATCATCCGGACCCATATCCGGATTGGGTATATAGGCCGTGACGCACTCGCCCTGCAAGGTCTTGAGCAACTGACGGCATAAAACCGTCTTGCCGCAACCGACCTCGCCCACAATTTTCAGGAAACCTTCGCCACTGCGCAGCGCCACCAACAGCATGTTGAGCGCTGCCTGTGTGCCTTCGTGCGGATAAAAAAAGGCACTGTCCGGCGTGATCGAGAACGGTGCCTCGCGCAAGGAAAAATGCCGCGAATACATCACTTCACAAGACTTTTGGGCTTGGTGTCTTCCACCGTGCCATCAATGCGAATCACGCGCGCGCGCGCAACATCCATATCATCGAGCGCCACGCGTGTGCGGCGGGTTTGGGCTTCCCAGTCCTGCGCCGTGCGGATGATGGTGGGCTTGATCAGGACCACCACCTCTTTTTTCCGCCCGGTGTTGGCACGGTTGCCCAGGAGGGTGGAGAGCAGCGGAATATCGCCAGTTCCCGGCAAACCGGACGACTTCCGATTGGATTCAATCTGCATCAAACCACCAATGGCCACAATATTACCGTCCTGAATACGGACCAAGGTATCCGTCTCATTCACACTGCTTGACGCCAGCGGCAAACGGTAATTGCCGCCGCTGCCAAGATCAATTTGTTTGGTTTTTTCCATCACGGTCGTCACAGAGGGATGAACGTGCAACATGATGTTGCTGCCATCATCAATCTGGGGCGTGACGTCCAGAGAAATGCCGGAAAAGAACTGCGTCAACGTGACCGTGGGCGGTATCGTCGTGCCAGTCGAGTTCGTGGTGGACGTGGAAGTTGTACCGCTGGTGACGCCGGTCACAAAGAAGTCTTCCACGCCGACTTTGAGCACGGCCTTCTGGTTGTTCAACGTCGCAATGCGCGGACTCGATAGTATCTGCACATCACCCTGGGTTTCCAGGAAGCCGAGCACGGCCTGAAAACCAGTCGTGGCAAATGCCAGTCCGAACAGCCCTGCGCCTGCCGACGGCAGCGCGATACTATCGACCAACAAGGATGCGGCACTCTCGAAACCAGGCAGGTTAGCCTGAACCCCTCTGATCAGGGTGTTGCTGCTGGTGTTGCCGCTGAGCAAGCCTGCGGCACCGGTTCCGTCCCGGCCACTTTTCAGCGCCGACCAATCGATGCCACTCTGAAAACCATCACGCAACTCGACCTCGACGATTTTGGCCTCCAGCATGACTTGTCGCTCTACGGCAATCTGCGCCGCCTTGAGAAATTTGTCGACTTGGCGCAACTCTTCCGGCATGGCACGCACCGCCAGGATGCCGGCCTGCGGGCTGGTGATGACACTGCGGCCCTCACCACTGCCAATCAGGCCGCGCGCAGCACCCGCAATCTCGGCCCAGAAATCAGTTTTGGACGTGGTCAGGACGCGGCTGCCATCGGTCTTCGGCTGCGTGCTACCCGATGCGGGCGTAGCCGCACCCGACGCCGTGCCACCTGACGTGGCGGTCTGGAGAGCAGTATCGGACGCCACGCGCAACTCGCTGCTGCCCAAACGCTGGGAGTGCGGGTAATTGACCGTGAAAATACGTGTCTGTAGTGTGGGTGCATAAATGGTGATGCGCCTGCCTTCGATCTTGAAATCATAGCCGTACACATCGCGAATCGCCTCCAGCGCTTCGACCACCGTCACCCCACGCAGGGTCACCGACAGTGTGCCTGCCACATCAGGGTGCAACAACATGCTGTACCGCGTGTCAGTCACGATGGCCAAAAACACCTCGCGCGCCTGGGCGTTGTTCACCAGCAGATCGAGCTTGGGCTCGGGTGCCAGCGGCACCGCAGGCGGCGCAGGTTCTGCCAGCGCGTCGCTGATACGCGACGGCACAGCGACTGACTTGGGCGTAGCGGCCGGGGACAGATCTGCCCGAACCGCATCACCCACATCAGGCGTGCGCAGCGGCCGGTCAGCGGCACAGCCAGCGAGCAAGCCCACGCCCATCGCCACACACAGACCTGACATTGCGAAAGACCTCGCCCGGGCTGCGTGCCCCGTCTGTGCGGATTGCAAAATATCGATCATGGACAGGGTACGGGCTTTGGAAGTCATTGGGATAAACCTCAAGGTTGAACAGCAGCGCAAGAAGCGACTGGGGACGATGTGTTGGAGCGTGCGACACAGACGGGTATCGCCGCAACCGGTGTCACGATGCGGCGCTGGATGCCCGGGAACTTGGCGACCTTGCGCAACACGCCACCCTCCAGAAACCAGACTTCGGTCTCACTGATGCGTTCAATACGCGCCTTGCCAAGTTTTTCTCCCTGCGCATAAAGACGCATACCGACCGCCAAATAGGGTCGACCATCACGCACAATGATGGTCAGGGCATCCGTCTCCATGCCCAAGGCGTTGCCAACCGGTGCGGTGCTGCTGGCCAGCCCTGACTCGACCGGGGGCAAAGTGGGGTCGCGCAGACTCTGTGCATCCACCTGGCCGAACGAGAAAAATAGCGGGATGCCCACGAGCCAGCCCAGCGCCAGCGTTCCTGCCATGGCTGATTTACGTCGCTTCATCATGGCTGCACCCCCACCAAAAACAACTGTAGCGTCAACTCCGGGGGCCCTTTTTCGCTCTTGAGTTTCATCGTCCCCCACCGCACATGGGGAAGCGCTGTCTCAAGCGTTTGCACGTACCGCGTCAATTCGGGGTAAGGCCCGGACACCGTCAAAGCCACACCCTGACGCGTGAGTCCAACCGGCAGCGCCGCCGCGTCCGACCCGGCCGCCTGGGCGGCTCCAGCAACAGCCGCCTCAGGGGGCAACGTGGCAGTCCGCAGCAGTGTCAATCCTTCATGTCGGCGCAATAAATGGACCAGCACCTGCGCCAGAGGCGTGGCCTGAGTCGCCGACGGCAAGATGTCCTTGATCGTCTGGTTCACTGTGTCCAGGCCGATCTTCGCGGCAGCGATTTCATCGCGCACCGCTTGGCTCGTATCGACTGGCTGGGCAACGGCCTTCAACTCGGCGCGCGCGCGCTGCAGCTCAGCGCTTTGCTTGTCGAAACGCTGGATCAACTGTTGGTGTGCCGCCTGCGCTGGTGACAGCCACGCCACATCGGCCAACGCCATGCAGACGACCATGACCGATAAGAACAAGAACACGCGTTCGCGCAGACTCAAGGCATCAATGCGCGCAGACTGCTTTCCCCACCAACTTTTCCACCAGTGCTTCATGGCTTGCCCCCCGCTGCGGCCGAAGGCTTGCCCACCGCACTGACCAGACTGAAGGACCACACCGGGCGCGGCGCGCC
>JASJPN010000037.1:0-19544 GCA_031426635.1 Polaromonas sp.
CAATTTGGTTTGATGAATGTGTGGAGCCAGGGTGACCTGGTCACCAAAACCGTGGCACTGCTGCTGCTGGCCATGTCTTTGGCATCCTGGATGGTCATCATCATCAAGACGCTGGATATTTTCAAATACAAGCGTTTGGCGGCAGAGGCGGAAGGCTTTTGGCGCAGTGAAGACTTCGCCAAAGGGGTTAGCCAGCTCTCGGGCGGGGGTGACAACCCGCTGCGCCAGCTCGCTCTGGAAGGGCAAGAAGCCACCGCACACATTTTGCACACAGATAGCCGCGACCTGGTACGGCAATCAACCCAACCCCAGTTGCATGAAAGCTTTGACGTGAGCGACTGGGTCACCCGCAGCCTGCGCAACACCCTGGACGAGTTCACCGCCAAGTTGCAGTCGGGCCTGGCGATTCTGGCCTCGGTCGGCTCGACCGCGCCGTTTGTGGGCTTGTTTGGCACGGTCTGGGGCATTTACCATGCGCTGCTCAGCATTGGCATGGCGGGGCAGGCCACCATCGACAAAGTGGCCGGCCCGATTGGCGAGTCGCTCATCATGACGGCTTTGGGCCTGGCGGTTGCCATCCCTGCCGTGCTGGGCTACAACGCCCTGGTGCGCGGCAACAAAGGCATTTTGATGAAGCTGAACCGCTTTGCGCATGACTTGCACGCGTACTTTGTGACCGGTGCACGGGTCGGCAATAAGAATTAAGGACTGGAGCTGATCATGGCCTTTGGAACCCAGGATGACACCGACGAGGTGATGAACGAGATCAACATGACGCCGATGGTGGACGTGATGCTGGTGCTCTTGATCATCTTCATCATCACCGTGCCCGTGATGAAACACGCGGTCAACATTGACCTGCCCAAAGCGACCAACGTGCCGCAGGACGCCAAACCCGAGACCATCCGCCTGTCTGTGGACGCCGCTGGCGACTACTTCTGGAACGAAAACAAGGTGACAGACGACGCGTTGCTACTGCAACTCAAAGCTGCGTCGACGCAAAACCCACAGCCCGAGCTGCACATTCGGGGCGACAAAGCCGTCCGCTACGAACGCGTGGCACAACTCATGGCCGCCGCGCAGCAGGCGGGGATTCGCAAAATCGGGTTTATCACCGAGCCGAAGAACTGAGCTTGCTGTTTGGTTGTTGGCTTGGCATGGGCTTTCACCTTGGCCGTGCGCCTACGCACGTCGGCCAGCGCTTGATTGACAGATCAAAAATCGTCAACCAGGGTCTCACGAGTCAACACTTCACGGGTGACCAGCAAGACTTGATCCGCCCCCGCGCTGGTGGCGAGCCAGGTGATTTCCAGGTCTGGAAAGGCGGCCTCAAAGTAGCCGCGTTCGTTGCCAATTTCCAGCACCAGCACGGCGTGCTCGCTCATGTGGTCTGGCGCTGCTGCCAGCAGGTCACGGATAAAGTCCATGCCGTCGGTGCCGCCCGCCAAGGCGAGTGCAGGCTCGGCCAGGTACTCGGCGGGCAGGGCGGCCATGCTGGCGCTGTTGACGTAGGGCGGGTTGCACAGGATGAGGTCGAACATCTGGCCCTGCAACCCCTGCCAGCCGTCCGAGAGAACGAGGCTGATGCGCTCTTGCAAGTCGTGTTTGGCGACGTTGATGCGGGCGACTTCAAGCGCTTCGGGCGAAATATCGGCACCGACCACCGTGGTGTCGGGGTAGGTCATGGCGGCCAGGACGGCCAGGCTGCCGTTGCCGGTACACAGGTCGAGCACGCGCTGGGTGTGCGGGCCGAGCCAGTCGTCAAAGCTGCCGTCAGCCAGCAATTCGGCAATGAAGCTGCGCGGCACGATGGCGCGCTCGTCCACATAAAACGGTACGCCTTGCAGCCAGGCTTCTTGCGTGAGGTAGGCGGCGGGTTTGCGGGTGGTGATGCGTGCTATAAAAAGTGCAGCTGCTTTGGCAGATAATTCGCCGGCTACAGACTGATTTGCTACTGAATTTGGATCGGTTTTCGGGTCTTCCAGGCTGGAGTCGAGCGGCAAGCCGAGCTGCCAGAGTACCAGCCAGGCGGCTTCGTCAAAGGCGTTGGCTGTCCCGTGACCGAAGGCGACGCCAGCTTCCGTGAGCTGTTTCGCGCCCGCTTCGATGAGTTCAAGGATGGTCATGCGGGGGTCTTGCCAAGCTGCAAAGCTTGCTCCAGGTTTTCCAAAGTGCGGCGATAGATGTTTTTGAGCGGGTCAATATCGGCCACCACAATATGCTCGTCAATTTTGTGGATGCTGGCATTGGGCGGGCCGCATTCGATCACTTGTGGGCAGATCTGCGCAATAAAGCGGCCGTCGCTGGTGCCGCCGGTGGTGGACAACTGCGTGTCCAGGCCGGTCTCGGAGCGAATCGCATCACGTACGGCGTTGACCAAGTCGCCGGGGCGGGTCAAAAAGGGCAGGCCGCCGATGGTCCATTGCAGGTCAAAGTCTTTGCCGGCTTCCAATCCGGTCGTCTTGAGCGCGTCAATCAGGCGCTGCTGCAGGCCCTCGGGTGTGGATTCGGTCGAAAAGCGGAAGTTGAAGTCAATCACCATGGCGCCGGGGATGACGTTGCTCGCACCCGTGCCGCCGTGGATGTTGCTGATTTGCCAGGTGGTGGGCGGGAAGTAGTCGTTGCCCGTGTCCCATTCGATGGCGACCAGTTTGTTCAGGGCGGGGGCGATTTTGTGAATCGGGTTGTCGGCTAGGTGCGGGTAGGCGATGTGCCCTTGCACGCCTTTGACGCTGAGTTTGCCGCTCATGGTGCCGCGTCGGCCGTTTTTGATCATGTCGCCGGTTTTTTCAACGGACGTAGGTTCACCAACAATGCAATAGTCTAACTTTTCGCCGCGCTCAAGCAGCCATTTGCACATGATGAGCGTGCCATCCACCGAGGGGCCTTCTTCGTCGCTGGTGAGCAAAAAAGCCAATGACAGTGCGGGGTTGGGATTTTTAGATAAAAATTCTTCAACCGCTACGACGAAAGCCGCAATCGAGGTTTTCATGTCGCTGCTGCCACGACCAAAGAGCTTGCCATCGCGGTGCGTGGGCACGAAGGGGTCGCTGCTCCACTGCTCCAGCGGGCCGGTGGGCACGACATCGGTGTGGCCGGCGAACACGAGAAGTTTTTCCGGCAGTCTTGAATCAGTAGATTTGTTTGCTATACTATTTATAGCTGATTCGGTAGATGATACGCTGGTTAGAGGTGAATTTGTTGACCATAAGCCAGTTCTTTTGGCCCATAAATTAACCACTCTGAAGTCTGCCGGTCCGCTTTCAACGGTTTCACAGACAAAACCCAGTGGCGCGAGACGCTCGGCAATGATGGTCTGGCAGCCGCCATCGAGTGGCGTGACCGAGGGGCGCGAAATGAGTTGCTCTGTGAGGTGCAGGGTACGGTGCATGGTGTCTTGCTGAGCGGATAGCGCAGGGTTTAGCTGAAATTGATGTGGGTGAAGGACGGCGTTTCATCCTGTTCTTTGGCGTTTTCTTTAACGGCTGCGCCGGCAGTGCCTGCGTTGTCCAGTCGCCAGATCAGGTTGGTCGGGGAGTCGGCGTAGGCCAGGCCTTCATCGCGTTCGACGATGTCCGCATGAATCAAGCGTGCAATGTCGTCTTCAAAAGTTTGCGAGCCCTGCGCCATGGATTTGTCCATCGCCTCTTTGACACCAAAAAAGTCACCTTTGGCGATCATTTCTGCGATCAACTGGGTGTTGAGCATGACTTCAATGGCCGGAGTGCGGCTGCCCAGCTTGGTGCGAAGCAGACGTTGCGAGACAACAGCGCGCAGTGTGGTGGACAAGTCGCTCAGCAGGGTGGGGCGTACCTCCACCGGGAAAAAGCTCAAAATGCGGTTCAAAGCGTGGTGGCTGTTGTTGGCGTGCAGGGTGGCAATACACAGGTGGCCGGTTTGGGCATAGGCCAGCGCGGCGGCCATGGTTTCGCGATCGCGGATCTCGCCAATGAAAAACACATCGGGCGCCTGGCGCAGACCGTTGCGCAGCGCGGTTTGCAGGGATTGTGTGTCGCTGCCCACTTCACGCTGGTTGACCACTGATTTTTTCGGTGTGAAAAAGTACTCAATCGGGTCTTCCACCGTCAAAATATGGCCGGTCATGCGCTCGTTGCGGTGGTCCAGCATGGACGCCAGTGTGGTGCTTTTACCTGCACCCGTCGCGCCCACCATCAAAATCAAACCGAGCTTTTCGACGACCAACTCGGCCAAAATATCGGGCACATTCAGGGTGCTGAGTGGTGGAATAAGGAGCGGAATGAACCGAATCACGGCGGCGTAGGTGCCGCGTTGGCGCATGGCGCTGATCCGAAAGTTGCCCAAATCCTCAAATTTGAGGGCAATATTGAGTTCGCCCGTTTCTTTCAGTTCTTCCATCTGCGCACTGCTGATGACCTCAGAGAGCAGGTTGATCGGGGTGCTGGCATCCAACATCTGATTGTTGAACGGCACACTCAGGCCATTGATTTTGATGAGCGCTGGCGCATGGGCCGATAAATAGACGTCTGAGGCTTTTTTGTCGACCATCAACTGAAAAATGCGTTTCATGGCGCTCATGGGGCAGGGTCTTTCGTGGGGGGTCTTCAGAGATCAATCAACACTGAAGCGACGGGGTCATTTAGCCTCCATGTCGCCGCAAACGCCATCTCAATCGCGCAGCAAGTCATTCAAGCTGGTGGTGGCGCGGGTTTTGGCATCTACTTTTTTGACAATCACCGCGCAGTACAAGCTGTACCGGCCACCGTCTTTGGGCATGTTGCCCGACACCACCACCGAGCCAGCGGGCACGCGGCCATAGCTCACGGTGTCTGTGGCGCGGTCGTAAATGGGGGTGCTTTGTCCGATGTAAACACCCATCGACAAGACTGAGTTTTCTTCGACAATCACACCCTCAACCACTTCAGAGCGCGCGCCGATGAAGCAGTTGTCCTCAATGATGGTGGGGTTGGCTTGCATGGGTTCCAGTACGCCGCCAATGCCCACGCCGCCGGACAAATGCACGTTTTTGCCGATTTGCGCACACGAGCCGACAGCGGCCCACGTGTCCACCATGGTGCTTTCATCGACATACGCGCCAATGTTGACAAAACTGGGCATCAAAATCGCGCCTTTGGCAATGAAGCTGCCGCGCCGAGCCACGGCAGGCGGCACGATACGCACACCGGTGGCTTTGAGTTCTGCTTCGCTCAAGTGGCCAAACTTGGTTGGCACTTTGTCGTAAAACCCCAACTCACCGGCTTGCATGAGGGCGTTGTCTTTCAGGCGAAAGCTCAGCAACACGGCTTTTTTGATCCACTGGTGGGTTGTCCAGACACCGACGCTCTCGCGGGTGGCAACGCGCAGTTGGCCGTTGTCGAGTTGGGAAATGACGTGTTCGATCGCGTCAGTGACTTCTGCGGGGGCGCTGGCCATGGACAGGTTGGCGCGGTTTTCCCAGGCGGCGTCGATGATGTTCTGGAGTTGTTGGGTCATGATGAAGATGCGTTGGTGGGAAAAAAAGAGATTGGAAAGAGATTAAAACGAGTTGAAAACTATAAAGATGCGACGGAACGGATGGCTGTGACAAAGCTGACAATACGCTGGGCGGCTTCTACGCATTCTGAAGTCTGCGCGACCAAAGCCATGCGAATATAACCAGCGCCTGGATTGTTGCCATCTGCCTCACGTGCCAGGTAACTGCCAGGCAGCACCGTCACATTGTATTGGGCGAACAGGTTTTGGGCGAAAGCTGCGTCGTCTAAATTCAACGCTTCGGGTATTTTGGCCCATAAGTAAAAGCCAGCGTCGGGCAGGGTGACTTCCAGCACCTCGGCCAGCAGCGGTGTCACCTGCATGAATTTGTCTCTGTACAGCGCGCGGTTGGCGATGACGTGTGCTTCATCGCTCCACGCGGCCATGCTGGCAGTTTGCACGACAGGGCTCATGGCGCTGCCGTGGTAGGTGCGGTAAAGCGCAAACTGTTTCATGATGCCGGCATCGCCAGCCACGAAGCCGCTACGCAGGCCCGGCACATTGCTGCGTTTGGACAGACTGGTGAAGGAAATGAGGTTTTTGAAATCAGTGCGTCCCAACTTAAACGCGGCTTCCAGGCCACCGAGCGGTGGCGGTGTGTCGTCACGGAAATAAATTTCGCTATAGCACTCGTCGCTGGCAATCACAAAGCCGTAGCGATCAGAGAGGTCAAAGAGCTTTTGCCACTCAGACAGCGGCATCACCGCACCGGCTGGGTTGCCCGGTGAACAGACAAAGATCATCTGGGTACGCGCCCACACGGCATCGGGTACGCTGTCCCAGTCCACGCCAAAGTTGCGTGCGGGGTCGCTGGCAACATAGTAAGGCTGTGCCCCGGCGAGCAGGGCTGCACCTTCGTAGATTTGGTAGAACGGGTTGGGGCAGACCACCATCGGCAACTGGGTCACGCCGTCCTTGAGCGTGGTCATGGTGGGGTCAATCACCGTTTGGGCAAAAGCAAACAAGGCCTCACGCGAGCCGTTGACGGGAAGCAACTGGGTCGCTGGGTTCATACTCAGGCCGTAGCGGCGCAGCATCCAGGCGGCAAATGCCTCGCGCAATTTGGGCTCGCCGGCCGTGGCTGGGTAAGCGGCAAGACCCTCCAAAGCGCCATCCAGAGCCGTTTTAATGAACGCAGGGGTGGGATGCTTGGGCTCGCCAATGCCCAAACTGATGGGGCGGTAGACTGGATTTGGCGTGACGTTTTGAAACAGTTGTTTGAGCCGCTCAAAAGGATAGGGCTGTAATTTTGCGAGCAAAGGATTCATAGCGGGTGATTATCCAGCCTTGCGAGGGTTTTTGGGCACGGTGGCTCGGTTAAAATGCCGTTTAATTATAGGGATTGCAGTGCGTCTTTCTTCCATCAAGTTGTCAGGGTTCAAGTCTTTTGCTGAACCCACCACCTTTCATTTGCCGGGGCAATTGGTCGGTGTCGTTGGCCCCAACGGTTGCGGCAAGTCCAACATCATGGATGCCGTGCGCTGGGTGCTGGGGGAGAGCCGTGCCTCGGAATTACGTGGCGAGTCGATGCAGGACGTTATTTTCAATGGCACCACGACCCGCAAGCCGTCCAGTCGCGCCAGCGTCGAGCTGGTGTTTGAGAACAATGACCACCGCGCAGGCGGCCAGTGGAGCCAATTTCCAGAAATCGCGGTCAAACGGGTCCTGACGCGCGACGGCAACTCCAGTTACTACATCAACAACCAATTGGTACGCCGACGCGACGTGCAAGACGTGTTTTTAGGCACGGGCCTGGGGCCACGCGCCTACGCCATCATTGGGCAGGGTACGATCAGCCGAATTATCGAGTCCAAACCCGAAGAGCTGCGCTTGTTCCTGGAAGAAGCTGCAGGGGTTTCTAAATACAAAGAACGCCGCCGCGAGACGGAAAACCGTTTGTCAGACACCCGCGAGAATCTGACGCGGGTGGACGACATCATGCGCGAGCTGAGCGCCAACCTGGACAAGCTTGAAAAACAGGCCGAAGTGGCTCAAAAATACAACAAGCTACAGGCCGATGTGACGCTCAAGCAGCAGCAACTGTGGTTCCTCAAGCGCTCTGAGAGCGAGGCCGATCAAGCCAAGATCAAAGCCGATGCGCTACAGGCGAGCAATGATCTGGAAAGCCGGGTCGCTGATTTGCGCCACGTCGAGTCCGAATTGGAAATCATCCGTCAAGCCCATTACAGCGCGGGCGACCAGGTGAACCAGTCGCAAGGACGCTTGTATGAAGCCAGCGCCGAGGTCGGACGCCTGGAAGCTGAGATTCGCTTTGTGGTGGAAGGCCGTCAGCGGGTGGAGCAGCGTTTGCAAGCCTTGAAAGAGCAAACGGCCCAGTGGGCGATGCGCAAAGACCAGGCACTGAACGAGAGTGAAGCACTGGCCGAGCAAGGCTTGGACGCGGATGAAAAAGAGGAGCTGCTCAGCGCACAGGTTGAAGAGCAGGCGCTCCAGTTACCCGAACTTGAAGAAGCCCTGCGTCAAGCGCAAAGCAAGGCCAGCGAGCAGCGCAGCAGCGTGGGCCAGGTGCAGCAACAGATTCAAGTGCTGGCGGCCGATCAACGCCATATTGAAGACCAATCCAGGCAGTTGACGACACGTCATGAACGCTTGACGGCAGATCGCAATGCGCTGTCCGCGCCAGACGAACAACGCCTGTTGAATCTGCAAAGCCAGCTGGCCATGGCGCAAGAGACGCAAACAGTGGCGCAGGCACGCCTTGCAGAGTTGCAAGACGTGGTACCACAACTGGACGATGCACGCCGCACTCAGCAGCAGTTTGTGAACACCGAATCGGCCAAACACGCCGAGTTGTCGGCGCGCATGGAAGCGCTAAAAGCGCTGCAAGACAAGGTCAAAACCGACGGCAAGCTCAAACCCTGGTTGGCCAGGCATGGCTTAGAGGGGATGGCGGGCTTATGGAGCAAAATTCATATTGAGCAGGGTTGGGAAAATGCCCTGGAAGGCGCTTTGCGTGAACGCCTGGGTGCGCTGGAAGTGTCGCGTTTGGATATGGTGCGCGGCTTTTTGGGGGTCACCGGGGCCGATGCGCCGCCCGCCAAGCTGGCTTTTTATAGCCCGCCGCAAGCGGGATTGCCGCCAGCCGCAGCCGCTTTGCCGCGTTTGGCTGATTTACTGCGCTTGCATGATGCGGGGCAAAAAGCCCTGCTCAGTGATTGGTTGCACGGCTGCTATACCGCGCAAACTTTTGAAGAAGCTTTGGCCAAGCGCGATAAATTACAAGCGGGCGAGGTGATTTACGTCAAGTCTGGTCATGCGGTCACGGCCTATAGCGTGAGCTTTTACGCACCAGACTCCGAGCAAGCCGGGATGCTGGCGCGGGCGCAGGAAATTGAGAGTTTGGACAAGCAGCTCAGAGCGCAAGTGCTGATTGGCGAGGAGTCACGCTCGGCGCTGATTCGCGCTGAGGCTGCCTATGCTGAGGCCTCGACCCGGCTGACGGCCCTGCGCCGTGAAGCGCTAGAGGGCCAAACCCGCACCCACAGTCTACAGGTTGAAACTTTGCGCATGACGCAAATGGCCGAGCAAACCCGTGCGCGCAGTGATCAAATCAACACCGATTTGGCTGAAATCAACGCGCAATTGGAAGACCTGCAAGCGTCTCGCGTTACCTTTGAGGCGCGTTTTGAAGAGCTCGATATGCAACTGGCCGATACCCAGGAGCGTCATGCACAGCTTGGCGATCACGTCATCAGTGCGGAACGCAAATTGGCGGCGTGTCGCGAACAACAACGCAGCCTGGAGCGTTCAGCGCAAGAAGCCACTTTTGCTAAACGGAGTCTGCAGGCGCGTCTGGCTGAGTTACAACGCGCTATAGAAACGGCAACGCAACAAGCCCTGTCTATCAGTACAGAAGAGAAGATTGCGACGGATGAACTGGGTCGCCTGAGTGCTGTCGCGGCACAAACGGGCTTGCAAACTGCTTTATCCACCAAGTTGGAGCGTGAAGCAACTTTAGCCGCCACGCGTAGTGAATATGACGATCTCACCACCAAGCTACGCGCCACCGACGAGCGACGTTTGCAATTGGAGCGTGAGTTGGAGCCGCTGCGTCTGCGTCTGACGGACTTTGCCTTGAAAGAGCAGGCCGCGCGGCTGGGCTTGGAGCAGTACACCCAGCTGCTGAACGATGCGCAGGCCGATCTCGCGGCTGTCGCTTTGTCGATTACAGCGGGCAATGTTCGTTTAAGTGGTTTGCAGTCTGAAATTGATCGCTTTAACCGCGAAGTGGCCGCCTTGGGCGCGGTGAATTTGGCTGCCCTCGACGAATTGGCCGCCGCGCGTGAGCGCAAGCAGTTTTTAGACGCACAAACGGCTGATTTGACTGAGGCCATGACGACCCTGGAAGACGCGATCAAGAAAATTGATGCCGAAACTCGTGAGCTGTTGTCAGGTACTTTCAACACGGTGAATGAGCATTTTGGCAAAATGTTCCCCGAGTTGTTTGGCGGTGGCCATGCCAAGCTGGTGATCACGGGGGATGAGATTTTGGATTCGGGTGTGCAAGTTGTGGCGCAGCCACCGGGCAAGAAAAATCAAACGATTCACCTGCTGTCGGGTGGCGAAAAAGCGCTGACCGCGATTGCGCTGGTGTTTGCGATATTCCAGCTCAACCCCGCCCCGTTTTGTTTGCTTGACGAGGTGGATGCGCCGCTCGATGATGCCAACACCGAGCGCTATGCCAAACTGGTAAAAGCCATGAGCAAAGAGACTCAGTTTTTATTCATCAGCCACAACAAAATTGCCATGGAAATGGCCGAACAATTGATTGGTGTCACCATGCAGGAACAAGGCGTATCGCGTATTGTGGCGGTGGACATGGAGGCGGCCGTTTCCATTGCTGAGGTTGGTTATGAATAATTTGTTGCTGGGTTTGACCATTGCGGGCGGGGTGGTTTTGGCCGGCGTGGTGGCGCACGGTACGTGGACCGCACGCCGTGGCGCTCCTAAACTGGCTGAGGACAACGATGTTTTGGCACCGTCACCGGCGGCTCCCTTTGCAACATCTGACCATGCATCGCGTAACCTGCCAATCGAGCCGGTGTTCAGTGCCACGCAATTTGATGGTCAGTTTGACCGGGACTTGGTCGTTGTACCTGTGCTGGATAAAAAGCCCAGCCTTGACCCCCTGATAGATGTCATTACCGCCATTCAACTCGAAGCGGTCATTTCTGGCGATGCTGCGCTGGCCGCCATGCCGGCCACACGTCGCGTTGGCAGCAAACCATTTGCCGTGGAAGGTCTGTGCGAAGCGGGTAGTGATTGGGAAACCCCCAGGGCAGGGCAGCGCTACACCGTGTTGCAGGCAGGCGTTCAGTTGGCGAACCGAACCGGTGCCTTGAATGAAATCGAATATTCAGAATTTGTGGTCAAGACACAAGCCTTTGCCGACGCATTGGGCGGCTCGCCCGATTTCCCCGAAATGCGCGAGGTTGTGGCGCGTGCGCGTGAGCTTGATGCGTTTGCCAGCCCACACGATGCCCAATTGCGCTTTACCCTGCGTGCCGTCGGTGCGGCCTGGAGTACGGGTTACGTGGTTCAAAATGCGGCACGTCTCGGCTTTATCGCCGGTGCGCTGCCCGGGCGTCTGGTCTTGCCCAGTAGCTTGGCCAACTTGCCACCGCTGATCACGCTGTCTTTTGACACGCAGGCTGCGATGGCAGAAGATGCCACCACCCAGTCTGCCATGCGCGAAATTGCCTTGAGCCTGGATGTGCCCCATGTGGACAAGTCCGAGCAGCCTTTTGTGCGTATGCGTGAATGCGCCAAAGCCTTGGCCGCCAACATGGATGGCGTGGTTTGCGACGATCAAGGGCAATGGATCAGCGATGAGGCACTGGACAGTATCGCCACCGATCTGGACCAGCTGTATCACACCCTGGATTTGCGGGATTTAAGCGCGGGCTCGCCGTTGGCCAGGCGCCTGTTTTCTTGAAACATGCTTGACAACATGTCTCAGGTATCCGATTTATTTTCCAGCGATACGGCATCAGACTTGGCGCAAGCCCCTTCTACCCTGGCCCAGCGCGTCCAAGAACTGCATCGACTCCTGCATCTGCACGCGCACCACTACTACGTGCTCGATGCGCCCACGCTGCCAGATGCCGAATATGACAAGTTGTTTCAAGAGCTGCAAGCCGTTGAAGCCGCGCATCCAGAATTGCGCTTGCCAGACTCGCCTACGCAGCGCGTCGGCGGTCAGCCTTTGGCTCAATTTGTCACGGTGCGCCATGCGGTGCCGATGCTGAGCATCCGCACGGAGACCGACACCGAGGCCAGCGGCGCGCAAAATTTTGATGCGCGCATTCGCAAAGAGCTGGGTTTGACCGAGGCTGACGCGCCCGTGGAATATGTGGTTGAACTTAAGTTTGATGGTTTGGCCATGAATTTGCGCTATGAGCATGGTGTGCTGGTGCAAGCGGCCACCCGTGGCGACGGCGAGCAGGGCGAGGATGTGACGCAGAACATACGCACGATTGGCCAAATACCGCTAAAACTGAATGCCGCACCGCCAGTGCTTGAAGTTCGGGGCGAGGTCTACATGCGCCGCGATGATTTTGATGCACTCAACGAGCGTCAGCGACTCAAAATTGCCCAAGGCGAACGCGAAAAAACTTTCGTCAACCCGCGCAACGCTGCTGCGGGTGCGGTGCGCCAACTGGATCCGACGATTGCCGCACAACGTCCCCTGAGTTTTTTTGTCTACGGTGTGGGGGAAGTGACCGAGCCTGCGCTGGGCGGGCCGGTATGGACAACTCATTATGACTTGTTACAAGCCTTGAAAAATTGGGGATTTCCGGTTGCAGCCGAGGTAAGTATTGCCCGAGGCGCTACAGAATTGGTCGCATATCATCAGGCTATGGGGCGTCTTCGTGACAGCTTGCCTTATGACATCGATGGTGTGGTCTACAAGGTCAACAGCCTGGCTTTGCAGCGCCAGCTCGGTTTTGTCAGCCGCGAGCCACGCTGGGCGGTGGCGCACAAATACCCGGCGCAGGAGCAACTCACCACCGTGCTGGCGATTGAGGTGCAAGTGGGTCGTACCGGTAAATTAACCCCCGTGGCCAAGCTCGCACCCGTCTTCGTCGGTGGCGTGACCGTGACCAACGCCACGCTGCACAACGAAGATGAGGCACGGCGCAAAGATGTGCGGGTAGGTGACACCGTCATCGTGCGCCGCGCCGGCGATGTGATTCCGGAGGTGGTGTCGGTGCTGCTGGAAAAGCGGCAGTCCGATGCCCCTATTTTCACCATGCCCCATACCTGCCCAGTGTGTGACAGTGATGCTGTGCGTGAAGAAGGGGAAGCGGACTACCGCTGCATCGGCGGTTTGTTTTGCAGTGCGCAGCGCAAGCAAGCCATTTTGCATTTTGCTCAACGGCGTGCTGTCGAGGTCGAGGGTTTAGGCGAAAAGCTAGTCGATCAATTGGTGGACACTGGTGTCATCCGGACCCTGCCAGATCTGTATCGCTTGGGATTGACGGCCTTGTCTGGGTTAGACCGCATGGCCGATAAGTCGGCGAAAAATATAATTGATGCGCTACAAAAATCAAAGCAGACGACGCTGCCGCGTTTCCTTTTTGGGCTAGGCATCAGGCATGTGGGTGAAGCTACCGCCAAGGCCTTGGCCCGTCATTTCGGCAAGTTGGACAGCATCATGGATGCAACATTGGAGCAACTCACCGAGGTGGCAGATGTTGGCCCGATTGTGGCCTTGAGCCTGCGCACGTTTTTCGATCAAGCGCATAACCGCGAAGTGGTGGAGCAGCTACGAAAACCTGAGCCTGATGGGTGCGGCATCACCTGGCCCGAGAGCGAGCCAGCACCGCAAGCGGTACGCCCGTTAACTGGGAAAACCTTCGTCATCACGGGTACGCTGCCGACGCTGGCGCGCGACCAGCTCAAAGAGATGCTGGAAGCTGCAGGTGGCAAAGTGGCTGGCAGCGTGAGCAAAAAAACCCATTACTTGGTGGCCGGAGCGGATGCTGGCAGCAAGCTCGACAAAGCCCGTGAGCTGGGCGTGGCGATTGTTGACGAAACTGAAGTATTGGCGCTTCTTTCGTCAGACTCGGCTTCAGAAAAAACACCCAACCTGACGGGAGAGCCAGCATGACTGTGCGTGAGATTCTAAAAATGGGCGACCCACGTTTGCTTCGTGTGGCGCCGCTAGTGGTGCAGTTTGATACGGATGAGTTGCATCTGCTGATCTCGGACATGCTCGATACGATGCAAGCCGCTAACGGCGCCGGGCTGGCCGCACCGCAGATAGGCGTTGACCTGCAGGTCGTCATTTTTGGCACTGATACGCTGAACCCGCGTTACCCGGATGCGCTCGTGGTACCGCGTACCGTGCTGATTAATCCGGTGATCACGGCACTGGACGTTACCCAGGAAGAGGGCTGGGAGGGCTGCCTGTCCGTGCCCGGTCTGCGTGGCGTGGTGCCGCGTTATTCACTGATTCGATACACCGGATTCGACCCCTATGGCGACCCGATTGACCGCACGGTCAACGGCTTTCATGCCCGTGTGGTGCAGCATGAGTGCGATCATTTGCTGGGCGTGCTGTACCCCATGCGAATGACCGACTTGGCACAGTTTGGCTTTACCGAGGTGTTGTTTCCGGGCCTGGATGGCTCGGAAGATGACTAGACTTGGTTCGAAATCGCTTCCAGCAATTCCGTTTCAATCTCAATTTGCGCTTTGTTGTGTTGCAATTGAGCGCCGTCAATCAAAAACGTGTCCTCGACGCGCTCACCGAGCGTGGTGACTTTGGCGAGTTGCAAATTGAGTTTATGCTTGGCCAGCACGCGGGCCACGCAGTAGAGCAAACCGGCGCGGTCGCTGGCAGAGATATTGAGCAGCCAGCGTTGCGCTTTCTCGTCAGGCGTCAAGTCCACGCGCGGCGTGACGGGGAAGCTTTTGACGCGGCGCGACACCCGGCCGCGTGAGGGCGCCGGCAGCGGGCCTTGTGCTTCAACCGTGCGGGCTAGTTCAGATTCAACCATGCTGGTGAGCTCGCGGTAATGCTCGGGCAGGCTGGCGGTGACGACCTGGAAGGTGTCCAGCGCATGGCCGTTGTTGGTCGTATGCACCTTGGCATCCAAAATATTGAAGCCTGCCTGGTCAAAATAGCCACAAATTCTGGCAAACAGATCGCTCTGGTCAGGCGCATACACCACCACCTGCAAGCCTTCACCCAAGGGTGACGGACGGGCACGTACGATGGCCGTGCTGCTACCGACCCAACGCGACAATTGCCGGGTGTGCCACGCAATGTCTTGCGCATCATGGCGCATGAAGTAGCTCACATCCAGGGTGTCCCACAGGGCTTTGTGTCCCTCAAAAGGTTCGGCAAACAAGGCCAGATTGACCAAGGCCTCGCGCTTGCGGCCTTGCGCCTCGGTTTCAAGGTCAGGCACCATCGCCCCATTCTTGCCCAGGGTATCCAGGGCGCGCAGGGTCATGCGGTAAGCGTCCTCTAGCAATTTGCCTTTCCATGCGTTCCATACCTTGGGGGAGGTGCCGCGAATGTCGGCAACCGTGAGCAGATACAGCGCCGTGAGATAACGCTCGTTGCCCACACGCTTGGCAAAGGCAGCGACGACGTCGGGGTCACTCAAGTCCTCTTTTTGTGCAACATGACTCATGGTCAAGTGCTCGCTCACCAAAAATTCGATCAGTCTGGCATCCTCTTTGTTGATGCTGTGCTGCTTGCAAAAGCGGCGCACTTCCAGCCGCCCGAGTTGCGAGTGATCGCCCCCGCGTCCTTTAGCAATGTCATGAAACAGCGCGGCGGTGTATAAAATCCAGGGTTTGTCCCAGCCCGCGGCTAATTGCGAGCAAAACGGATATTCATGCGCATGCTCTGCAATGAAAAAGCGCCGCATGTTGCGCAGCACCATCAAAATATGCTGATCCACCGTGTAGACGTGGAACAAATCATGCTGCATTTGTCCCACGATTTTGCGAAACACCCACAAGTAGCGGCCCAGCACCGAGGTTTGATTCATCAAGCGCAGCGCGTGGGTCAACCCTTGTGGCTGCATCAGGATTTTCATGAAGGTGGCGTGGTTGACCGGGTCATTGCGAAACTGCGCGTCCATCACATGCCGGGCATTGAACAGCGCACGCAGGGTGCGCGCGGACAAACCTTTGAGCCCAACGGTCGTTTGGTAAAGTAAAAAAGTTTCCAAAATCGCATGTGGATGCAGGGTATACACATCGTCGCTGAGCACTTCAATCATGCTCGCTTTTTCAGCAAAATACGCGTTGATGGGACGAAGGATATGGCTGCTGCTCGGGGTGCCGCTATCGGCTGACTGATTTAAACGCTCTTCAATGTTGAGCAACAAAATTTGATTGAGCTGCGTCACCGCCTTGGCCGTCCAGTAGTAACGGCGCATGAGCTGCTCGCTGGCGCGCACGAAAGAACGTTTCGCCGGCGGGCCTGCCCCAGGTGAAACCGCCCCCCCGGGGGGCAGCGTCACAGACGCCGTCGCAAGCATGGGGGCAGCGCCGTATCCGAAGGATTCAGCGACGGCGGTTTGCAGGTCAAAAACCAGCCGATCTTCGCGTCTGTGGGCGATCACGTGTAAGCGGGCGCGGATCAAATTAAGCAAAGCAAGATTGCGTTTGATTTGCTTGATTTCAAAGGCCGTGGCCAAGCCATTGCGTGCCAAGTCATCCCAGTTTTTGCCTAAATGGGCCGCTTTTGCCACCCACAAAATCACTTGCAAGTCGCGTAGGCCACCGGGCGACTCTTTGCAGTTGGGTTCCAGCGAATAGGGTGTATTTTCAAATTTATTGTGGCGTTGACGCATTTCCAGCGTTTTGGCGACAAAAAAAGCTTTGGCATCCAGACTGGCGTTGAATTGCAGGGTAAAACGCGCATACAAAGGCTTGCTACCCACAATCAGGCGCGATTCGAGCAGGCTGGTTTGCACGGTGACCTCGTTGGCGGCTTGAGCAACGCAGTCGGCCACGGTGCGTATGGAAGAGCCAATCTCCAGCCCGATGTCCCAGCAGCTACTGATGAAGTCTTCGATCCGCTGGCGAACAGCAGGCTGATGCTCCAAAACATCACTTGTTGTCTCATCGGGCAGCAGCAGCAGCACATCCACATCGGAGTGCGGGAAGAGCTCTGCACGACCATAGCCCCCCACGGCCAGCAACGCGTAATTCGCCGGAAACTCCGCTAACAGCCACAGCGATTGCAAGGTTTTGTCGGCTAACTGCGAGAGCCGGAGCAGCAAACTGCCCATGCCCCGCGTCGACGGGCCACTGGCTTGCATCGCGGCGATAAGCTGGCTCTTGCTTTGCCGAAAATTGTCCTTCAAATTGTCAATTGGCCGGCGTATATCCTGCATGTATTGCTATGAATTTTGAAGCGACCGGGGTGGGTTAAACCGAGGTCACAAAGGCTGGCGGCGGTGGGCTACCAGCAGACAGCGTCAAGACCTCGTAGCCGGTCGGGGTGACCAAAATGGTGTGTTCCCACTGCGCCGACAGGGAATGGTCTTTGGTCACAATCGTCCAACCATCTTTTTCCGGGCCTTCCTTGATTTCTTTGCGCCCAAAGTTGATCATCGGCTCGATGGTGAAGGTCATGCCCGCTTTGAGTTCTTCCAGCGTGCCGGGTTTGCCGTAATGCAGCACTTGCGGCTCTTCATGAAACACCCGCCCAATGCCGTGGCCGCAAAACTCGCGAACCACGCTAAACCCGTGATTTTCGGAAAATTTTTGAATCGCCGCGCCAATGTCTCCCAACCGTGCGCCGGGTTTGACCTGCATGATGCCAATCCACATCGCGTCGTAGGTCATGGCGCTGAGGCGTTTGGCGGCAATCGACACCTCGCCCACCGCAAACATGCGGCTGGTGTCGCCATGCCAGCCATCCTTGATGACCGTGACGTCGATGTTCAGCGAATCGCCTTTTTTGAGGGGCTTGTCGTTGGGGATGCCGTGACACACCTGGTGGTTGACCGAGGTGCAAATCGACTTCGGGTAAGGGATGTCGCCACCACCGGTGTAGTTTAGCGGCGCGGGAATACAGCCTTGCACCTGCGTGATGTAATCATACGCCAGTTTGTCAATCTCGTTGGTTGTCACGCCGGGTTTGACAAAGGGCGTCAAATAGTCCAATACCTCAGAGGCCAATCTGCCCGCAATCCGCATACCCGCGATGCCTTGTTCGTCTTTGTAAGTAATACTCATAGACCACATTATCCCACTGCCAGCGGCTTCATCTGGTTTGTGAATCAGCTTTGTTCATCCTGGTTAAGCGGGTTCGCTAAACTGGCTTGATTACCAAACTCGGTTCAGCCAGGCATCGACTGCTGCCAGTACACGCTTTGTTGCATCGGGCGCATCGCAGGGCACGACATGGCGTGTGGGGTTAGACCGCAGCCAGGTGAGTTGGCGTTTGGCCAGTTGGCGAGTGGCGGCAAGGCCTTGATCTCGCATATGGAGCAGGCTCGCAGGGGTCAATGAGTCCGTTGCTGACGCATCCAGCGCCTCCCACATCTGCCGGTAGCCGACGCAGCGCATGGCTGGGGTGTCAGGTGTCAAATCGCCACGGGCACGAAGGCGGCGAACCTCATTCTCAAATCCGCTAGCCAGCATCACGTCAAAGCGCTGGGCGATGCGCGCGTGCAGCCAGGCGCGGTTGTCAGGCTCTAGCGATATGAAAAGGTGATTTTTAGTGTCATTTTTACTTGTAGTCAGCGTATTTATTGACTCATTAGCTATATTTTTGGTAGCGTGTTGGGTCGCCTTGTGGAAGGTTGAGATGGGCCTGCCAGCGATGCGGTACACCTCTAGCGCGCGCTGTACCCGTTGGGCATCGTTAGGTTGCAATCTGGCGGCCGTCACCGCGTCCACCTGCGCTAACTGGGTGTGCATGGCGGGCCAGCCTATTTGCAAGGCCTCAGCCTCCAGTTCAGCGCGAATCGTTGGGTCAGCAGGTGGCATATCGTCCAAGCCCTCAAACAGCGCCTTGAAATACAGCATGGTGCCGCCCACCAGCAGCGGCGTGTTGCCGCGTGCGGTGATCTCGGCAATCAAGCGCCTGGCATCCGCTGCGAACTCGGCGGCAGAGTAGGGCAGCAAGGGGTCACGAATATCAATCAAGTGGTGCGGCGCAGCGGCCAGCTCGGCGGTTGAGGGTTTGGCGGTGCCAATGTCCATGCCTCGGTAAACCAGGGCCGAATCGACGCTGATGATTTCCACGGGTTGCTGCGCAGCCAGATGCTGTGCAATCGCCAGCGCCGCTGCTGTTTTGCCCGACGCGGTCGGACCGGCCAGGGCGATGCAGGGTTGCAGTGAATCAGGTGTGGCCATATCACTACCGTCAGGGGTGTCCATAATTAAGGTGAGGCATAGGTTGCCAAGCCTAGCAGAAGTTTTGCCAACGGCAGTGTCAACGCTTGGGTGGCGGCAATTTGTTAACATCATTTTTTGATTGCCGAATGAATTTGGCGAACGACTGACCCATCCATCTAGCAGGCTCGCAACATCATGACGATCATCAAAACAGGCACGTGGGACGATCTGGGCCTGGACGCTGCCCAGTTGCGCATCGCCGTGTTTGTAGAAGAGCAGGGCATCCCGCTGGCGATGGAATGGGACGACGCGGACCAGACAGCGTTGCACGCCGTGGTTTACGACCAGCTGGGCGTTCCGCTGGCCACCGGGCGCTTGTTGCCGAGTGAAACTGTCGATTCAGTCAGCACCAGCAGAATCGGCCGGATGGCGGTGAATCGCGTCATGCGCGGCTCAGGGCTGGGTCGCGAAGTTTTGAACGTCTTGATGGCTGCTGCCAAAGCGCGTGGCGACCAGAACATAGTGCTGCACGCCCAGTGCAGTGCTGAGCATTTCTACACCAAGCTGGGTTTTACTCCGCGCGGTGAGCCGTTTGACGAGGTGGGCATCCCGCATATGGAGATGTTTTGCAAGCTCCAGGAAGGTCTGCGCAAGCGTTACAAATCAAAAGCCCTTTGAGCAAACCAGTACAA
>JASJPN010000037.1:19644-37218 GCA_031426635.1 Polaromonas sp.
AGGAAGGTCTGCGCAAGCGTTACAAATCAAAAGCCCTTTGAGCAAACCAGTACAAAGCCAGCAAGGCGATGCTGCCCGAGCCCCATTTGAAAATGCTGACACGGTAAAACTGGGTCGCCCTGAGCCAAAAGGCCAGTGGTAGAAAGATGGCAACGATGGTGAGTTGACCCACTTCAACGCCCACGTTGAAGCCGACCAAGGCCAGTACCAGGGCGTTTGGAGGTAGCCCCAGATCAGCCAGGACCGAGGCGAAGCCAAAACCGTGAATCAAACCAAAGCCAAACGCCATCACCCAACGTTTGCTGTCGATCACGCCGCGCAGGTTGTTGACGGCTGCCACGACGACGGAGGCGGCAATGGCGGACTCGACCCAGCGGGAGGGTAGGCTAATCACGCCCAAAGCGGCCAAACTCAGGGTGATGGAGTGGGCGAGGGTGAAGGCGGTGACGACTTTCAGCACCTCTTTGAACGCGCCCAAAAAGGTGTCAGCGGGCTGCCATTTTCCTTCCTTGCGCACAAAGACCGCTGGCAACAGCAGGGCAAGTAAAAAGAGGATGTGGTCGTACCCAATCCAAATGTGCCAAACGCCGTCTGCCACGTACTGGCGCAGTGTTTCCCACGCGTCGGGCGCTTTGAAGGCGAGGGATTGGCTGGCTGATTCGGTGCCAAAAATGACTGATAAAGCCGTAGAGGCGTCGGTTTTAGGGTCGGCAGGAGCCCCCGGTGGAATCCATTGGACCAAGCCCCGATGTGACGGATCCACATCAAACAGCAGCGAATAGGTGACCTGCAAGCGATCACTCAAAGGCGCACCGCATGCGCCGGTCAAGCTGAGCACGGCATAGGTGCCGTCGCTGTGTTTGTCGAGCATCATGGGGGCGACTGTCTGCCAGGTGCAGGGCTTGTCTTTCGACGACAACGTTAAATGCGTCGTGGCGTAGCGGGTGATGTCCTCACTGCGTTGGCGAACTTCGCCCCATGTCAAAGCGCCGTCGTTGTCGCGGTCGAGCTGTAGCACATAGTCCAAATCGCGCAGGGCGATGTCCCAGCGCACGCTGACATCGGAGCCACCAGGCTGCACACGCATGGTGAGGTAACTGTCGCTAGGTTTGTGGGCAAAGGCACTTTGCGTTAAAAATGATAGCGATATAGCCAATAAATACGCCGGCTTGAGCCATATTCTTAGGCTAAAATTCATGGCTTAACTCCCGCTGGCACGGTGGATTGCTTCGCCAAACTTGCAGCCAATTCAGTCAAATGAGCATCTTCATAGCGGCTTTGCGTCAGCCATGTCAAAGCAGGTTGTGCCGCGGCTGCATCGTTGGCAGCCAGTGCGCTGCGCAGCAAAATCTCGGCATCACGCGGTTCTTTTTGTAGTTTGTAGTTGTTGGTAGCCAGCGTGAGTGCTTTTTTCGGGTTGTTTTCAATATCGAGTTCAAAGCGCGCGGCTTCCTGCTCGTGCAGGCGGTCGCCGCGTCTGGCGGCATCAGTGAAGCGGTCACGTAGCGCGGTTGCCCAATCTTTGGCGCGTTGGTCGCCAGCGGCTTTGCCCGCCAAAGCCAGACGCACCAGCAAAATATCAGACCGCTCCCAGTCGGCCAGCAAGCCAATCACGGCCTCGGGGTTTTTTTGTTGCAATAAAAAGTCGGCGTAAGCTCCGAGCAAAAACTGATCCGTCACGCCTAGCTTCAAAGCGTGTTGGAAATAAGCTTCAGCTGCGTCGAAGCGTTTTAAGCGGATAGCCATTTCGGCCAAGCGGGTCAGTTCCCACAGTAGCAGCTCAGCCGGAGCATTGGGCTCAGATGTGACCGCCACGTTCAGTGTGTCAAAAGCACTTTGCAGTTCGCCTGTTGAGGATCGCACATATTGCGTGCAACCCGCAGCAAACAGCGGAGAGACCATGGGTTTGAGGCGGTCGCACTCCGTCTGCGCCAAGCCGTAGTTGGCTTGTACCATATGGATGGCGGCGCGCCAGGCCATCGGCTCGGGTGATTGGGGGTCGGCCAAACTGGCCCTGTTTAAACTGGCTAGCGCACCGTCAAAATTGTGGCTGTATTGTTGCAACATGCCGCGCAGTTGCCAATATCCAGCATGCCCGTCAGGGGCCGTTGTGGCACGGGCGACACTTTTTTCCAAAGGTGCTATGGCCGCAGACGCGTAGCCCACATAGCGCGGATCGCCCTGTGCCATCGACAAATCGAAATAGCGCCGGGCAATCTCGATACGCAAAGCCACGTCATCGGGCCTGGCTTCTAGCTGTTTGCGTAGCGATTGCAACCGCCGTGCCGACGGATCCGTGGCGCTCAGGGGCAGGCGTTCTACGATGTCGCTGTCCTGGCTTGGGGTGAAGGGGGCTGTGTGAGCCATTGAGCTTGCACTGAGGCTCACCAGGACGAGCGCAGCGCGAAAAAAATCCTTCATACGATTAACGTCGTCCCCCAAAAATACCGCCTAAAACACCGCGGATAATCTCTCGCCCAACCGAGCTGCCGATCGTACGTGCCGCCGACTTGACCATGGTTTGCGCCAACCCATCATGCTGAGCACCGCGTGGGCCGGTTTTGCCAAACAGCAGGTCGTTCAGGCTGCCCATCATGCCGCCGCTCTTGATGTCACCTTCAGCGGATTTGTTTTTGCCGTCGCTCGTGGTGCCGTCCAGTCGGGCGTTGATGCGGCCTTTGATGCTTTCGTAGGCCGAGTCCCTGTCCACTGTTTTCTCATACACGCCGGCGACGATGGAATCTGCCATCAAGGCTTGGCGCTGCTCGGGGGTGATCGGGCCAATTTTGGACGCGGGTGGCAGCACATAAACGCGCTCGGTCACGCTGGGGCGGCCTTTTTCGTCCAAAAAGCTGACCAGGGCTTCACCCACTTCCAGCTCGGTGATGGCGGTGGCGATGTCGAGCTTGGGGTTTGGCCGCATGGTGCTGGCGGTGGCTTTCACTGCCAATTGGTCGCGCGGGGTGTAGGCACGCAGGGCGTGTTGCACCCGGTTGCCCAGCTGCGCCAGCACCGCGTCAGGGATGTCCAGCGGGTTTTGCGTCACAAAATAGACGCCCACACCTTTGGAGCGCACCAACCGCACCACCAACTCAATGCGTTCCAGCAGCACTTTGGGCGCGTCGTTGAACAGCAAATGCGCCTCGTCAAAGAAAAACACCAGTTTGGGCTTGTCCAAATCGCCCACTTCGGGCAGGGTTTCAAACAGTTCGCTCAGCATCCACAGTAAAAATGTGGCGTACAGTCGCGGTGCGGTGAGCAGTTTGTCGGCAGCCAGGATGTTGATGACGCCTTTGCCGTTGCTATCCGTCTGCATGAAGTCGGCGATATTGAGCATGGGTTCGCCAAAGAACAGGTCGCCGCCTTGCGCCTCGGTTTGCATCAACCCACGCTGAATCGCGCCAATGCTGGCGGGGCTGATGTTGCCGTATTCGGTGGTGAAGTCGCTGGCGTTGTCGCCCACTTGCTGGCACATGGCGCGCAAGTCTTTCATGTCCAGCAAGAGCAGGCCTTGGTCGTCGGCGATTTTGAAAACCAGTTGCAGCACGCCCGCTTGGGTTTCGTTCAGGTTGAGCATGCGGCTGAGCAGCAGCGGCCCCAAGTCGCTGATGGTGGCGCGAACGGGGTGGCCCAGTTCACCAAAGACATCCCACAAAGTGGTCGGCGATGCGGCAAAGGCAGGCGGCGTGATGCCACGCTCTTTCATGATGTTGGCGAGTTTGTCGCTCAACATGCCACTTTGTGAAATACCCGACAAGTCACCCTTCACATCTGCCATGAACACGGGCACGCCGATGTTGGAGAACCCTTCGGCCATGGTTTGCAGGGTGATGGTCTTGCCTGTGCCGGTCGCGCCAGTGATCAAACCGTGGCGGTTGGCCTTGTCAGGGCGTAAAAAACACTGAATATGGCCTTCACCCGCAGCAGAAGCATGGGTTTTTTGGGCAATAAGGATGGGTTCGGACATGGGGCAAGCTCAATAAATGAAATCGAAAAGTACAATCAGGGTATAGCGTAAACGATAACGTAGACGAAACCTAAAGAGAAAAAAATGGCTGGACATTCCAAATGGGCAAATATCCAACACCGCAAAGGCAGGCAGGACGAAAAGCGCCAACGCGTATGGACGCGTGTGATGCGCGAGATCATGGTGGCGGCCCGCATGGGTGGTGGCGATCTAGGCACCAACCCGCGCTTGCGTCTGGCGGTTGACAAAGCCAAAGCCGCCAACATGCCGGCCGACAACGTCAAACGTGGTATCGACAAGGCCACTGGCAACCTTGAAGGGGTGAACTACGAAGAGATTCGCTACGAGGGTTACGGCATCGGCGGCGCTGCGATTATTGTCGATTGCATGACCGACAACCGGGTGCGAACCGTGGCCGAAGTGCGCCACGCCTTTAGCAAATACGGCGGCAACATGGGCTCGGAAGGTTCGGTGGCGTTTCAATTCAAGCACTGCGGGCAGCTGATTTTTGCCCCAGGCACGAATGAAGACAAGCTGATGGAGGCCGCCCTGGAAGCTGGTGCGCAAGACGTGATCACGGATGACGACGGTGCGATTGAGGTGCTGACGGCTTACACAGATTTTGAAACCGTCAAAAATGCCCTGGAAGCCGCTGGTTTCAAGCCCGAAGTGGCCGAGGTGACCATGCGCGCTGACAATGTGATCGACCTGGCGGGTGATGAGGCCGTCAAAATGCAAAAACTGATTGATGCACTGGAAGATTTGGACGATACGCAAGATGTGTTCCATAACGCAGCACTGTCGGAATAACTCCGTTAACTTGAATTGAAAGTTTGAATGAACGCAACAGCGAATGTCCCGATGAATTCTTTGGTAAGTGTCCTGGTGATTGGTGGAGGGGGGCGTGAACATGCCTTGGCCTGGAAGCTGGCGCAGTCGCACAAAGTGCATAAAGTGTACGTTGCTCCAGGCAATGGTGGAACCGCCCTGGATCCTCGATTGGAGAACGTAAATATCAGCTCACCCAGTGAATTGCTTGATTGGGTTGCTACTAAAAATATAGCGTTAACAGTCGTTGGACCCGAGCAGCCTTTGGCCGCTGGCGTGGTCGATTTGTTCCGCGCCAAGGGTTTGCGCATCTTTGGGCCGACGGCAGCGGCAGCGCAGTTGGAGAGTTCCAAAGCGTTTTCCAAAGCGTTCATGAAGCGCCACGCTATCCCAACCGCCGAGTACGACACTTTCTCTGACGTAGTCGCCGCTCATGCCTACGTGGACAAGATGGGCGCGCCGATTGTGATCAAGGCCGACGGTTTGGCCGCAGGCAAAGGTGTGGTGGTGGCGATGAGTCTCGCCGAGGCGCATGAAGCGATTGACTTCATGCTGGTTGATAACACGCTCGGTGTGACGCACAATGAAGGCGCTGATGGGCAAGCGGTGCCACGTGTTGTGATTGAGGAGTTTTTGGTAGGCGAAGAAGCCAGCTTCATCGTCATGTGCGATGGTAAAAACGTGGCTGTCATGGCGACATCGCAAGACCATAAACGCTTGATGGATGGCGATTTGGGCCCCAACACGGGGGGCATGGGTGCTTATTCGCCAGCACCCGTGGTCACGCCAGATGTGCATGCTCGTGCTATGCGTGAAGTGATTTTGCCGACCATCAAGGGGATGGACAAAGATGGCATCCCATTCACTGGCTTTTTGTACGCGGGTTTGATGATCGACGCCAAAGGACAGGTCAAAACGCTGGAATTTAATTGCCGTATGGGCGACCCCGAGACACAGCCGATTTTGATGCGGCTGAAAACCGATTTGTTTGACGTGCTGTGGGCTGCCACCGAGCCCGGGCCGCATGGCCGGCTGGACAACATTGAGCTGCAGTGGGACCGACGCACCGCGCTGGGCGTGGTGATGGCTGCGTATGGCTACCCGGTGTCGCCGCGCAAAGGCGACGTGATCACGGGGCTACCTGCGCTGAAAGAGTCAGACTATGAGCAAGATCAGGACGTGATGATTTTCCACGCCGGTACGCAGCAGCAGGATGGTCAAATCGTCACCTCCGGTGGGCGCGTGCTGTGCGTGACTGCGCTAGGGGAGTCCGTCAAGGCCGCGCAACAACGCGCCTATGAAACCCTCCAGCATATCAGCTTTGACGGTGCGCAATTCCGTCAAGACATTGGCCACCGGGCTCTGTGAATTAAACTAAATGGATACGATGACTACGCCACTCACTGACGACCCACGCACAGCAGGCATCCGCGACTATTTGCTGAGTTTGCAACAGCGTATTTGTAGCCAGATGGCTGTCCTTGACGGTGCTGATTTCTTGGTCGATGCCTGGGAAAAACCCGCTAACGAGACGCTTCAGGGTCGTGGCATCACACAAATCATGGAAGGCGGTACTGTTTTTGAACGTGCAGGCTGCGGGTTTTCGCATGTGCGTGGCCCCAAATTACCGCCTTCAGCCACACAGCATCGCCCAGAATTGGCTGGCGCACCTTTCGAGGCCATGGGCGTGTCCCTGGTGTTTCATCCACGCAACCCCTACGTCCCCACCGTTCACATGAATGTACGCATGTTGGCAGCGACGGCGGTCGGCAAAGAGCCCGTCTATTGGTTTGGTGGCGGCATGGATTTAACGCCGTATTACGGGTTTACAGAAGACGCCGTGCATTTTCACCAGACGTGCAAATCGGCACTGGCACCGTTTGGTGAGGACAAGTACCCGCGTTTCAAGACCTGGTGTGATGAATACTTTTACTTGAAGCATCGGCACGAGCAACGTGGCGTGGGCGGCGTGTTTTTTGATGACTTCTCTGAGCTGGGGTTCGAGCGCAGCGCGGCCATGATGCAGGCCGTCGGCTCCGGTCTGCTGGACGCATACCTGCCGATTGTGGCGCGCCGCAAAGATGTACCGTACGGTGAGCGCGAACGCGAATTTCAGCTTTACCGGCGAGGCCGCTACGTCGAGTTTAACTTGGTGTGGGATCGCGGCACCCATTTTGGGCTGCAGTCGGGTGGGCGTACAGAATCAATTTTGCTCTCCATGCCGCCGCTAGCCAGTTGGTCTTACCAACGCCCCATCGTGCCTGGCTCTGCCGAATCCAAGCTGTATTCTGACTTCTTACCAAGGCGAGACTGGGTTTGATGGCAAAGCCTGCCCCTGGGGTTCGACGCATTGGCATGTATGGCGGCGCCTTTGATCCACCCCACAACGCGCACGTGGCTTTGGCAACAGCGGCCATCACGCAACTCGGTCTGGATGAGTTGCGGGTTATCCCTACCGGTCATGCTTGGCACAAAACGCAGCGTTTGAGTCCCGCCAAAGATAGATGGGCCATGGCTGAGTTGGCTTTTGGTGGTATTGAGCGCCTGGTACTGGATCACCGAGAAATCTTGCGCGCTGGCCCCACCTATTCAAGAGATACCTTGCTGGAGTTGCAAGCGGAGCATCCAGGGGCCCAAATTTACCTGGTCATGGGCGCAGATCAAGCCGCAGCGCTGCCCACTTGGAGTCATTTTGAAGAAATTACCAAGCTCGCTATAATTTGCGTAGCCGAGCGTGCTGATAAAACGGGTTCCATCAGCTACCTTTCCACATTAAACAGTCTTGCCAGCCCCGTCATTCATATTGAATTACCCATCATGCCCGAGAGTGCAACGGACATTCGTGATTTGGTTCTACAGGGTAAGACGATAGACAATTTGTTGCCTGGCTCGGTTGCTCTCTATATTGAGATGCATCACCTCTATCAATCTAACGAAACATCTGCATGACAACCGACACCGCCGCCAAAAAAGACATTCAAAAACTCCAACGCGTCATTGTAGATGCGCTTGAGGACGTCAAAGCACAAGAAATTGTGGTGTTTGACACCGAAAAACTCTCCGCCTTGTTTGAGCGCGTGGTGATTGCCTCAGGCACATCAAACCGCCAAACCAGAGCGCTGGCCATGAGCGTACGTGATGCCGTGAACAAAGCAGGATTCGGTAAACCGCGCGTTGAAGGTGAGGAAAACGGCGAGTGGATCATTGTCGATTGCGGTGCTGCCGTGGTACACGTCATGCAGCCCGCCATCCGCAGCTACTACCACCTGGAAGAGCTTTGGGGTGAGACGCCGGTGCGTCTGAAATTCGGGGCATCTAAAGTGCCCGTGAAGACACCGGCTAAGGCTTTGACAGCGGCGCAAGAGAAGATCATCAAGGATGCAGCCAAACCCGTACCCACCAATTTGCGTCGCTCCAGCGCAGCCAAAACAGGCGTGGCTGAAGCCTTCCCCTCAAAAGCGCAACTGAAAAAGTCATTGGCCAGCCAATCAGCGCCAACCAGAACGGCGGCCAAAACTGCAAAACCTGCGGTTAAAAAAGTGGTCGCTAAAAAAGCGCCTGCCAAAACGGTTGACGCCGTCGCAGTGAACGCACCGGTCGTAAAAACGCCAGCGGTCAAAAAACCGGCAGCCAAGAAGGTGGTGGCCAAGAAAGCGGCAAGCACAACAACGAGTAAAGCAGCGGTCAAGAAAGTACCCGTTAAAAAGAAACCATTTAAGGCAATTTAAGCCTATATTTACGCTGTAGTCGGCGTATTTACTGCTTATTACGCTATGAAATTAATAGTAGTTGCTGTTGGTCAGCGGATGCCGGATTGGGCGCAAACCGCTTGGGACGACTACGCCAAGCGCTTTCCGTTTGAGCTTAAAGTCGAGATAAAAACGGTCAAAACCGAGCCACGCGGCTCTAAAACGCTAGAAACGATTTACGCGGCAGAGCGTGAACGCATCGAATCCGTTATCCCCAAGGGCACACGGATTGTGGCGCTCGATGAGCGTGGCACGACACTAACGACCGTCGCACTGGCTGCCAAACTTGAAAATTGGCAGCTTGAGGCGGCGGATGTCGCCTTGGTCATTGGCGGACCAGACGGTTTAGACCCGGCGTTTAAGCAACAGGCGCACGAGCGTATTCGACTCTCAGACCTCACGCTACCCCATGCGTTTGCGCGCGTTCTGTTGATTGAGCAGCTGTACCGCGCTTGGTCGATCAATGCCAATCATCCTTATCATCGCGAGTAACCATCTTGAGTAGCAAAGCAACGCCATTCATTTATCTGGCCTCGCAAAGTCCCAGGCGCAGTCAACTGCTTGATCAGTTGGGCGTGGCGCATCAATTGCTGCTGCCGGATGCAGCAGAAGATGCGGAGGCGTTAGAGTATGCTATTAAAAATGAAGCACCCTTGTCCTATGTTATGCGGGTAACCGCCTTGAAATTGGATGCTGCTGTAGCAAGAATGAAGCGGCGCGGCTTGCCGTTGGCACCCGTTTTGTGCGCAGACACCACCGTGGCCAAAGGGCGGGTTCTGTACGGTAAACCGCAAAATAAGGAAGATGCTGCGCGGATGCTCGCTGAGTTGTCCGGTGCGACACATCGGGTGCTGACGTCCGTTGCGGTGTTTCATGGCGACCAGCGGCGACAAGCCGTGAGCGAGTCACGCGTCACGTTTGCAAAGCTCAGCCCGGCACAGATTGATCGTTACATTGCCAGCGGCGAGCCGATGGGCAAAGCAGGGAGCTACGCAGTGCAGGGCAAAGCCGCCGCATTTATATCGCACATCAGCGGCAGCTATTCAGGCATCATGGGTTTGCCCATGTTTGAAACCCACCAATTGCTAAGCCAGCTAGGCTTTGATATTTAGCAGCATCAAACCTTTCGTGACAGCCATGCAACAAGAAATCCTCATCAACTGGTCGCCGCAAGAAACCCGCGTCGCCGTGATTGAAAATGGCGCGGTTCAAGAATTGCATGTTGAGCGCAGTTTAGAGCGTGGCCTGGTCGGCAATGTGTACCTGGGAAAAGTCGCTCGGGTGCTGCCGGGCATGCAATCTGCTTTTATTGACATCGGTCTTGAACGCGCTGCGTTTTTGCATGTTGCAGATTTGGTGAGCAGCATCAATCTAAGACACGCAGATCACGATGCGACTGCTGCAACATCAGCATCCCCCGCGCAGATATTGCCGATTGAAAAACAAGTGTTTGAAGGGCAAACGCTGGTCGTTCAAGTGATCAAAGAGCCCATTGGCACCAAAGGGGCGCGGCTATCTACGCAAATCAGTCTGTCTGGGCGTTTGTTGGTGTTTTTGCCGAAAGACAAGCACATCGGTGTGTCGCAAAAAATCCCGCTGCAGCAGCGCAATCAATTGCGCGCCAGATTGCAACATTTGGCTACGGCAACAGCTTCGGGCGAGGGCAGTGTGGGCGGATTTATATTGCGTACCAATGCTGAGGATGCTTTGGATGAAGAGCTTGCAGAGGACATCAAGTACCTGCGTAAAACGTGGGTAAAGATTCAAGATGCAGCAAAACGTTTGCCGCCCAAGTCGGTATTGCATCAGGATTTGAATTTATTGCAGCGCGTCATGCGGGACCTGGTGGGGGAGTTAACACAATCGATTCGGATTGACTCGCACTTGCAGCATGAGAAACTATTGGCCTTTGGACGCGAATTCATGCCCAGTGCGGCGGACAAGCTACAGCATTACAAAGGCGAGCGTCCGATTTTTGATTTGTTCAATATTGACGATGAAATAGCCAAGGCGCTAGGCGCACGGGTGGATTTGAAGTCGGGTGGCTATGTGGTGGTGGACCAAACCGAAGCCCTAACCACGGTGGACGTCAACACCGGCGGCTATGTGGGGGCGCGTAATTTTGACGAGACGATTTTCAAAACCAATTTAGAAGCGGCTGGGGCGATTGCCCGGCAGCTGCGTCTGCGCAATTTGGGCGGCATCATCGTGGTGGACTTTATCGACATGACGCGCCCAGACCACCGCACAGCCGTGTTGGACGAGTTTAGGAAACAGCTTGCCAGAGACCGGGTGAAGACTGCTAGCAGCGATTTCTCTGCGCTAGGCTTGGTGGAAATGACCCGCAAGCGCACCCGCGAATCGTTGGCTCACGTCTTGTGTGAGCCCTGCGCCGTGTGCGCTGGCAAAGGCATTGTCAAAACGGCGCGCAGCGTGGCATATGATATTTTCCGTGAAATTTTGCGCGAAGCCAGGCAGTTCAATCCACGTGAATTTCGTATCATTGCTTCTCCCAAAGTGATTGAGCTTTTTTTGGATGAAGAAAGCCAGCATTTAGCAGAATTGAGCTTGTTTCTTGCCAAACCCATCTCTTTGCAAAGTGAAAACTCTGCCGGGCAAGAGCAATATGACGTGGTGCTGCTTTGAACACCCAACATCATCACCGCATACCGATTTTGGTCTATCACCAAATCGACCATGCGCCCCCGAAAGGTGCGGCGTTTCGTAGTCTGTACGTAGCGCCAGCCGCTTTTGCACGGCAAATGATGTTGCTCAAGTGGTTTGGCTACACCGGTTTGTCCATGCACGATTTACAGCCCTATTTGCGGGGTGAAAAAAAAGGCAAAGTCGTTGGCATCACCTTTGATGACGGTTATCTCAATAATTTGATGCACGCTTTGCCTGTGCTGCAAAAGCACGGTTTTACATCAACCTGCTATGTGGTCGATGGCCTGCTTGGACAAACCAATAGCTGGGATAGTGCGCAGGGCATTGCCCAAACGCCGCTCATGAACAGCGAACATCTGTTGCTCTGGCAGGCGGGTGGGCAAGAGGTGGGTGCGCATACGAAACACCATATCGATCTCAATTCTGTGGACGACATGGCGGCTTTTGGGGAAATTGCCCAGTCAAAATCCTGTCTTGAAGCCATGCTGAATGTGCCCGTCACTGACTTTTGTTATCCCTATGGGAAATTCAGCCCGCGTCACGTGGAGATGGTGAGACAAGCAGGCTACACAACGGCTACCACCACCGTGCGAGGCCGTGTGGGAAAGGGGGCAAATCTCTTGGAATTACCCCGTGTGCCTGTTCTGCGCAGCACGTCCTTGCCTGTCTTTTGGCTCAAAGTAGCCAGTAGCTACGAAGATCGTCATAAGTCATGACGGGCGAGGTTGCCGGCCAAACCAGCATTGCCGCCGAAGCAGCACGAAGAGGGCTTCCTGACAAGCTGCGTATCGCAGTTTTGAACCGCGTGTTTTCGCCCCAGGGCGGCGGTGCGGAGCGTTACGCTATCGCTTTGGTTGAGCAACTCGCAGCCAGGCACGATATTCACGTTTTTACTCAAGAGATAGGGCACCATTGGCCGGGGGTGAGCTATCACCGCATCTCCGCGCCACTGCGCAAGTCCCGCTGGCTCAACCAGCTTTGGTATGCCACGGCCACGTGGTGGGCGACGCGTCATGGCTTTGATGTGGTGCATTCGCATGAAAATACCTGGCATGGACAGGTGCAGACGGTGCATGTGCTGCCGCTCAAATACAACCTGTTCCATGGTCAAACCGGTTGGCGCAAAGCCGCAAGTTGGCTCAAAGTCTTGACCAGTCCGCGCTTGCTGGCGTATCTTGGCTTGGAGTACGGGCGCTTTTCAGAGCGAAAAAACCGCCATGTGGTGCTGACATCGCCCAGTTTGCTGGCTATTTTCAAGGCCACTTACCCTGGCTGCCGCCATGCTTTAAACGTCATCACCCCCGGCGTGGCCAAGGTGGAGCCCAGTTACAACAAAGTCTTGGCTAAAAAGGTACTCGGTTTGCCAGAGCAAGGCTGGACGATTGCATTTGTGGGAAATGACTACAAAAAAAAAGGCTTAGCCACGCTTTTACAGGCATTGAAAGCCTTGCCAGAGCATGTCAACCTGGTCGTAGTGGGAAATCAGGCTCAAATAGAACTCCATAAAAAGCAAGCCAGGGCGCTTCAGCTTGAACAACGTGTTCATTTTTTAGGCGCTATTGCCGATGTATCGCAGGTCTATCAAGCGGCCGATTGCCTGGCCCACCCCACCCGCGAAGACACCTTTGCCATGGTGGTGTTAGAAGCCCTGTCCTATGGCTTACCCGTTGTGGTGAGCCAGGCGCGGTACTGCGGCATTGCGGGCATGTTGACCGATGAGCAGAACGCGCTGATTTTGGATGACCCCAAAGACGCGTCAGCTTTGGCGAATTTGCTGCGCAACATCATGGATGACGCTGATTTGCGAGCTGGATTGAGCCGCCAAGCGCGTGAATTTGCAGACGGATTTGCGTGGCAGCAGATTGCACGGCAGCAGGAGGCGATGTACTTTGAAATTTCCAGGCAGCAGTGATTTTGCTGGTAAATTTGCTTGTAGTCAGCGTGTTTGCTTGATTTGTAGCTATAAAAATTATAGCGTTTAAGAGCTGTGTAGTCCTAGCCGGTACAACCTGGCGTACGCACCGTTGGCAGCCAGCAGCTCGCCGTGCGACCCCATTTCCAGGATACGCCCAGCGTCCATGACCACAATGCGGTGCGCGTGCTCCACGGTGGAGAGGCGGTGGGCGATGACCAAGGTGGTGCGGTTGTGCATCAATGTTTGCAGGGCTTCCTGCACGGCGCGTTCGGACTCGGCATCCAGCGCCGAGGTGGCTTCGTCCAAAATCAAAATAGGCGCATCTTTGTAGAGGGCACGTGCAATGGCCAGGCGCTGACGCTGGCCGCCGGAGAGTTGCACGGCGTTGTGACCCACAGTGGCGTCGATGCCTTGCGGCAAGTCTTTGATAAAAGAGCCCAAACGGGCGGCTTCCAGGCATTGAATGACCCGTGCACGGTCCACGGTCTGGCCTGTGACGCCTAACGCGACGTTGTTGGCAACGCTGTCATTGAGCATCACCACATGTTGGCTGACCAATGAGAATTGATGGCGCAGGGACGTTAAATCCCAATCCTTTAAAGGGTGTCCGTCGAGCGTGACGTCGCCAGAGCTAGGCTCTAAAAACCGAGGCAGCAGATTGACCAAGGTGGTTTTGCCGGAACCTGAGGTCCCGACCAAGGCCACGGTCTCGCCATGTGAAATGGTCAGCGACAGGTGGTCGATGGCGAATCCTGCATCTGCGTTGTAGCTCACAGACGTGTCTTTGAACTCAATCTTTCCGTCTGCGCGTGGTTTGCTGAAATTTCCAGATTGTTCACTCTCGGTCAGTTCCAGCAAATCAAAACCGCGCTCTAAAGCCGCCAAACCGCGGGTGATGGGGTTGGCAATTTCGGACAAGTGTTTGATGGGCGCCACCAGCAGCAGCATGGCAGTGACAAATGCGGTGAATTCACCCACGGTGGTGGCGCCGTCGGCACTTTGCAGCAGGGCAACTGTAATCACGGCCGACAAGGCCACGGCGGCGAGCATCTGTGTCAGAGGTTTCATGGCGGCAGAGGCCGCCGTTGTTTTCATGGATAGGCGACGCAAGGTGTCACTGATGCCGGCAAATCGATCGGCCTGTGATGCTTGCGCTGCGTGAAGCCGAATGTCCCTGTGTGCGAGAACATTCTCCTCGACCACATAAGCCAATTGGTCGGTGGCTTTTTGGCTGGATTTTGACAAGCCATACAGCCGGCGGGACAAGTAGACCATGATGTAGGCGACGGCAGGGAGCAGGACGGCCACAATCGTTGTTAGCTGCCAGTTGAGGTACAGTAAATAGCCGACCAGTGCAATGAGGGTGATTGCGTCTCTGGTTAATGCCATCAGGGAGTTCACCAGCAAGGTTGAACCGTTGTTGACTTCAAAAACGATGGTATTGGCCAATTCGCTTGACGACTGGGTTGCGAAAACCCCAAATTTGGCATTCAACAATTTGTTGAACATCGCCTGGCGCAGCTGACTCAAGCCTTTCGCTGTGACTTTGGTGACTGCAAGTTCAGCTACAAATCCTGCGGCACCTCGTATGCCAAATAGCAGGATGAGAGAGGCAGGAATGACCCATAAATCCAGGCTGCCTTTTTGAAACCCCCGGTCCAGCAGTGGTTTGAGCGCCGCCGGAATCAGGGGCTCAGTGCATGCCGCAAGTGCAGTGGCTGAAAAAGCGAGAATCCAGGCACTTTTTGGTTGTCCAAAATAAGGAAGAAGCCGTGCGAATCGTTGTCGCAGGGTTTTGGTAGTTGGGTGCGAAGTAGCCAAAAGATGTGCGCTCATTTACTCAGGTGATGAGGAAGAAATATGAAAATCAGCAAATTATTCAAAGTAGCAAATCGAAACAATAGACGCTTAACTTTGTGGGGGTGACCCTGCCAAGAGCCTGTATTATCAGACAGATGACCGACTTGAAAGCTTTCCCCCAGACTGGCGACCGTTTTAACGCTTTATTGCTTGCTCGCATTTTTGCCGTTGCGGCTTTCGTCGGAACCATGCTCTCCTTGCCATTGACGAATTCATTTGTGGCTTTGAGTCTGATATGTTGGTGTTTGACGGGGTGCAAGCCAGGGCAGAGTTGGCCAGATGTTTTTAAAAACCCCGCGGTTCTAGGTGCTTTGCTTTTATTTTGCTGGATGTTGATCAGCATCACCTGGGCGCAGACGGATTACCGGACCAGTTTGGCCGGTGTATGGAAGTACCGCAAGCTGTTGTGGGTTCCTTTGATGGTGTTTTTATTTGCGGATGAAAAATGGCGCCAACGGGCGGTCAAAGCCTGGCTGGCAACAGCCGTCATATTGATGCTGTACTCACTAGCCCGCACCTTGCCTGCCCCATTGGGAGAAGGGCACATGAGTGATCACCCAGCGCTGCCTTTGTCTGTATATTCGCATGTCACACTAGGCTTTATATTGATTCCTGCGATTACCTTGGGGCTAGCTTTGATGACGCAAAGCAGGGCGAACAAGATGAAAAGTGCAGGGGTCTTGCTCGTCGTTTTGACTCTTTTCTATGTGGTACTTGCACAGCAAGGACGAACCACCTATGTCATGTTGGTCGCTCTCTTCGCATTTTTCGTCTTCACTCAACTGAAAGGTGGTAAACGATGGCTCGCAATAGCCATCCTGATCATCGGGGCCATGAGCGTTTTGGTTCTTAATTCCAAAGTTCAAATGCGATTCGAGCAAGTCGTTATTGACGCTCAGACTGCGCAAACGGCCACCACCACGAAGGAAAATTTCACGTCTTCGGGTTTGCGTTTGGGGTTTTGGCGCGGTTCGTTGGACATTTTTATGCGTCACCCCGTTTTAGGTACAGGCATAGGTACCTGGTCAGATGAGTACCGCAAATATATTGATCGCACGCCCGGAACGCCGAGTATTGCTGTCACAGGTGCCAATCCGCATCAAGAGTATTTATTGATGGCCTCTCAGCTTGGAATCGTCGGGCTGGTTTTATTTTTGACTTGGTTGGCACGCTGCATTTATGCTACTGGGAAATTAAATCGGCAGGAACGCATTGCCGCTCAATCCTTGTTGGTGGCATTTAGTGTGGGTTGCTGGTTCAATTCATACTTATTCGACAGTGCAACAGGACATTTTTTCTGTTTGGGTTTGGGCATATTGTTCGCGGGCTACAAGCCATTGGGTGAAAAAATTGAAGCCAGTTAAAGAAAAAAAGACGACCTTATCAGTCATCTTGATCACGAAAAATGAAGAGGCCAACGTCTTGGATTGTTTGTCCAGCGTCAGTTTTGCTGACGAAGTGATTGTTGTGGACAACGGCAGTACCGACAACACGGTCGCCATCGCACGAACTGCCGGAGCCCATGTTGTCCAAACCGAGGACTGGCCTGGATTTGGGGCACAGAAAAATCGCGCATTGGCTCTTGCGACCTGTGATTGGGTACTTTCAATCGATGCGGATGAACGCGTGTCTGGGCAATTGGCTGACCAGATTCGAGAGGCTATTCGCACTCCGAAAGCGGCCGCATATCAAATTCCACGCCTCACACAGTTTTGCGGACACTGGATTCATCATTGTGGCTGGACGCCAGACCATGTGCTACGACTGTTCAAGCGTGAGAGCGCACATTTCAGTGATGATTTGGTTCACGAGAGATTAATACAACGCCAGGGAACCTCTGAAAAGTTGACGACTCCAATCCTCCATTACAGTTATCCCACACCCGCACAGTACTGGAGAAAGCTGGATCAATACAGCCAGGCTTGGGCGCTGCAGCGCTATACTGAAGGCAAAAAAGTATCCATGTTTCGAGCTGGTGTTTCAGGGCTAAGTGCATTTGTCCGTAGCTATTTTTTTCGCTTAGGATTTCTTGATGGCGCGATGGGGTTCGCAGTCTGTACGATGCAGGCGCAAGCGGCTTTCGGGAAATATTTTTCTTTGTACTGCTTAAATCAAAACAATGAACTCACCCAAAATTAATCTTTTCCGTGTATTTTCTTTATTTGTTTTCTTTGGGCTTTCCGTACTCATGGCGACACCCGCCAAAGCGCAATTTCGTGTCGATGTCGCGGGCGTGGGGCTGACACAATTGCCCATTGCAATCACGCATTTGCGTGGGGAAGAGTTGGCGACTCAAAAAATAAGTGCCATTGTGATGGCCGATCTGGCGCGAAGTGGTCGGTTTCGTGCGGTAGAGCCGGGCAGTGCCATACTGGACGAAAACTCTCGCCCGGACATGTCGCCACTCAGGCAAAAAGGTGCAGATGCGATGGCTGCTGGCAGTGTCACGCGGTTTGCCGATGGACGATACGATGTGCGCTTTCGTTTGTGGGACGTGGTTAAAGCGGTTGATCTCGGTGCAGAGAGCCATATCGTCACCCAAGCCAATTTACGACTGGCAGCACACCGAATTTCGGATTTCATCTACG
>JASJPN010000038.1:0-2338 GCA_031426635.1 Polaromonas sp.
GGTAGCTGTGCCGCTGCGCCAACTCGGCGCCGGACTTCATCAGCATGCGGATGGCAGTGGGCGCGGTGTACCAAACCGTGATGCGCTCCTGCGCCAGCAGGCTGTACCAGCGCTCGGCATCGAACTCCTCGCGATCGATCAACGAGGTCACGCCCTGCAGCAGCGGCGCGATGATGCCATAAGAAGTGCCGGTGACCCAGCCGGGGTCAGCCGTGCACCAGTAACGGTCTTCGCGGTGCAAGTCGAGTGCATAGCGCCCGGTGGCATAGTGGGTGACGACCGCACCATGGACATGCAGCGCGCCTTTGGGCGTGCCGGTGGTGCCGCTGGTGAAATGCAGCAACGCGGGGTCGTCCGGCTGCGTCGCCACCGCGCTGAATTCATCAGATGCGTCGCGCATGAGCGTGGCCAGATCCAGCGTGCCCGGTTCGCTGGTGCTGCCGCCGTCCTCCGCCACCAGCAGTACGTGGCGCAACGTGGGCATCTGCTCGCGCAATGGCTTGACCTTGCGTTTGTAGAGTACGTCGGTGGTCACCAGCACCTGGCCTGCCCCAAGGTTGATGCGGGTAGCGATAGGCTCGGGGCCAAAGGCGGAAAACATCGGCGTCACCACCGTGCCGTTTTTCAAGGCACCCAGCACCGCGACATACAACTCGGGGATGCGCCCGGCCAGCACAAACAGGCGGTCACCCTTGTTCACACCCAAGCCTTGCAACACATTGGCGAAGCGGTTGGTCTGGCGCGCCAGTTCACCGTAGCTAAGGTCCAGCGCCGGTGCGTTGCGGGCGACAAAGCGCAGCGCGATGTGATCCCGCAGCGCAGTTGCGACGTGCCGATCCACGGCCTCGAAACCAATATTCAAGCCACCCCCCGGCAAGCCCTGCAAAGCGCGCCGGGCTATATCCCACGAAAAAACGCTGCGCTCTCCCTCGAAGTCAGCCCAATTCGGCGGAAGACGAAGATCCGATGCGATCTTGTGAATGACAGATGGTCTCTCCATACACCTCCCCTGTTTAAACAAGCTGGGTTCAGCCGTGCCGCATTAGCCCCTCTACACTTAGCCTCTTTCGTTAATCTCCCGATCCCTGGCCCCGGCAAGCCCTGCGGTAAGGTTCGCAAGCTCGCGTGTCAACAGTTCAAGCACATCTTCCATCGTCACGATGCCCACCAGTCGGCCGGCGTCCACAATCACCAAGCGGCGCAACCGATGCGTCTTCATCAGTTGCACCGCATCCATGGCATCCATGTCCGGGGTAGCCAATACAAGATCAACCGACATGATGTCGCCGGCGGTAAAAACCGTCGGATCCAGGCCTTCTGCCATCAACTCAAGCACCAGGTCGCGATCGGTCACGATGCCAATCGGCCGATTCTTCTCGCCGGCCTCTATGACAACCAAGGCACCGACATGATGCTTGCGCATGAGTTGAGCAACGACCAGCGCGGGGGTCTCGGGTTCAACCACGGCGACGACCGAGGTTGCAAAGTCCTTCAATTGAGTGGCCATTGATGTTCTCCCGGGTGACAGTCTAAATCGAACGATAACGTAATCATCCACCGCACGCTATATCTAAGCCGCAATTCAAGAATAGGCGTATTTCCGGTATGTTGTATTGAGAAAAGTCAAGCTTTCGATGGCGATACATGGCAAACTTCATGCCTGTAGGGGAGGACGGCATGCACGCAGTCGTTGCAGTAAAAAGTAAGCAGGAGGTCAACCATGTTTCGAGATCGCAATGAGGCGGCCAGTCGCCTGGCCGAGAGGCTCAAGACCTACAAAGGCAAGAATCCCCTGATTCTGGCTATTCCACGCGGCGCGGTGCCGATGGCCAAAATCATTGCGGACGAGCTGGGGGGAGAATTTGATGTGGTGCTGGTCCGCAAGCTGCGTGCGCCGCACCAGCCGGAACTGGCGGTTGGCTCGGTCAATGAGAGCGGGTGGACTTTCATTTCCGACTACGCTGGACTCTATGGAGCGAACGAAAACTACATCGAATCCGAGAAGCGCTTGCAGATGGAAACCATCCGCAAGCGCCGCGCCCAATACACACCGATTCGCCCACCGATCGATCCCGCAGGACGCATCGTCATCGTGATTGATGATGGCCTGGCCACAGGTGCCACCATGATCTCCGCGCTGCACGGCTTGCGTGCCAGCAAACCGGCCCAGCTGGTGTGCGCCGTGCCGGTAGCGCCACCGGATACGCTGGACAAAGTGGCCGATATGGCGGATGAGGTGGTATGTCTCGAAGCACCCGAGTTTTTCCAAGCGGTTGGACAGTTTTACCAGCACTTCCCGCAGGTTGACGATGACGAGGTGATCGAGATATTGAAAGGG
>JASJPN010000039.1:0-4931 GCA_031426635.1 Polaromonas sp.
CCATTTCGTCATTTTTAATTTCAGGAGTATCACCATGACCGTTCAGCGTTACATCGTCGTTTTTGCAGGCCTCTTCATCATGATTTCACTCGCGCTTGGCGTAGAGGGAAGCCCCTTCTTCATCAGCAAATGGGCGCTTGCCTTCACGGCTTTTGTGGGTGCCAATCTGTTTCAATCGGGATTTACCAATTTTTGTCCCTTGGGCATCATCTTGAAAAAACTCGGCGTGCCTGAGTCGAAGGTCTGATGCGTCAGCTGAGGTGTGAGGCTTGCGATCATTTTTTACCCTGTTTGAGGAGGCTTCATGAGTGAGACCCGTATCCACGTTCAGCTCCATCAAAAGCGGGACTATCAGTTTGATATTCACTTTGGCGGTGACATTCCCCTCATGATGGGCGATGAGCCCGCGCCGCTGGGGGCGGGGCAAGGCCCGTCGCCGGTGCAACTGCTGGCAGCGGCGGTAGGCAATTGCCTGTCGGATTCCTTGTTGTTTGCTTTGCGCAAATTCAAGCAGGCACCCGAGCCCATTCGCTGCGATGTTGATGCCGATGTGGGTCGCAACGCGGAGGGGCGTTTGCGCGTGCTGGGCATCAAGGCGGTACTGACGCTGGGTGTGCCAGCGACTGCGTTGGCGCACCTGGATCGCGTGCTCGAACAGTTTGAAGCCTACTGCACAGTGACTCAAAGTGTCGGGCAGGGTATTCCGGTCAGCATCGAGGTGGTCGATGCTTTGGGTCAGAAGTTGAAGTGAATTCGGGACTTGGCTAACATCAGAAACCAAGAACCCGGACCTTCTTGCTTGAATGCAGCTTATTCAGCCAAAGCGCGCGTCACGACTTCGCGTACATCGTTGCTCAAGTCAGCTTTAGCAGCGACGCGGGCGATGGCTTCACGAGCGGCACTGCGGTAGGGCTCGGCCAGCTTTTTCCAGCGGTCCAGCGCACGGGCCAGGCGCGCGGCGACTTGGGGGTTGATGCTGTCGAGTTCGATCACGCGTTCGCTCCAAAAAACATAGCCTGCGGCGTCTGGGCGGTGAAAGGCGGCCGGGTTGGCGCTGCAATAGCTAAATATCACACTGCGGGCACGATTCGGGTTGCGCAGACTGAAGTCCGGGTGCTGCATGAGTTGGCGCACGATCGGCAGAATGTTGCCATGGCGGTCGGGCGCACCCGCTTGCAGCGCAAACCATTTGTCCAATACCAGCGGCTCGTTCTTGAACAGCGCGTGAAAGTGACTCAGGGCAGGTGTTGCCAACTCGTGTCCGCTGTTAACTAGCGCATGGAGTGCATTGAAGCGGTCGGTCATGTTGTGCGCGTCTTTGAAGCGCTGGTAAGTTTTGCCCGGCCAGATGACATCACCTGATTTTTTGGCGGCTAGACACAAGTTGGTCAAGGCCATGCCAGTCAATGCGCGGCGGCCTGCGGACAGCGCATCTGGCGTGTAAGCGCCGTTGTTGTGGTGTTCCTCAGCAGCCCACTGCCAATCGGCTTGCAAGGCAGTGGCGATCTGCTCGCGCAGGCTCTCGCGCACCGCGTGGATGCGCTGTGGGTCAACCACATCGAGCTGTTCGGCGATGTAGCTTTCTGACGGCAGGGTCAGCACCAGTTCCTTGAAGGCCGCATCGAGTGTGGGGTCGCGCAGCACCTTGCGCATGGCCTGGATGAAACTGTCGAGGGTGTTTCCTGTTGTGTCATTTGTAGTGCTATTTTGGTCTGTAGCCGGCGTATCATATGACTTATAAGCTATCGAATTAATAGCAATTTGCATCGCCATGCGTTGCCCGGCTTCCCAGCGACTGAACGGGTCGGTGTCAAAAGTCAGCAGCGTCAGCAGTTCGGACTCGGTGTAGGCGTAGTCCAAAATGACTGGGGCGCTGAAGCCGCGCAGGAGCGAGGGCACCGGTGGTGCATCCACGTTGACGAAGGTCAGCGTCTGGCGGCTTTGCGTCAAGACCACGGTGCGGCTACCCGAGGTGGGTGCAGATTCCTCGCTGAGTTGCAGCGCTAACTCAGCGCCTGCACTGTTGAGCAGGCCCAGTGTGAGCGGAATCACAAACGGCTCTGCCGCGCCAGTCAAGTACTGAGAGAACGTGAGCGTGTAACTGCGCGCTGGAGCGTCATAGACGCCGGTAGCGTGAACACGCGGCGTGCCAGACTGGCTGTACCAGCGTTTGAACTGTGTCAAATTCTGGTTCAGTGCCGAGTCCGGGTTGGCGTTTGCAATCGCCTGTGCAAAGTCGTCGCAGGTGACGGCCTGGCCGTCAAAGCGCTCAAAATACAGCTTCATGCCCTTGGCGAAGCCAGCTTGTCCGTCTTTGGACGCGTCAGTGCTGACCAAGGTTTGCATCATGCGCACCACTTCTGCGCCTTTTTCGTAGATGGTGGCGGTGTAGAAGTTGCTGATTTCCACATAGCTGTCAGGCCGCACGGGGTGCGACATGGGGCCGGCATCTTCAATGAATTGCGCGGTCCGCAGCACACGCACGTCTTCAATGCGTTTGACGGCTCGTGCGGAAGCCACGCCCGCCATGTCTTGCGAAAACTCCTGGTCGCGGAAGACGGTCAAGCCTTCCTTGAGCGAGAGTTGAAACCAGTCGCGGCAGGTGATGCGGTTGCCGGTCCAGTTGTGAAAATACTCGTGGCCGACCACGGACTCGATGTTGGCGTAATCCACATCGGTTGCCGTGGCCTGGCTGGCCAGCACGTACTTGGTGTTGAAAATGTTGAGGCCCTTGTTCTCCATCGCGCCCATGTTGAAGTCGCTGGTGGCGACAATCATGAAACGCTCCAGGTCCAGGCTGAGGCCAAAGCGGGCTTCGTCCCAAGCCACGCTAGCCATCAAGGCGTGCATCGCGTGCTCGGTTTTCTCCAGGTCGCCGGGGCGAACATAGACTTGCAGCACATGCTCTTTGCCAGCGCGCGAGGTGATGCTTTGCTCGCGGCACACCAGTTGCCCGGCGACCAAGGCGAACAAATACGCCGGTTTTTTATGCGGATCGACCCATTTGGCAAAGTGGCGACCACCGTCTAGAGCGCCTTGCTCGACCAAGTTACCGTTCGACAACAGCACCGGATACGCTTTCTTGTCTGCACGCAGCGTCACCGTGAAGCTTGCCATCACATCGGGGCGGTCTAAAAAGTAAGTGATGCGGCGAAAGCCTTCGGCCTCGCACTGCGTGAAAAACGAGTCGTTGCTGACGTACAAACCCATCAGCTTGGTGTTTTTGGCAGGGGCACAGGTGGTGAAGATTTCCAGGTCAAACGCATCGGGCAAGTTGTCCAGCACCAGCTGGTTGCCCTCCATTTTGAAGGAGCAGCCCTGGCCGTTGACCAGCACCCGCGACAAATTGAGTTCATCGCCGTCCAGCTTGAGCGGCTGGACGGGCACCTCCGCATTGCGCCGCACGTGCATTTTGTTCAGCACGCGGGTTTTGGCAGGGTCGAGGTCAAAGGTCAAATCGACGGTGTCAATCCAAAACGCGGGGGGGGTGTAGTCAAGACGGTTGATTGTCGTGATAGCCGTCGCTTGCCCAATATCGTTACGCTGCAACATGCAGATTCTCCAAAAAATCAGTGGTCATTAAATCGTTGTAATTTGCCACGGCTGCGAGCACATGCGGCCCGGCCAACTCAGCGGCAGTGTGGCTGGTGCAAATGGCCACCGCGCGCATGCCTGCGCGGCGTGCAGCTTCAATGCCAAAAGGTGCATCTTCAAACACAATACAACTCTCAGGCCTCACATTTAGGCGTTTTGCTGCTTCTAAAAATATAGCTGGCGTGGGCTTTCCGGGGAACCCTTCATCGCCCCGCGCAATGGCATCGGGTGCGGGGTTCATCTTCAAATGCTTCAAAACAAACGCCACATTATGAATGTCGCCAGCCGTCCCCACCGCGATTTTCAAACCCTGAGACCGTGCCGCTGAGGCAAAAGCCTTGAAGCCTGTGACCTCGGCAAACACGGGCGCAAAGGTGTCGCGGTAGAGTTGCTCTTTCTCATGCACCAGCGCCCACGCCAGGTCTTCGTCCATGTGGGGCTGGTCTAACAGCACCCGCACACACTCAAGGCCATTGCGTCCCATGGTGCGGCGCATCATCTCGTCGTAGCTGATGTCGACACCCTGCCTGATGGCAAAGTCCATCCAGGTTTTTCCGTGGGCAGGCATGGAATCGATCATGGTGCCGTCCATGTCGAAAATCAGGGCTTGAGTCAGCACTTGCGTCAGGACGATGGTCATGTGAATTAAACGCCTTGCTTCAAAGAGGCTTCAATAAACAAATCCAAATCCCCATCCAGCACCTTTTGCGTCGCCGAGGTTTCCACATTGGTGCGCAGGTCTTTGATGCGGCTGTTGTCCAGCACGTAGGAGCGGATCTGGTGCCCCCAGCCGACGTCGGTTTTGGTGTCTTCGAGCTTCTGCTGCTCTTCCTGGCGCTTGCGCATCTCAAAATCGTACAACTTCGAACGCAGGCGCTTCCACGCCACCTCGCGGTTGCCGTGCTGGCTGCGGCCGTCCTGGCACTGCACCACGATGTTGGTGGGCAGGTGGGTCAGGCGCACCGCCGAGTCGGTTTTGTTGATGTGCTGGCCACCCGCACCGCTGGCGCGGTAGGTGTCGACCCGCACGTCAGACGGGTTGATGTCAATCTCGATCGAGTCGTCGATTTCCGGGTAGACAAACACCGAGGCAAAGGACGTATGGCGGCCGCCCGAGCTGTCGAACGGCGACTTGCGCACCAAGCGGTGTACGCCGGTTTCGGTGCGTAAGAGTCCAAACGCGTATTCGCCTTCAATCTTGATGGTTGCGCCCTTGATACCCGCCGTGTCGCCCGGCGTTTCGTCTTCAATGATGGTTTTGAAACCTTTGCGCTCTGCATATTTGAGGTACTGGCGCAGCAGCATGCTGGCCCAGTCGCAGGCCTCGGTGCCGCCGG
>JASJPN010000040.1:0-17519 GCA_031426635.1 Polaromonas sp.
GGAAGACGGCATCGTGCTGATCGACCAGGACAAGTGCCGCGGCTGGCGCATGTGTGTGAGCGGCTGCCCCTACAAGAAGATTTACTACAACTGGAAATCGGGCAAGGCCGAGAAGTGCACGTTCTGCTACCCGCGCATCGAAGCGGGTCAGCCCACCGTGTGCTCGGAAACCTGCGTCGGCCGCATCCGCTACCTCGGCGTTCTCTTGTACGACGCCGACCGCATCCAGGAAGCTGCCAGCGTCGAGCACGACCGCGACCTGTACCAGGCCCAGCTTGACATCTTTCTGGACCCCAACGATCCCAAGGTCATAGCGCAGGCACGCATCGACGGCATTCCGGACGCCTGGATGGACGCCGCCCGCAAGAGCCCGGTCTACAAAATGGCCGTGGAGTGGAAGGTGGCGCTGCCGCTGCACCCGGAATACCGCACCCTGCCCATGGTCTGGTACGTGCCGCCGCTGTCCCCCATCAGCGCGGCGGCCAATGCCGGCCACATCGGCACCAACGGCGAAATCCCGGATGTCAACCAGCTGCGCATCCCGGTCAAGTACCTGGCCAACCTGCTGACCGCCGGTGACACGCTGCCGGTGATCCGCTCGCTCGAACGCCTGCTGGCCATGCGCGCCTACCAGCGTGAAAAACATGTGGACGGCCGCATCAACACCGCCGCCATCGATCAGGTTCAAATGACCCAGGCCGAGGTGGAAGAGATGTACCACGTGATGGCGATTGCCAACTACGAAGACCGTTTCGTCATTCCCAGCACGCACCGCGAGTACGCCGAAAACACCTTTGACATGCGCGGCGGCTGCGGCTTCTCGTTTGGCAATGGCTGCTCCGACGGCAGCAGCGAAGTCAGCCTGTTTGGCGGCACCAAGAAACGCACCATCCCTATCAAGGCAGAGGTATGACATGACGCTCCCCCCCGTTGCTTGCCCACTTCGTGTGGCCGCCTCCCCCCTCAAGGGAGCAACGCCAGTGGCCCGGCAAAGCCGGCTCCACGGCGTTCCCCGGTTGGATTGTTTTATGCGCCGCGGCTCGTCCTTGGCGCAGAGGAGTAACTGAATGACGACATCTTCCACCACCAGCCTGCGGGTGCTCGCCCGCCTGCTGTCCTACCCCGACGCGGAGTTGCGCGATCACCTGCCCGGCATGCGCGAGGCTCTGCACGCTGAAAAATCCGTGGGTTCCGACCGGCTGGCCGAGCTTGACGCGCTCATCGCCACGCTTGGCGCGGGCGACGCCTTGGAGAACGAGGCCGAGTACGTTCAGATGTTCGACCGGGGCCGCGCCACCTCCTTGCACCTGTTCGAGCATGTGCACGGGGACTCGCGCGACCGCGGTCCGGCCATGATCGATCTGGCGCAAACCTACGAGAAAGCCGGCCTGTTTCTCGCCCCCGGAGAGATGCCCGACTACCTGCCCGTGGTGCTGGAGTTCGTCTCCACGCAACCGCCGAAAGAAGCCCGTGCCTTTCTGGGCGAGATGGCGCACATCTTCAACGCCATCTTCAACGCCCTGCAGCAGCGGCAAAGCGCCTATGCCAGCGTCCTCGGCGCCCTGCTCGAATTCGCGGGCGAGAAGGCGCACGCCGTCAAGGTGGTGCCCGATGAAGCACTCGACGCCGCCTGGGAAGAGCCCGTGGTCTTTGACGGCTGCTCCACCAAGGGGCAGGCCAAACCGAACCAGCCTCAACCCATTCACTTTGTCAGGAATGAAGCGGCCCGCGCCAAACCGGCGGCCGCCATGCCCCAAGGAGCCACACCATGAATGTCTTCGACAACTTCCTGTTCGGTCTGTACCCCTACATCTGCCTGAGCATCTTTTTTCTGGGCAGCCTGATCCGCTTTGACCGCGACCAGTACACCTGGAAGAGTGACTCCTCGGAGCTGCTCAAGCGGGGACAGCTGCGCTGGGGCAGCAACCTGTTTCACATCGGCGTGCTGTTCCTGTTCTTCGGCCATTTCTTCGGCATGCTGACGCCGCACTTTGTGTACGAAAGCTTCATCGGCGCCGGCACCAAGCAACTGGTGGCCATGGTCTCGGGCGGCATCGCCGGACTCCTGGGTTTCATCGGTGTCACCCTGCTGCTGCATCGCCGCCTGTTCGAACCCCGCATTCGCGCCACCTCCAGAACCAGCGACATCATGCTGCTCGTCTTGTTGTGGCTGCAACTGGTGCTTGGCCTGGCCACCATCCCCCTGTCCGCACAGCACCTGGACGGCGGCATGATGCTGCGCCTGGCCGAATGGGCCCAGCGCATCGTGACCTTCCGTGCCGGCGCGCCCGAGCTGCTGGCTGATGCCGGCTGGATCTTCAAGACCCACATGTTCCTGGGCATGAGCATCTTCCTGATCTTCCCGTTCACCCGGCTGGTGCACGTATGGAGCGGCTTTGCCTCGGTGACTTATCTGGTGCGTCCCTACCAGGTGGTGCGCAGCCGCCGCTTGAATGTGCCTGCAGGCCACAACCGGCCCCGTCGTCCAGACGCTGGCATTTAAGGATTCAGCCATGCAAATCAATACCCCGATCAAGCCGAAAATTGCCCGCGTCAATGGTGTTGCCCTGAATACGGAGAAGGAGACGCTATCGGATGATGATCTGCGTCAGCGAGCGTACTCCGAATTACTGCGTCAAGCTGCGATCGCCAAAGGTTTGACATCTGGCCGAGATGTACCTTCCTCAGATGGTGTTCTCAGTGAAGGCGCAACCACCGCGATTGAAGCCCTGCTGGAAGAGAGTCTGACCATTCCAGAGCCCTCGGATGAGGCCTGTCGACGTCACCATACAGCCCACCAAGCGATCTACAGCACCGGTGAGAGAGTGAATGTGCGACATATTCTATTCGCTGTAACACAGGGCGTTGATGTCGTGGCCCTGCGCAACCGTGCCGAGACAACTCTGCTTGATGTACGCTGCCACGACGGCAAAAATTCTGAAGATGCCTTTATCAAGGCAGCTGGCAAATTGTCCAACTGCCCCAGTGGGGCGGAGGGCGGAAGTTTGGGGTGGCTCACCCCATCGGATTGCGCCCCGGAATTCGCTAAGGAACTTTTTGGGCACGCCGAAGTAGGTGTTCTGCCGCGCTTGGTCCATAGTCGCTTTGGCCTACATGTGGTAGAGGTTCTGGCACGTCAGCCCGGTCTGGAACAGCCATATGAAGCAGTACGTGGCGCAGTGGCCATGTCCCTGCGGCAGAAATCCTATGTCACTGCCTTGCGGCAATACTTGAGTCTTTTGGCGGGAGAAGCCACCATCGTTGGGGTGGCTATTGAAGCTGCTGATACGCCTCTGGTTCAATAACTGATTAGTCAAAAAATGGATTTCTCCGTGCCTGACGAACTGTTACAGCGTCTCCGTCGGTTTCACGACCACACGTTCCCGGGCGTTCAAGAGCAGTTTCAGAACCTGGTCAAGGACGGTCAGCATCCGACCATCCTGTTTATTGGCTGCTCCGACTCGCGCTTGGTCCCGTATCTCCTGACAGGCACCGGGCCAGGGGATCTGTTCATTGTGCGCAACGTTGGCGCGTTCGTACCGCCGTATGACGGCTCGGCTGGTTACCACGGCACCTCCGCTGCCATTGAATTTGCAGTTTTGAACCTCAAAGTTTCACGCATCGTTGTGTGCGGTCACAGCCATTGCGGCGGCATCCGCGCCCTTTATGAGGAGGTGGATCCGCAAGCCAAAAACCTGGCGGCCTGGCTGGAATTGGGCCGGGAGGCTGCCCTGCCGGTACAGGTCACGCCCGAAGCCCTGCGCCGCACTGAACAACGCGCCGTTGTACTTCAGCTGGAACGACTCATGGGCTACCCGATGGTACGTGAACAGGTCGATGCAAAAAGAGTAACATTGCACGGGTGGCACTATGTCATTGAGGAAGGCGAGATTTATGTCTTCGACGTACAGCGGGGAGACTTCGTGGCGGCCTCGGTGGCAGCGCATAGCGGCACCGGGCCGTATCAACCCTATGTGGAGCATGATGGACCAGTCATCTCTGAATAAAGCAGCAAGCCATATGAAACGCGACCGTACTATCCCGCCGTTCGTCGTCACCGAGACACAACCCATCAGTCGGGATGTGCTGAGGGAAAAATACCTCAAGCCTGGTGAGTCGGGCGTGGACGACGTGTTCCAGCGCGTGGCACGCGCCCTGGCCTCGGTCGAGCCCGAGGCGCAGCGTGCCCACTATCAAGCGCTGTTCCTCGCCAACCTGAAGGCTGGTGCTATCGGTGCGGGTCGCATCATGAGCGCCGCCGGCACCGATATCCAGGCCACGCTCATCAACTGCTTTGTCCAGCCTGTGGGTGATTGCATCCAGGGCACGGATGAGGCCGGCTACCCCGGCATCTATGAAGCGCTTCGCGAGGCAGCGGAGACCATGCGGCGCGGCGGTGGCGTGGGGTATGACTTCTCGCGCATCCGCCCACGCGGGGCCGAGGTCAAGGCCACGGCTTCGGTGGCCTCAGGGCCCTGTAGCTACATCAACGTGTTTGATCAATCCTGCTCTACGGTAGAGAGTGCCGGCGCGCGCCGCGGCGCCCAGATGGGCGTGCTGCGCATCGACCATCCCGACGTGCTCGAATTCATCACAGCCAAGCGCACACCGGGGCGCTGGAACAACTTCAATGTCTCAGTGGGGATGACCGATACCTTCATGCAGGCTCTGCTGGCCGATGCCGATTGGGATTTGGTCCACCGCGCCCGGCCTGGCGCCGCCCTGCTGGCCAGTGGTGCCACCAAGCGTGATGATGGTCAGTGGATCTATCAGACCTTGCCTGCGCGTGAACTGTGGGACACAGTGATGCGTTCGGCCTACGATTTCGCCGAGCCGGGCATCCTGTTTCTGGACCACATCAACCAGGACAACAACCTGCGTTATTGCGAGTCGATTGCCGCGACCAACCCCTGCGGCGAGCAACCGCTGCCGCCGTACGGTTGCTGCGACCTGGGGCCCATCATCCTCACGTGCTTTGTGCACCACCCATTTGGTTTTGATGGCGTGCCGACGTTTGACTTCGAGGCATTCGGAAAGTCGGTGGCGACCCAGGTGCGCGCGCTTGACAACGTGCTGGACGTGACTTTCTGGCCGCTACCGCAGCAGCGGGATGAGGCTGCCGCCAAGCGCCGTATCGGCGTGGGTTTCACTGGTTTGGGCAATACGCTGACCATGCTGTGCCTGCGCTATGACGGCGCGGAAGGCCGCGCCATGGCGGTACGCATTGCCGAGCACATGCGCGACGCGGCCTACGCTGCATCGATAGCCCTGGCGAGCGAGAAGGGGGCCTTTCCGAAGCTCAAGGTCGATGGTTATCTGGCTCCGGGCACCTTTGCCAGCCGCCTGCCCGCCGATCTGCAGAAAGCCATCCGCACGCAAGGCATTCGCAACAGCCACCTGCTGTCGATCGCACCCACCGGCACAGTCAGCCTGGCCTTTGCCGACAACGCGTCCAATGGCATCGAGCCAGCGTTCTCGTGGGTGTACCGCCGCAAGAAACGCGAGGCCGATGGCAGTTTGAGCGAATATGCGGTAGAAGACCATGCGTGGCGCCTGTACCGTGAACTTGGCGGCGACGTCGGTCAACTGCCCGACTACTTTGTGTCTGCACTGGACATGACGGCAGCCAGCCACATCGCCATGATGGAAGCGGTGCAGCCCTTTGTGGACACCGCTATTTCCAAAACAGTCAACGTACCGGCTGATTACCCCTACGAAGACTTTAAGGGTTTGTACCTGCAGGCGTGGTATGCCCGTCTCAAGGGTTTGGCCACGTACCGGCCCAACGCTATTCTTGGTTCGGTGCTGGACACTGGCGCGCCACCCATTACTGAAGCGACGACCCCAGCGCCGGCGGTAGACCCGATGCGCACGGTGATCGAAAGCCGCCCCAAAGGCGCGCTGTCGGCTGTGGCCGAAAAGATCGAATACTGGACGCAGGAAGGCCAAAAAACGCTTTATCTGATCGTATCGTTCCTGCCTGTGCCCTCGGCCACGGGTGATGGCACAGTGGACCGTGCCATTGAGTTCTTCATGCCGGTGGGGCAGAGTGGCGAATCGCAGCAGTGGATCACGTCGAGCATGCGCATGTTGTCGCTGGCCGCGCGTGGCGGATTTTTGGAGCGCGCCCTGAGCGACATGCGCAAGGTGGCGTGGGACCGTGGACCGGTCCGCCTGGGCACCCACAGGAAGGCCGACGGCACGCGCGTGCCGCTGTGGCACGACTCGGAAGTGGCAGCCATCGCCTATGCGGTGCAGAACCTCATCGCCCAGCGTGCGGGCCTGACCAGAGCAGTGGATCCATCGGAAATACAGTTGGATCAAGCGTCCAGCGAAGCCCTTGCAGCAGCACCCGTCTTGGCGGGCAGAAAATGTCCTGAGTGCGGGGCCCATGCCCTGATTCGCAGGGATGGCTGCGAGTACTGCACGCAGTGCGGCCACTTGGGGTCGTGTGGATGAGTGTGCCGCCCTGTCCGGGGGAGGGCGGCGATGATCTAGCCGGGATGGCTGCTGTGCTGATGCAGTCGCGTCAGACCATACTGCCCAAACGCCTGATCGAGCCCGGACCGGATACGGCCCAGTTAGAGAGCATTTTTAGCGCCGCCGCCACTGCGCCAGATCATGGCCAGTTGCGCCCCTGGCGCTTTATGCTGGTGCAGCCATCCGAACGCCACCGCCTAGCGGACGCGTTCGCTACGGCACTACAGGAGCGCGATGCCACGGCCACCGAGGATGAGCTCGGCCGGGCTCGGGACAAGGCATACCGAGCGCCACTACTCATGCTCATGGTGGTGGACGCCCGTTGTGGCGACCCGGCCATCGATCTCAACGAGCGCCTGGTTTCTGCTGGGTGTGCCTTGCAGAACATGCTGCTGATGGCCACGGCGCAGGGCTTGGGATCGGCATTGACCAGTGGCAAGGCTCTGAAATCACCCGGGCTGCGCGCGTTGTTCGATCTGTCACCCGACGAGCTGGCGTTATGCTTCGTCAGTATGGGCACCGTACAGTCGCGCAAAGCGGCCCGTGCGCGACCCGAGCCGCGCGATTTCGTGACGACACTGACTAGCCCTCCCTCCCCCCTTCGACAGGACAATTTCATGGATATTTCAAGCTTTGATGATCTATTGCAAACCGCCCGGGCGCAACCCGAGCCGCAACGCCTGCTGTTCGTTTTTGCGGGCGTCGAACTGCCCGATGACAGCACGCCCGAGCAGCGGGCTCGCTTTGAGGAAGGTGAGGGTGGCGCCTTGGTGCCCCTGATGTGCGTGGATAAGACTCCGGCCGAGCTTGACAACTTCAGCGCGCTGATGGATGAGTCCGGCCAGTTTGGCCAGGATTGGCGTATCGTGTTCACTGCGGCTCTGTCTGGTACCCGCAGCCGCCCCCCCAGCAGCGCTGATGCCGAGCTCCCATTGCAGCGCATGGTGGAGACCATCCGGCAAGGCGCGCATGGCGCCTTCATGCCTTTTGACCGACAGGGTCAACCGGTGCTGTTTGAATGAACTTCCTGCCCATTGAGATCAATGACGCCTTGCAGCCACGGTAAACTGTCGGACGGAAAATAGATGAATGATTCAGTGGAGTCACTTACTCAACCCCCCAAAATTTAGGAGACCCTCATGGGCCGTGAAGTCGTTGTTGTTAGCGGTGTGCGCACCGCTATTGGTACTTTTGGCGGAAGTCTCAAAGACGTTCCACCCACCGAGTTGGCAGCGCAGGTTGTACGCGAATCACTCAAACGCGCCAATGTGGACGGTGCCGACGTCGGTCATGTGGTGTTTGGCCACGTGGTCAACACCGAGCCCAAAGACATGTATTTGTCGCGCGTGGCAGCCATCAACGGCGGCTGCGCCGAGGGCACGCCCGCCTTTAACGTCAACCGCCTGTGCGGCTCAGGCCTGCAAGCCATTATTTCAGCCAGTCAGTCGATTTTGCTGGGCGATGCGGACGTGGCTCTTGGTGGCGGTGCCGAAAACATGAGTCGCGCACCCTACGCATCACTCAACACCCGCTGGGGCGCACGCATGGGCGACATCAAGATGATCGACATGATGATGGGCGCGCTGCACGACCCGTTTCACACCATCCACATGGGCGTGACGGCTGAAAACATCGCCGCCAAGTGGGGCATCACCCGCGAGACGCAAGACGCACTGGCGGTGGAAAGCCACAACCGGGCCCAGCGCGCCACGGAGGCGGGATACTTCACCGAACAAATCGTCCCCATCATGCTGAAAAGCAAAAAAGGTGACGTGGCCTACGCCACGGACGAGCACTTCCGCCCCAATTGCACCATGGCTGATATGGCCAAATTGAAACCCGTCTTCATCAAAGAAAACGGCACGGTCACGGCGGGCAACGCCTCCGGCATCAACGACGCCGCAGCTGCGGTGGTGTTGATGGAAAAAAGCGTTGCCCAAGCGCGTGGCCTGGAACCCTTGGCGCGCCTGGTCGCCTACGCCCACGCCGGTGTCGATCCGAAGTACATGGGTATCGGCCCGGTGCCCGCCACCCAAAAGGCTTTGAAAATGGCAGGCCTGACTGTCAACGACCTGGATGTGATTGAAGCCAATGAAGCTTTTGCCGCTCAAGCCTGCGCGGTGACCAAAGACCTGGGACTCGACCCCGCCAAGGTCAACCCCAACGGCTCGGGCATTTCGCTAGGTCACCCGATTGGCGCGACCGGCGCAGTCATCACCGTCAAAGCCCTGTACGAACTGCAACGTATCAAAGGCCGCTACGCCTTGGTGACGATGTGCATTGGCGGCGGCCAAGGGATTGCAGCTATTTTTGAGCGGATGTAAATCACACCACCCCAAAAACACCTTCTGGGTGTTTTTTTGTTTCTACTACGTTAAGTGACACTTGTTGACTCAGCCCCTCGGATGATGGACTGCATGAATTTTTTTCAAGCGCTCCCTGGCCACATGGGTGTAGATGGTGGTGGTGGAAATGTCGGCATGACCCAAGAGCAGTTGAACAGCGCGTAAATCGGCACCATGGTTGAGCAAATGGGTCGCGAAGGCGTGACGCAGGGTGTGGGGTGACAAGGGGCTGGTGATGTGGGCAGCAAGCGCATGCTTTTTCACGATGATCCAAAACATCACCCGCGTCATGCGATGACCCAAGTGGGTGACAAACAAATCTTGCGTTTGCTGTTGGCCGAGGATTTGTTGCCGGGCGTCCGTCAAATAACGCTCAATCCACAACCGAGCCACTTCGCCAAAGGGTACCAAACGCTCTTTATTGCCTTTGCCCAACACACGCAGCACGCCCTCATTCATGCTGACGTTAAACACTTTCAGCGTCACCAACTCGCTCACGCGCAAGCCGCTGGCGTACATCAGCTCCAGCATGGTGCGGTCACGCAAACCCAGTAGTGTGTTGGTATCGGGCGCTTTCAAGAGGGCTTCCACCTGCGCCTCGGTCATGGTTTTGGGCACGCGCAGGGCTTGTTTGGCGGCTTGCAGTTTGAGTGTGGGGTCGGCTGTGATGAAACGCTCGCGCAGCGCCCAGCGGAAGTAACGCTTAAAAACCGTCAGCCGCCGATTGGCCGAGGTGGCTTTGGTGGCGTTGTGTTTGGCTGAAAAATAGGCGTTGAGATCAACCTCAGCCGAATCATCCAAGCCCTTCCCGCACGTACCCAGCCACACTGCATACAATTCCAAGTCGCCTCGGTAAGCCGCTAAAGTGTTACTGGACAGTCCATCCTCGAGCCAAAGCACGTCGATGAAACTGTCGATATGGTTAGCCGGGTGGATCAGTGAAAGATCAGTATGAGCGACGTTGTTCAATACGGAAATATAAATGGCTTGAGACGATGGCTGATGATGCTCAGTCCAACTTGAGTTTGGCTACGTCGACCACTTTTTTGTAGACTTCGAATTCAGCCTTGATTTGCTCGGCAAACTGCTCGGGCGTATTGGCAACAATAAATGAGCCGGTATCTTCAATGCGTTTACGCACGGCAGGGTCTTCCAATGCTTTGCGCACGCCGGCGTTGATTTTGTCCACCACCTCTTTCGGCAAGCCTTTGGGGCCGTAAATGCCGTAGTAAGCCATGCGGTTAACGGGCTCCAAACCCACTTCTTTGAACGTCGGCACATTGGGCAACTGCTTGAGCCGCTGCGGTGCTGCCACCACAATGGGGACCAGCCGGTTGGTGACCAGAAACTGCATAGACGAGGGCACGTTGTCAAAAATAATCGGCACTTGACCCGCAACCGTGTCGTTCAGCGCTGGCCCTGCACCTCGGTAAGGGATGTGGGTGATAAACGTGCCACTCAAGTTTTTAAATAATTCGGTTTGCAGGTGTCCGATACCTCCCGTGCCGGAGGAAGCGTAGGAGTATTTACCAGGTGATTTTTTCAGCTCGGCCATGAACGATTTGTAATCTTTGGCTGGAAAACTGGGATGCACCGCAATCACATTGGGCGTGGCCGCAATGTTGATGATGGGGGTGAAATCGGTGATCGGGTTGTACGGCGTTTTGGGGTTGATGGCCGGGTTGGCGGCTGTGGTGGACACGGTGGCCATGCCGAGTGAGTAGCCGTCGGGGGCAGCTTTGGCTGTTTCGTTGGCCCCAATGATGCCGCCGCCGCCCGCTTTGTTTTCAACAATGACCGTTTGCCCCAAGACTTTACTCAGCGGGTCGGCCATCACGCGGGCGATGATGTCGGTGGTGCCGCCAGGCGCGAAAGGCACCTGCAACTTGATGATTTTGTTGGGATAGCCTTGCGCCACGGCCGCCGTGGCCAGCAGGGCTGCCGCAGCCAAGACCGTTAATTTGATGCCGGATTGAAAAATACGATGAACTGACATAAATGTGCTCCTGTAGCTAGCATGATAAGAAAGCAATGTGCTGACACTCGCTATCATAGTGACAAGCTGACGGCTTGGATGCTGGGGATTTCACATACGCGTAAACCCTAGAGCAAGTAGCCACATCACAAGACCGTTTCACGATTGCGATTGACCTTTTGAACTACGCCCAACTCCTCATCCCCGATTTTTCCTTGATTTTGTGCGGTTACTTGGTCTGCCGCTACACCGCGCTCAACCGCAGCGTGTGGATGCAAGTGGAAAGCCTGGTTTACTATTTTTTGTTCCCCGTGCTGCTGTTTCACGCCATTGTGAAAAGTCCTTTGAATTTCGCCGCCGCGTCAAACTTCATCGCCGCCGGGCTGGTGCTTGGCTTGTTCACCATCACCTTGGCCTACGCCCTGCCCTACGTGCCAGGTTTGCGGCGCCAATTCACCCTCGGCGAGCACGCTTCCAGTGCCCAGGTGGCGTTTCGCTTCAATTCATTCATTGGCTTGGCTATGGCCGAGCGTTTGGCAGGCGCACCCGGGCTACTGCTGATCGCCGTGCTGATTGGGGTGTGCGTTCCGCTCTTTAACATGGCATCCGTGTGGCCCATGGCGCGTCATGGCGAGCGCGGCTTTGTCCGCGAACTGGTGCGTAACCCGTTGATTCTGGCTACCGCATCAGGTTTGGTGGCTAATTTACTGGGCTTTTCCATTCCCGAATGGATGCTGCCGACCGTGAACCGCATTGGCGCAACCTCGCTGACGCTGGGTTTGATGGCAGCAGGCGCGGGTATGCAACTGCGCACCCTCACCCGAGCTAAGTCGTTGGCGGTCTGCCTGCTAGCGATTCGTCACTTTATCGCGCCCCTCATTGCGCTGGGCTTGTCCATCGCATTCGGTTTGTCACCCACGCAAAGCACGATCTTGCTGATTTTTTCAGCCCTGCCCACAGCCTCTAGCGCCTACGTGCTGGCAGCGCGCATGGGGTTTGATGGCAGCTATGTAGCGGGCTTGGTGACCCTGTCAACGCTCTTGGGGATGCTGAGCCTGCCCTTTGCATTGGGCTTGCTGCGCTGAGCTGTACTGAGGGCCTGCCTGCATTGCTTACTGATTCAGTGCCCAACGCACGTGCTCACGCAGCAACTCGCTGGGATGGTCACCGCGAGTTTGTAAGGTTTGGTCAATGTCAGCCCGCTCTTCCTGCGAGGCAACCCTTCGCGCGTTCCCCAGCGCCACCGCGATGTTGCGAAGCCAACGCTCATGTCCAATGCGGCGAATCGGGCTACCTTCGGTATGGCGCAAAAAGTCCGCTTCACCCCAAGCAAACAGGGTGCTCAGTTGCTGACCGGTCAGCCCTTGGCGTTCGTCAAAATCGGGCAAAGCGCTGCGCTTGGCAAATTTATTCCACGGGCAGATCAGCTGGCAATCGTCGCAGCCGTAAATGCGGTTAGCCATCAACGGGCGAAGTTCTTCCGGGATCGCGCCTGCATGCTCAATGGTGAGGTAAGAAATGCAGCGCCGTGCATCGAGCTTGTGCGGCGCAATGATGGCCTGGGTCGGACAAATGTCAATACAGGCTTGGCAACTGCCGCAGTGCTGCGTCACGGGGGCACTGTGCGGCAAAGCAATATCGAGGTAAATCTCACCCAAAAAAAACATCGAGCCCGCCTCGCGGCTCAGCACCAGCGTGTGCTTGCCGCGCCAGCCTTGACCGCTGCGCTCGGCTAGCTCGGCCTCTAGCACCGGCGCTGAATCGGTGAATACACGGTAACCCAGCGGGGAAATGTGCTCGGCAATGCGTTCGCTGAGTTTTTGCAAGCGCGCGCGCAACACCTTGTGGTAGTCGCGGCCCCGGGCGTAAACGGACACAATGGCTTCATTGGGGTTGTGCAAGCGTTGTAATTCGACCTCTGTCCACGGCTCACGCGGTTGCTCTTGCTTCTGACGAGGTAGATAATCCATGCGTGCAGTGAGCACACTGGCCGTGCCGGGCACGAGTTCAGCGGGCCGGGCGCGTTTGAGGCCATGCGCCGCCATGTAAGCCATGTCACCGTGAAAGCCGTTGGCCAGCCATGCCAGTAAACCAGGTTCTGCCGAAGACAAGTCCACCCCTGCCACGCCGATCTGGGAAAATCCCAGCTCACGTGCCCAAGTTTGAATCTGAGTGAAAAGTTGCTTGCCGTCCAAAATAAAAATACCCAGCTAAATGACCACGATATGTTGACCCAATTGTCTGAATTTTCTGAAATATCCCTGCTTTGGCAGACCGAAGACGACACGCGTCAATTTGCAGCCGCCTTAGCCACCCGCCTGCTGGCTCAGCCCCTCTCCAGCAGCATGTTCATCACGCTTGAGGGCGACTTGGGCGCTGGCAAAACCACGTTTGTCCGCTATCTGCTACAGGCCATGGGCGTGACGGGTCGCATCAAAAGCCCGACTTACACCATCGTCGAATGTTATGACATTGTGCAGCCAGCTACGTCAGATGCCCTCAAAAGCCTTTGGCATTTTGATTTTTACCGCTTCAACGACCCCCATGAGTGGGAGGAAGCAGGCTTCAGAGATATATTTGCCAGCCCCGGCTGCAAGCTTGCCGAATGGCCAGAAAAGGCTGTAACCAAGCTGCCGATCGCTGATATTGCTATGCTAATAGCAGCGCAAGCGGATGGATCCAGACAAGTCACCGCCAAAGCGCAAACACCTGTGGGCCAGCAGCTCCTCGATAGCCTGATAGGGGTATAAATTTATGCAACGCCGTACTCTATTCAAACACGCTGCCGATGGTGCCTTGGTGCTGCTACTCGGTAGCCACCAGATCGCACGCGGTGCCAGCATCGTGGCGGTACGGGTGTGGCCGGCTGTCGACTACACCCGCATCACGATTGAGAGCGACGTCGCGCTCAAAGCCAAACAAACCTTCATCACCTCGCCGCCACGTTTGGCCATTGACATTGATGGGCTGGACTTGAACCCAGCGTTGCGAGAGCTGGTCGCCAAGGTCAAGGCGGACGACCCGTTTATCAGCGGCATTCGGGTTGGCCAAATCGCGCCAGGCGTGGTGCGGCTGGTGATGGACTTGAAACAAGCCGCCTTGCCGCAGGTGTTTGCCCTCAAACCGGTGGCAGCCTACGCCCACCGGCTGGTGCTGGACCTGTACCCCGCCCAGCCGCAAGACGCGCTGGAAGCCTTGATCGCCGAGCGATTCAAAGAATCAACCTTGAAATTTGAGGCGGGCAAAGCCAGTAAGGCTGCCACAGCGTCTTCCGACCCCTTGGGCGATTTTATTGCACAGCAAACCAGAAAACCGAATGCAAACTCCATCACCCCCGAAAATTCAAAGCAAAATGCTACTGATTCCATAGCTAACCAGGCAAGCAATACACTGGCTACAACCAGAATTATCAACAATAATAATCTCAAATTAAAAGTGCCAGATGCGCCAGCTCCCAGCAAAACAGACCGCTTGATCATCATTGCACTCGACCCCGGCCATGGCGGCGAGGACTCCGGCGCAGTCGGCCCCGCCGGAACCCGCGAGAAAGATGTGGTGCTCAGCGTCGCCTTCAAGCTGCGCGACCGCATCAATGCCAGCATCGTGGGCGGCAACCCCATGCGCGCCTACCTCACCCGCGATGCTGACTTTTTTGTCCCCTTAAACCAGCGGGTGCAAAAAGCCCAGCACGTGCAGGCTGATTTATTCGTCAGCATCCACGCCGATGCCTTCACCACGCCAGAGGCTAACGGTGCGAGCGTTTTTGTATTGAGCGAAAAAGGGGCAACCAGCGCCTCGGCCCGCTGGCTGGCCAACAAAGAAAATGCTGCCGATGCCGTGGGCGGTGTCAATCTGCGCGTCAAAGATGCGCAAGTTCAAAGAGTCCTGTTTGACATGAGCACCACGGCGCAGATCAACGACAGCCTGCGCCTGGGCAGCGCGGTACTCAAAGAAATCGGCAGCTTGGGCAAGCTGCACAAAGGCCAAGTCGAACAAGCCGGTTTTGCGGTGCTCAAAGCGCCCGATATTCCCAGTGTACTGGTGGAAACCGCCTTCATCAGCAACCCCGATGAAGAGTTAAAACTGCGCAGCAACACCTACCAAGAGCAGTTAGCCGATGCCGTGATGCGTGGGATTTCGCGGTATTTTGCGAAGAATCCGCCGCTGGCGCGCAATCGGCAGGTTTAACCTCAACTCTTTCGCGCCCTCCATGCCCCCCACATGATGAACAGACCGGGAATCAATATCATCGCCCAAATCACTTTATCCAAGTTGGCTTTGATAAAGGGGACGTTGCCAAAAAAGTAGCCTATCGTGATGATGCCCACCACCCACAACGCACCGCCGGTGATGTCGTAAAAGGTAAATTTGGCGCGGTTCATTTCGGCCACGCCGGCGACAAACGGGGCAAAGGTTCGTACAAAGGGCATGAAACGCGCGGCGACGATGGTCACACCGCCGTATTTTTCATAAAAATTATGCGCTTGCATGAAAGCCGTTTTGTTGAAAAACCTGGAGTTTTCCCAGGCAAACACCTTGGGTCCAAAGTAGCGCCCAATCGCGTAGTTCGACTGGTTGCCCAGCACCGCTGCCAGCCACAGCAGCCCCATGGACATGGGCAGACTCATCAAACCGACGCCGCACATGGCACCGACGACGAACAGGAGCGAATCACCCGGAAGAAACGGCATAACGACCAAACCCGTTTCGACAAAAATAATCAGAAACAGCAAGGCGTAGACCCAGTATCCATAGTTGCGAACAAATATCTCCAAGTGTTTGTCTACGTGCAAAATGAAATCGAGAAGGGGGGCGAGTATGTCCATAGGCTGCGATTATGACTTGCCTTTAACAGACTCAGGCCGCACGGGAATACGAACGCAGGAATGGGGAAAAGTGCTTTTACAATGAGTCATGCTTTCAGTGACCCATCATCCCCGCCACCTACCTCGTCAAGTCATTCGTGAACTGCCCGACGAGCTCATCAGCCAAATTGCGGCGGGTGAGGTGGTCGAGCGGCCGGCCTCCGTTGTGCGTGAGCTGGTGGACAACGCGCTGGATGCGGGAGCGACGCACATCACCGTGCGACTGAGCGCGGGCGGGGTGCGGCTGATTGCGGTGGAAGACGATGGCATCGGCATTGTGCCCGATGAACTGGCGATTGCTTTGAAGCGCCACGCTACCAGCAAAATCACCTCCTTGCTGGACTTAGAATCGGTCGGGACGATGGGTTTTCGTGGTGAGGCCTTGGCCGCCATCAACGCCATCGCTGACTGCGCCCTGATTTCAAGGGCCAACAACCAATCAACTGCATTTTCTTTAAGCGGCCAGACCGGCGAGCTCAAACCCGCCGCCAGAGCGCAAGGCACGACCGTCGAAGTCAAAGAGCTGTTTTACAGCACGCCGGCGCGGCGCAAGTTCCTCAAAACAGATGCCACCGAGCTGGCGCACTGCATTGAAGCCGTGCGTCGCCACGCCCTGGTGCGGCCCGATGTGGGCTTTGCGATTTGGCACGACGGTAAACTGGTGGAGCAATGGCGGGCTTGTCCAGTTGATCCAGAAAATGCGACCTCTTTCCAAACTGCCCGTGACCAGCGCCTGCGCGACGTGTTTGGCGATGATTTTGTAAGCCAATCGGTGCTGGTAGAGCACAGCCAAGGGAATATTCGTGTGACTGGCCGTGCCGGCTTGCCCGACCATGCCCGTTCCCGCGCCGACCAGCAATTTGCCTATGTGAACCAGCGTTTTGTCCGAGACAAAGTCATCACCCACGCCGCCCGCAGTGCGTATGAAGACGTCTTGCATGGGCATCGTCAGCCGGTGTATGTGCTGTATGTGGAGATCGACCCGACACGGGTAGACGTCAACGTGCATCCCACCAAAATTGAGGTGCGCTTCAGAGACGGTCGCGAAGTGCATCAGGCGGTGCGACATGCGGTAGAGAACGCGCTGGCGGCGCCCCGTGCTGCTTCATTGGCTACAGCTGGAGTGACATCCCCGGTTGCGCAAAAATCCGCGATCGAGGCTGAAAACCATTCTTTCAGCACTTTTAGACCCTCCAATATGCCTCTAGCCGGCATAAAATATACCCAATCAGCTATTAATTTTATAGCCAATTCAGAATCAACACTCTCCCGTGTTTCAGACCGGGAAGCCATGTGGCCCGTTCAACCCAGCCGCAATGCTTTGTCAGCCTTACCCCATTTACAAGGTTTGGGTAACGCAGAAAACCCACCAGTCAACTCGACAGACCACGATTCAGACGCAGCCATCTGGCCGCTGGGCCGCGCCGTCGCGCAGCTGCAAGGCATTTACATCCTGGCTGAAAACGCCCAGGGCCTGGTGATTGTGGACATGCACGCCGCCCATGAGCGGATTGTCTACGAGCGGCTTAAATCTCAAATGAGCCTGGTTGAAGCGGCCAAGGCCGCGCTCCCGAGCCAGCCGTTGCTGATTCCCGCCACCTTCGCCGCCACCCCGCTGGAAGTATCCACCGCGCAAGAATGCGTTGAGACGCTGTTGCAACTGGGCCTGGACATCAGCGCGTTCTCCCCCAAAACCCTGGCCGTGCGGGCCGTGCCCACCACGCTGGCGATGGGCGACGCCGTCGAACTGGCCCGCAACGTGCTGGCCGAACTGGCGCTGCACGATGCCAGCACGGTCATCCAGCGCGCCCAAAACGAGATTTTGTCCACCATGGCCTGCCACGGCGCGGTGCG
>JASJPN010000041.1:0-2821 GCA_031426635.1 Polaromonas sp.
CCGCGCAGGCCGCACCACCAGGCTCACGCCCAGCGCCGTGAGCGCGGTGCCCAAAACAGTGATGACGGTGATGGCCTCGTCAAACAGCAGCCAAGCCATCAGGGCGGTGGTGGGCGGCACCAAATACAGCAGGCTGGTCACCGAGGTGGTCGCGCCGCGCTGGATTAGCAGATACAGCAGCGAACTGCCGCCCAGCGTGAGTCCCAGCACCGACCAGGCCATCGCCCCTAAAAAGGACGGGTTCCAAATAATCGCTTCAGTTTCAAGCCAGGCAAACGGCAAGGTCACAAGCAAAGCCGCTCCCAGTTGGATGGCATTGGCTGTGCGCACGTCGGTGGGTTGCATATGGTGTTTTTGGTACAGCGTGCCCGTTGTGATGCTCAATAACGCAAAGACCGTACAACTCAAGGTCAGCACCGTCACTTCACTACCGGTGCCAAATTTTCGCGCCACGACCATCAGCAGGCCACCCAGCCCGAGCCCCAGGCCCAGCCATTGCTGCCGGGTGACGCTGTGTCTGGGCTGTGTTGTGTCCCCGGATGCGCCTACCCACGCGACCCACAGTGCCGTCAGCACGGGCTGCAAGCCCACGACGAGCGCTGTCAGGCCGGAGCCCATGCCGCCTTTGACCGCCACCCAGACACCGCCCAGATAACCCGCATGCATCAGCACGCCAGTCACGGCCAGGTGCAGCCATTGCCGGCGTCCACTGGGCCAAACGGCACGGGCCAAGCCAATCCAGATCAGAAAACAAACAATCGACAGCACATAGCGAATGACTAGAAAAGTGAGTGGCGGCGCGTATGGCAGTCCGAATTTGGCGACGATGAAGCCGGTGCTCCAGATGAGGACGAACACGGCAGGCATGGCCCGAATCAGGGCGGGCGTAGAGGCGAATGTGGCGGGTGGTGAGCTCAAAAGTGACTTATTCAGAGTGGATCAATCGATGGATTCACTTTATACAGGCAATCCGTCCGCGACCCTGTCTCTTGGGGGCTATTTTTGTCCTGTGCTTTAGTCATCACCGCAGCTTTTGCCGGCAACTGAATGTCAGGCTTCAAGAATCTGCGATAATCGCAGGTTCGCAAGAAGATACCTAGGATAAATCATGAAACGCACATACCAACCCTCTAAAGTTCGCCGCGCCCGTACCCACGGCTTTTTGACTCGCATGAAAACCCCAGGTGGTCGTGCTGTGATCAACGCACGCCGCGCCAAAGGCCGCAAGCGTCTGGCGGTCTAAGCAACACGCTTGGCGACGCATACGCAGGTTATTTGAGGCGAGCTGTTTTTGCAGCGAATAACGACCAAAGCGCAGTTTGCGGCTGTGATGGCGGGTCAGACTGTGTCGAGAACAGCGCATTTTGCGTTGCACCGCATCGCACTTCCACCCGACGCGTCTATGGCGTCCACCGTGGCGCTTGATTCAGAACCCCCTAAAAAGCCGCTATTTGCTGTCGCAGATGGTTGGCTGGGTGTGGTTGTGCCCAAGCGCTGGGCCAAGCGCGCGGTGACCCGCAACACCATCAAACGCCAGATCTATGCTGTGAGCACGGATGGCTCGTGCCCTCTGGCGCACTTGCCACCTGCGGCCCATGTTGTGCGTTTGCGGGCTGGCTTTGACCGTGCTGAATTTATCAGCGCGACCTCGGACAAGCTCAAAATGGCGGTACGCGCCGAGTTGCAACATCTTTTTGCGCGGGCGACATGATGAAAACAAGCCTTCGATCCGTGATGACAGCCGTTGGACAAGTCGTGCAGCATTTTCTGATCGGTGTCGTCAAAGCCTATCGACTGTTTCTCAGCCCCTGGCTGGGTTCAGCCTGCCGTTTTGAGCCGACGTGTTCGGTTTATTCGCTGCAGGCTTTGCAGCAACACGGCGCTGTCAAGGGTAGTTACTTGACCCTCAAGCGTTTGGGGCGCTGCCATCCTTGGTGCGAAGGTGGTTTGGACCCGGTACCGCAAAAAAGCGATGCACCTATTGAAAAGCCAACCCTTTTCACCCATTTGCAGGCATCTCCCGTATCTCCCTCACTCATTAAGAAAATAAAGAAATCCTCATGAACGATATCCGCCGCACCATTTTGTGGGTGATTTTTGGCTTTTCCATGGTCATGCTGTGGGATCAGTGGCAGGTTTACAACGGTCAAAAACCAACCTTTGGTTTGGGACAAATAGCCAGTCAACCGGCAGCAACCCCGGCGAAAACCACCGGCGTTGATGCCAATGGACGATCAGCTACAGCCAACAACAGCATACCAAATGCTATTAATTCTGTAGCTACTCAGGCCGTAAATACGCTGGCTAATGCTCAAAATGGCACTGACCCCGGGGTTTCGACGGCGGCCAAGGAGCGCGTTGTCGTCACCACCGACTTGCTTAAGCTGACCTTCGATACCGAAGGTGGCTCGCTGGTGCATTCAGAGTTTCTGAACCACATCGACATGGCAGACAAAACCAAGGGCTTTGTCTTGCTTGATGAGAGCAAAGACCGGGTTTACACCGCACAAACAGGCTTGGTGGGTGCCAACCAGGGCGGAGCAGCCTTTCCCACCCACAAAACCGTGATGAACCTGGTGGCTGGCCCACGCACGCTCGGTGCGGGTGTGAATGAGTTGACGGTCAAGTTTGAATCCCCCGAGGTCGGCGGCGTCAAACTCATCAAAACCTACACCTTGAAGCGTGGCGTCTACGACATGGCGGTCAAACACGAGGTCGTTAACGCCAGCGCGCAAGCCGTGTCACCACAGCTCTACTTGCAACTCGTGCGCGATGGCAACAAACCGCCGGGCGAGTCATCGTTCTACTCCACCTTCACCGG
>JASJPN010000041.1:2921-11954 GCA_031426635.1 Polaromonas sp.
TGGTCAAAGACTATGGCTGGCTCACTATTTTGGCGAAACCGCTGTACTGGCTCCTGGACAAGTTGCACAGCTTCATCGGCAACTGGGGCTGGTCCATCATCGCGCTCGTGTTGTTGCTGAAAATCGCGTTCTACTGGCTCAACGCCAAAGCCTATGCCAGCATGGCGAAGATGAAATCGGTTGGTCCGCGCATCACCTCCATGCGTGAACGCCTGAAAGACAAGCCGCAGGAAATGCAGCAGGAGATGATGAAAATCTACCGTGAAGAAAAGATCAACCCGATGGGCGGCTGCTTCCCCATCATGATCCAGATTCCGGTGTTCATTGCCCTCTATTGGGTACTGCTGAGTTCGGTGGAGATGCGCAACGCCCCGTGGGCGCTGTGGATTCACGATCTGGCTTCGCCTGATCCTTACTACATCTTGCCGCTGGTCATGACGCTCACCACGATGCTGCAAACCGCGCTGAACCCCGCGCCGCCAGATCCGCTACAGGCCAAGATGATGTGGTTCATGCCGCTGGCGTTCTCGGTCATGTTTTTCTTCTTCCCGGCCGGTTTGGTGTTGTACTGGATTACCAACAACATCTTGTCGATTGCGCAGCAGTGGCTCATCAACACCCGCATGGGTGTGCCACCGCAGTTCAATCTACCTAAATTTAAGTGAATGTAGACCCCATCGTTGCCATTGCCACCCCGCCGGGGCGCGGGGCGGTAGGCATTGTGCGGGTGTCGGGCAAGGCGATTGCCCCGCTGATTCGGGCCTTGTGCGGGCGCGACCTCAAGCCGCGCGAAGCCACTTACCTGCCATTTCGCGATGCTGCGGGCGAGCCCGTCGACCACGGTTTGGCGCTTTACTTCCCCGCGCCGCACTCGTTCACCGGCGAAGACGTGCTCGAGCTGCAAGCGCATGGCGGGCCGGTGGTGATGCAATTACTCTTGGCGCGTTGCCTGGAAGCAGGCACCGAGATGGACCCTGTGACGCAGCAGCCGCAACTGGCAGGCCTGCGCGTCGCGCAACCCGGCGAGTTCACCCAGCGCGCGTTTTTGAATGACAAAATGGACTTGGCCCAAGCCGAGGCCGTGGCCGATTTGATTGACGCCAGCACCGAAGCCGCCGCCCGGGGCGCGGCCCGCAGCTTGTCGGGCGAGTTTTCCAAAGAAATCCACAAGCTGCGCGATGCCTTGATCCACTTGCGCATGCTGGTCGAGGCCACGCTGGATTTCCCCGAGGAAGACATTGACTTTTTACAAAAGGCGGACGCTACCGGCCAACTTGCCAGACTACAAGAGACCTTGGCGCGCGTGATGCAGCGCGCCGGCCAGGGTGCCCTCTTGCGCGAAGGCATCAAAGTCGTCATTGCGGGACAGCCCAACGCAGGCAAGTCATCCTTGCTCAATGCCTTGGCCGGCGCAGAGCTCGCCATCGTCACGCCGATTGCTGGCACGACACGCGACAAGGTGCAGCAAACCATCCAAATCGAAGGTGTGCCCCTGCACATCATCGACACAGCCGGCCTGCGCCATAGTGAGGACGAGGTCGAAAAAATCGGCATTGAGCGCGCGTGGGTGGAGATTGAAAACGCCGATGCCGTGTTGTTTCTGCACGATTTGGTGCGCTGGACGGATGCCAAGGACGCCGCCAGCTACCAAGCGGCCGACGCCGCCATCGCCACCCAACTCGCCAGTCTCTTGCCGCCGCGCGTGCCCGTGATTCAGGTCTGGAACAAGGTCGATGCCATCGATCCGGTGCATGGCGTGGACCTTGGCACCGAACGGCCCGATAGCGTCAACATCTGGCTCTCGGCCAAGCGTGGCCAAGGCTTGGACGAGTTGCGCCGCACCTTGCTGCAAGTGGCAGGCTGGCAACCTGCGGCGGAAGGCATTTATATCGCCCGCGAGCGCCACGTGCAGGCTCTCAAGAGTGTGAGTGCTCACTTGCAGCAAGCCGATATTCAGCTGAGGGCGCAAGCGCAGGCCTTGGATTTACTGGCCGAAGAGTTGCGTTTGGCACAAAATGCACTGGGCGAGATCACCGGCGAATTCACTTCGGATGACTTGCTGGGCGTGATATTTTCTAAATTCTGCATTGGGAAATAGGCGCGGCCTGATAGCGCCATGAACACGGGCGCAGGTGATGCCAGGCTTTGAACGCACCCCCCTAACTTTCAGCAAACGCTAACTTGGCCGACGCCACCACCGCGTTGCGCAGCCACTGGTGGGCGCTGTTTTGTTGTACGCGCTGGTGCCACAGGGCGTCTACATGCACCACCGGCATGTCAAACGGCAGGTTGCGCATCACCAGCTCGTCGCCGACACTGGCAACGCGAACAAAGTGGCGTGGCAGCACAGTGAGCAGGTCAGACTGCAACACCACTCGCCCGGCGGTGAAAAACTGGTTGACGGTGAGCACAATGCGTCGCTCGCGCCCCAAGGAGGCCAGCGCTTCGTCCACAAACCCATAGGGGCGACCCGAAAAGCTGACCAGCAAGTGCCTGGCCGCGCAAAACCGGTTCAGGGTCAAAGCGCCACGTGACAAGGGGTGATCGCGCCGCATCACGCACACATATTCGCCGTCATACAGCCGCTGGTGCACAAATTGCACGGCGCCGCCCGATTGGGCACTGGCGGTCAAATCAGCCAACACCGCCGGGAAATGGCCAATCGCCAAGTCCGCCGACTCGCTGTCGAGCAGGCCGCGCGGGTCGCGGGTGGACAGCGGCACCACGCGCACGTTGACGCCGGGTGCGTCACGCTCAATCACGGCCAGCAGGCCCGGTACCAGCTCGGCAGCGGTGGCATCTGCCATCGCCAACACAAACGTGGCGGTCGACGTGGCGGGTTCAAACGGGCTGGGGCTGAGTGATTCCTGCAACTGGCGCAAGGCCTCGCGCACCGCTGGCCACAAGGCGTTGGCGCGGGGCGTGGGTTCCAGGCCTTGGCCGCTGCGGCGCACCAGGTCGTCACCCAGGGTGTCGCGCAGCCGGCGCATGGCATTGCTCACCGCTGGCTGCGTCAAAGCCAAATTGTGGGCCGCCTTGGTCAAGCTGCGCTCGGCCATGACTTCGTCAAACACCCGGAGCAGGTTCAGGTCGAGGGTACGAAAGTTAGGATTCATCACTACTGTGAATATACAGCATCACCAATATAAAGTTGAGTAGCACTAGTGTTTACCCTAATATCCAACCATCGCACAAAGTAGAGCGTCCTGTTTAGTAACGGTGCTTTCGCTGTGTCACCAAAAAGGAGAAAACATCATGACTAGTTTTGTACAACCCAGCTTCCCAGAGCGCCATGCTGGCGTCGAGCGTGCAGAGCACGCCGTGGAGAACGTGACCCGAGCGGTGCGCGACTTTGACGGCGCACGCGGTTTGGCCACATTTTTACTCGCAGCCGTGGTTTCCGCGTTGCTGTTCGCTGCCAACCAGATGATGGAAAGCTGGGCGGATGGCCATTTGCTCGCCGCCTGGATGGCTTTATGGACCGTCGCCTTTGCGACGCTGGCACTGTTGGCGGGTCCGATTCGTCGTGCCGTGCAATGGCTCAAGCAAGACGCTACGCACACGCTGGTGCAAGGCTTTGCTGCATGGAAAGTGCGCCGCGCCGCGCGGATTGCTGACGAAAAAATGTGGGAATATGCCCGCCATGACCCGCGTTTGATGGCCGATATCATGCGTGGTTTGGATGATGGCGAGCAAGCCGGTGCTTGGCGCTCACGCTAAATTGGCGCTAAAGATGGAAGTCGAGTCAGAGCGACTCGGCATCCAGCGCCGCCAAAGACTCGCGCATCACCCGCGCGTCAAATGCCATGCTCACATGGCCTTGGGAGGTGATCATGCGGTTATCGGCGCCTGCGAGCATGGCGGTCGAGGTGGGCGCCACAATGTTGTCGCAATTGCTGTACCAGCAGATGAACTTGGCGCGGCGGGCGGCTGATTCGTCGGCATCAAGTTGCCGCGTCCATGCACTGAAACGCGCCATTTGCCGGGTGTTTGGGTGCAATTGGCGTTGTGACAACAGCGTGCCAAAGTGCGGCGTGCCGATGGTGATGACCTGATGCACCCGGTTATCACCCGCTGGCATCGCCCGCAACCAAGCCCGTGCCGCCAAACCGCCCATGCTGTGGCAAATCAGCGTGGGCGGCAGGCCGGTGGCGCGGGTGATCTGGCACACAGCGGCGTCAATCAGCGGCGCGTAGTCGTCAATCGAGCCGAAGATCGGCTCTAAATTCACGGCGACAAAGGCGCGGTTTTGCGATTTGAGCTGGGTCATCCAAGGCGTCCAAAAGCCCCGGTTACAGATGAAGCCGGGGATAAACACGACCCCCCCTTGCTGATTCATGGGCAAAAAGTCAGGCATCGCCTGGCTGCGAAAGGGTTGTCGCCATAGAAAGATCCGAGGCGTGCTCAAGGTTTCAGCCAGCCAGGCACGCAGCAGCGCCCCAGGCGTGGCGCGTGGCTGTAGCTCGGCGCGATTCAAATAATTGGTTGCTATAAATAATATAGCAAGATAGGCAATGAATACACCGGCTATAGACAAAATACATATAAAAAATAGGTGAAAATCAGGCCAAACGTAAACCCCCCACCCACCAACGACAGCCAGCAAGGTCAGCGCCATCCATTGTTGCAATCGAGCAATCATGCGGACATTTTGCCTGATGCCTACAATGGAGGCATGATGTCCAGACCCACCGCCGAACAAACACTCTTACAAACCAAACGTCCCGCGCCGAGGCAAGAGGCCACCGAGCAGCGCATCGCCATTGCCAAAAAGCTGTTGCTCACGCCCTTTGGCTTGACTGAGTCGCACCTGAACCGCGCCTTGAACGAGATCAAAGCGCACAAAGTCGATGATGCTGACCTGTACTTCCAGTACACCCGCTCGGAAGGCTGGAGCCTGGAAGAAGGCATCGTCAAAACCGGCAGCTTCAGCATTGACCAGGGCGTGGGTGTGCGCGCTGTCAGTGGCGAGAAAACCGCGTTTGCGTACGCGGATGACATCTCGATGGCCTCGCTCCTGGATGCAGCCCGTACCGTGAGGTCAATATCAGCGGCAGCCGGTAATAAATCTGCCAAAGTGGCTATCAAAAAGATAGCAGCGAGTCGTTCGTTGTACCCTGACTTGGACCCGATTTCAACCTTGGATAGTGCCTCCAAGGTGCAGTTGTTAGAGAAAGTTGAAAAGCTCGCTCGAGCCAAAGACCCGCGCGTCAAACAAGTCATGGCCGGTTTGGCCAGCGAGTACGACGTGGTGCTGGTCGCCCGCGCCAATGGCGTGTTGGCGGCTGACGTGCGCCCCTTGGTGCGCCTGAGCGTCACCGTGATTGCCGAGACCACCGTCAAAGGCCAGGTGCGGCGTGAAACCGGCTCAGGCGGCGGCGGCGGACGTTTAGGCATGGCTTATTTTGACGATGCGCTGATAGAAGAGTACGTCAGCAGCGCGGTCAACGCGGCGTTGACTAACCTTGAGTCGCGCCCTGCCCCGGCTGGTGAAATGACGGTGGTATTGGGTGCTGGCTGGCCCGGTATTTTGCTGCACGAAGCCATTGGACACGGGCTGGAGGGCGACTTCAACCGCAAAGGCTCCAGCGCCTTCAGTGGCAAAATTGGCAAGCGTGTTGCGGCCAAAGGCGTCACCGTGCTGGACGACGGCACCCTGCCCGACCGGCGCGGCTCGCTCAATGTGGATGACGAAGGCAACGCCACGCAGCGCAACGTGCTGATTGAAGACGGTATTTTGAAGGGTTATATCCAGGATGCGATGAATGCGCGGCTGATGGGCGTCAAACCCACCGGCAACGGCCGTCGTGAGAGCTACGCCCACGTGCCGATGCCGCGCATGACCAACACCTACATGCTGGGCGGCGACAAAGAACCCGCCGAGATCATAGCCAGCATCAAGAAAGGCCTGTACGCCAGCAACTTTGGTGGCGGTCAGGTGGACATTACCTCCGGCAAGTTCGTGTTTTCAGCCAGCGAAGCCTTTTGGGTTGAAAACGGCAAAATTCTCTACCCTGTCAAAGGTGCGACCCTGGTGGGCAGCGGCCCCGAGTGCCTGAAGCACGTCAGCATGATTGGCAACGATGTCAAGCTGGACAGCGGCGTCGGCACCTGCGGCAAAGAAGGCCAAAGCGTGCCGGTGGGGGTGGGTCAGCCGACCTTGCGCATTGATGGGCTGACGGTGGGTGGGACGGCATGAATAAAGTTTGCCGCCCTGTCTGAACTCAACGCAGGCTGGTGATGTAATGCGCCAGATTTTCGATATCCGTGTCACTCAAGGATTGCGCCACGCTGGTCATGTTGCCGGCATCGTTGGTGCGTGTCCGCGTCTTGAAATCCCGCATTTGCTTGACGATGTAATCGTACTGCTGGCCCGCTACCCGGGGAATTTCGTTCTGACCGGCAAAACCACCGAGATGGCACATGGAGCACAGGTTCTCATCGGCCTTGGCTCGTCCAAGCTTGACCTTGGCCTCATCGGTCTTGAAGGTTGATGGCTTGGCTTTCTGAGCCGCGAAATAGTTGCCGATGTCGATCATGTCCTGGCGGCTCAACGGAGCGGCCATGGCCGTCATGACGGGATCACTGCGCCGCCCTTCCTTGTAATCCTTGAGCTGGATGTAGATGTAGCGCCAGGTTTGCCCCGCCAGGCTGGGAAACTGGCCCGCCGGCGAGTTGCCATCGGCACCATGGCAGGCGGCGCAGGCCTGGGACTTGGTGCGTCCGGCCTCCATGTCCTGTGCCGTGGCAGATGACAACGTGACCAGCGAAAAAAGACCGGCCAGGACAGGGATGAGAAAAAAATCGAGTTTCAAAATAGTATCCTAAAAATGAATAATGGCCGCCCCGAAGGGCAGCCATTCAAACCGGCAGCCTCCACAGCGGGCGACTCGGTCTGGCCAACTTACTTCGGCAAGGCGTACACCACCATCGTGTTGCCGCGCTTGAAGTCAAGCTGGGTGTTGCCACCGCAACCCATGGCCACGTATTGCCGCCCCTTGACGGTGTACGACACCGGCATGGCATTGGCACCCGCACCGCAGTTGTACTCCCACAGCAGCTTGCCGGTCTTGGCATGCAGGGCGCGGAACAGGCCGTTGCCCTCGCCATAGAACACCAAGTCACCTGCTGTGGCCAGCGCGCCCCCAATCAGCGGCTGCTCGGTGTCAAACTTCCAGGCCATCTTGCCGGTGTCCACATTCATTGCCGCGACACGGCCCCATTGCTGCTCGCCCTCAATCACCTTGAACGCGCCACCGAGCCAGAGCTTGCCGCCCGGATACTTGGCTGCTTCCACGTGGTAGGTCATCGGCTGATGCAAGTTGAGCGCGTAGGCCAGCCGGTACTTGGGATTGATCGCCATGGGCGACCACTCCACACCGCCATTGGCACCAGGCAGCATGCGAGAGCCCCCTGGCGTCGGCAGCACCCACATGTTTTCCTGCGGGATCATGGCGTCGGAGAAGCGGATCAGCTTGCCATCGGCGCGGTCATGAACATAGATATGGCCGGTCTTGCCGCCATGGATCACGGCGGGAATCATCTTGCCGGACTTGTCCTTGACGTCCATCAGGATGGGCGGGCTGACAGCGTCCAGATCCCAGACGTCGTGCGCGATGTACTGGGAGTGCCACTTGTAGGCACCGGTATCGAGGTTGACGGCCACCATGGAGTTGGTATAGAGGTTGTCACCGGGACGCTCGGCGCCATACAGGTCGGGCGAAGGATTGCCCACCACGAAGAAGACGGTGCGCGTCTTCAGGTCAACCGCCGGGTTCATCCAGACACCACCGCCGAGCGTCTGGTAGAAAGAGCTGTCGCGCGCCAGTTGCGCCTTTTCAGCCGCAATGTCGCGGTGCATGTTGCGGCCGGTGGCGTCATTGACAGCCCACACGCCCTCATGGCCCTTCTCGGGGATGGTGTGGAAGGTCCACGCCAGCTTGCCGGTCGCGGTATCAAAAGCTTTGACAAAGCCACGAACGCCGTACTCGCCACCGTTGGTGCCGATCAGGACCTTGCCATCGACCACGGTGGGCGCCATGGTTTCGCTGTAGCCTTTTTCCGGGTCAGCGATTTCGGTTTCCCACAGCAGCTTGCCGGTCTTGGCATCAAGCGCGACCATCTTGGCGTCGAGCGTCCCCATGAACAGCTTGCCGCCTTCAACGGCCACGCCCCGGTTGTTGGGGCCGCAGCAGAAGGTGGTGATGGGCCCCATCTTGTGTTTGTAATGCCAGAATTCCTTGCCGGTCACGGCGTCGAGCGCGTACACATGGTTGAACGAGGTGGTCATGTACATGATGCCATCGACCACGATAGGCGCTGTCTCCATCGATTCGCGCACTTCGGTCTGGAACATGAACTCGGGCCTGAGCTTCTTCACGTTGCTCGCGTTGATCTGCGTGCCGGGATAAAAGCGCGTCTGGGCATAGTCGCCGTTGGTGTGCAACCAGTCATTGGCCTGCGTGCCCGCGTTGTTGAGCTGGGCTTGCGTGACATTGGGCGCCTTGGCGATCGTGCCCGTCTTGGCGCCCATGCCTTTTTGGCCCTGGATTTCTTCGCCGCTTGCCACACCGGCAAAGGCGCAAAGTGCCACAATCAAACCCAACCCTCGTCTTGATTTCAAATATTTCATTTGTCCTCTCCAATCGTTAGTATATTTAACGGCACCGCGTGAAACGACGATCCAGGCGGAACCGTTCTTGTTATGCAAAGCCACGATCAGTATAGTGAGCAATCTGGTTTAGAAAACTAGGCATTTACCCCAACCTCGCCTGTTCGTCTTCCAGATAAGATGCGGAGATCATCAACGTTAACCTTTGGGGGATACAGAGTGCGCATACCTAAGTTTGTCCGTTTTGGTTTTTTTGCATTGCTGCTTTGCAGCAATGTGCCACTGGCTTTCGCCCAGAAGGGCATGGATCAAATCAATATCAACGGGCAGTTTGTCATGGCCGCCCGAGCCGGCCGGGTCGAGCGGGTCGTCACGCTGCTGGCGGAGGGGGCCAAGGTGAACTCCCGCGACCGCAATGGTGA
>JASJPN010000041.1:12054-13677 GCA_031426635.1 Polaromonas sp.
GGAGCTGATTCGAGCTGGCACCCCGGTCAACGCTGCTCTGGAAAATAACCTCACACTCTTGATGTGGGCCGCTGCCTACGGACACGAATCAGCGGTTCGCCTGTTGCTGGCGGAGGGCGCCGATCGCAAGTTGAAAGACGGTCGCGGCAAAACTGCGGCCGACATGGCCCGCGAAGGCAAGCATCAGAAAGTTGTCAGCCTGCTTGATCAGCCATAAGGTTGCGATAACTCATCCCTCTTCCTCATCCCTCATTCGCCGGGCGGCGCGGGGGGCACCATCCAAAGCGAAAGCGATGCATGCATATGCAAAAAAGCAGAAACACAAGTAAGCGGATCCCCTGGCTGCATGCTTCTCTATGCGGTTTGGTCACCGTGCTATCACTGCCGTCAGCGTTGGCTCAAGCCAATGCCGAGCCACTGACCTTGCCCACTGTCGAAGTCATCGGTACCTCGCCCCTGCCCGGCCTCGGCATCGAAAAAAACAAGCTGCCGTATGAGGTACAAAGCGTGACCGACGAGGCCGTCTACCGCTCGCAATCTCTGAACCTGACCGAATTCATGTCACGCAACCTCTCGGGCGTGAATGTCAACGAAGTGCAAGGCAGCCCTTTCCAGGCCGATGTCACCTACCGCGGCTTTCGCGCCTCCGCCATTCTCGGCGCTTCGCAGGGTCTGTCGGTTTACCTCGACGGCGTGCGCGTCAATGAGCCGTTTGGCGACGTCGTCAACTGGGACATGCTGCCCGAAGCAGCGTTCGCCAGTGTGACGCTGGTGCCGGGATCGAACCCGATCTATGGCTTGAATACGCTTGGCGGCGCGCTGGCCTTCACCACCCAATCCGGATTGACCGTGACGGGGACGGCGCTCAAACTTTCAGCCGGCAGTTTCGGCCGCAAGCGCGCCGATGTGAGCTACGGCAGCAAATCCGGTGATGGCTGGCACCGGTTTATCGCAGCAACAGTTTTTGACGAGAGCGGCTGGCGCGATCAGTCTTCTGGCCGGCTTGGCAATGTGTTTGCCAAGATCGGTCGCACCCAGGGCGACAGCAATTGGGATCTGTCGCTGCTGGTGGGACGCAGCAATTTGCTGGGAAATGGACTGCTGCCAAGTTCCAACTATGGGACCGGGGACAGCTTGACCAGCACGCCATCGGCCGGCATGTATGAGCAAAACCGGCGCTGGGTCTATACGCATCCGGACCGCACCAAAAACCAGCTCAACATGCTGAACTTCAACTTCCAGCGCATGCTCGATAGCCGTACCGAACTTGCCGCGACTGCCTATCTTCGGCAGAGCGCACGCCAGACCGTTAGCGGGGATGCGGAGCGGCAGGAAGACGGCGCCGACTATGAAAACGAGGCCGTACTCAACTACACCAATACGCGGCAAACCAGCTACGGCAGCAGCATGAATCTGACCCAACTGCTCGACAAGCATCACCTGACCCTGGGCGCCAGTTTCGATGCCAGCCGGGTTCGTTATGGCTCATCTCAAAAGGCAGACTGCAAGCTCGATGCAAGCCGCGCCGTGCTCGATGACTGCGATGACCCGGAACTGCCCGCTTCGGGTGTCAGCGGAAAATCGTATGCCGTCGGCCTCTATGCGGCAGATACATGGAACATA
>JASJPN010000042.1:0-10494 GCA_031426635.1 Polaromonas sp.
TCGACCCCTTGCACCCCATGCAAGTGCGCTACCAGGCTGCGCCACACACCGATCAAGCTGGAATTATAACCTGTGGCTCTATGCCGACACGCCCAGCAAATCGCGAATTGCAAACAACTCTTGCCTGACAGAGTGCCATTTGTAGGAGGCATTGCTTTCGACGGAAGCGGGCAAGGTCATCGTTGTAACTGAATCAGGCGCGTCGTCTTCGCTCGCCTCTTCATGACCATGATCTTGGCCATTGAATTGCCCGTTGATCTGCCCGTTAGTCAGGCCATGGGGAGCCATTTCACCGCTTCGTTTTTGCTCTCGATGCGCGTGCCCCAACTCTTGCAGCCTGTTGCGTGCACCGCTGATGGTGAATCCTTGGTCATACAGCAGGTCGCGGATTCGGCGAATCATCAGCACTTCATTGTGTTGGTAGTAGCGGCGGTTGCCGCTGCGCTTCATGGGCCGCAGTTGTGTGAACTCCTGCTCCCAATAACGGAGCACATGCGGTTTGACTCCGCACAAGTCACCCACCTCACCGATGGTGAAATAGCGTTTAGCAGGGATGGGAGGGAGCATATTCTCCATTAAATCAATGTCCTACAAAGGAAAGCTAGTAGATTACTCTAACTTGGGCCTTTGTCATACATTTTTTAATGACTCCGTCAAAAATCGACGAGACATGAGCGGGAAAGCAACGTGAATATGAGCTAGTTCCTGGGGGGCGAACCGGCAATTTGATCTTTCAGCTTGAGGCTGGCGTGGAAAGTAATGGCGCGACGTGCTTCGATGGGAATCAACTCGCCGGTTCTAGGGTTGCGCCCAGGCCTGGGTGCTTTGGTGCGAATCTGGAAATTTCCAAATCCTGGAATTTTGACGTCTTGACCCGCCACCAGTTGCTCAGAAATCAGGTCAAAAAATGCGTCCACCATGTCTTTGGATTCGCGCATATTGAGCCCAATTTGCTCAAACAACAACTCGGCCAACTGGGCCTTGGTGAGAGATGTTGTCTCCAGACTTTCAATCGAAATTTCCATAATTTGTCTTGTTTTTTATTCGTATTTTTGATTTGCTTACCGCCACCACATCGTTACAAGGTTGCCTCTACGCTATCTCCAGATCAAATTTTTTAGCCACGCATGCGAGCACCAAATTGCGTCTTAAGCTGGCTAATAACCGCCTGCACAGCGGCTTCTATAGTCTCCTCGCCCAGTGTGGCATCAACACTATTGAAGGTCAAGCGCACCGCCAGACTTTTTTCATCAGCAGCGATATCGCCGCCCAAGGTCTTGGGACGGTATATGTCAAACAGCACGGCCTGACGTGTCAAACCTTGGGTCGGTACCGTGGAAATAGCACGCATCACATCCCCATGCGTGACCTTCTCGGACACCAACACAGCGATATCGCGTTCGACATCTTGCTGCTTCGACACAGCTTGCGCCACAGGCACGGTGCGCTGCAGCAGCGCATCTAGCTCCAACTCAAACAAAATCGGCGCTTTGGCTCCCTTTGAATTTTTGGACAGCTCATACGACTGATGCCACTGTGGGTGCAACTCGCCCAAATAACCCATCTCACGTCCATCCACCAACACGCGTGCACAGCGACCAGGGTGCATGCAGGGGTGCGTTGCCGGCTCAAAAGTAGCTTGAATGGGTGCCAACAAGGCCTCGACTTCGCCTTTAACATCAAAATAATCTACGCCCTGCTCCGCGCGGCCCCACTGCAGTTCATCAACGTTACCGTAAGCCAAACCAGCGACACGCATGGGTTGGTGGAAACCGTCAACCGTGGTGTCGGTATTCTTCACGCTGGCATCGCGCAAAAACACGCGGCCTACTTCAAAAATCCGAACGCGAGCGGCTTTGCGGTCCACGTTGTACTTCAAAACCTGCAAGAGCGAACCCAGCAACGACGAGCGCATCACACTCATGTTGCTGGCAATGGGGTTGAGCAGCTTGATGGGGTTGGGGTTGCCAGCCAGCTCATGCTCCCAACGCTCTTCGACAAAGCTGAAGTTGATGGTTTCCTGGTACCCCATGGCCGCCAAAGCACGGCGCACCGCAAAGGGGCCGCGCTGTGACTCAGGACGAATGTTGGCCGTGATGGGCGCCAGCGGCGGGGTGGTGGGTAGCTGGTTATAGCCCACCATACGCACCACCTCTTCAATCAGGTCTTCTTCAATTTGCAAGTCAAAACGATATGACGGAGGCGTGACGGTGATGACCTCGCCGTCGTTCGTAAGCGTCGTTGTGTGAGGTAGACCAAGCCGAGTCAAGGCATCAACGCATTGCGCGAGGCTGATCGGCATCCCAATCACCTTGGCAGCGCGCGCCACGCGCAGGCCGACGCTTGGTACTTTGGGCATATTGATTTGCAAATCGTCCATCGGCCCCGCCGTGCCGCCACAGATATCCAGCACCAATTGTGTGATGCGCTCAATGTGCTCAACTGTCAGTTCAGGATCCACGCCGCGCTCAAAGCGATGGCCCGCATCGGTCGAGAAGTTGAACCGGCGTGAACGCCCGGCAATTGATTTGGGCCACCAAAAGGCGGCTTCAATATAGATGTTTTGTGTTGCATCAGACACTGCGGTAGCGTCGCCACCCATGATTCCTGCTAGCGATTCGATAGCGTTATCATCAGCAATCACGCCGACCAGAGCATCAACAGTGACTGTATTACCGTTGAGCAACTTGAGCGTCTCGCCCGGTTTTCCCCAGCGCACGTCCAAGCCGCCATGAATTTTGTCCAGGTCAAAAATATGCGAGGGACGGCCGAGTTCAAACATCACGTAGTTTGAAATATCGACCAAGGCGGTGACACTGCGCTGCCCACAACGCGCCAAACGGTCCACCATCCATTGGGGCGTGGCAGCAGCAGCGTTGACGTTGTTGACAACACGGCCTGAAAAACGACCGCACAGATCAGGCGCACTGATTTTAACGGCCAGTTTGTCTTGATGACTCACTTTGACCGATGGAAAATGGAGCGGCTTGAGTGGCGCACCCGTTAAAGCCGACAACTCACGTGCCACGCCGTAAACGCTCAAACAATGTGCCAAATTGGGCGTGAGTTTGAGTGTGAGCAGCGTGTCGTCCAACTGCAAATGCGTACGAATATCCTGTCCAATGTGCGCGTCAGAGGCCAGCTCCAACAGGCCCTCTTTGCTGTCCGTCAGCTTCAACTCATTGGCAGAACACAACATGCCCTGGCTTTCCACGCCGCGCAGCTTGCCCAGTTTGATCATGAAGGGCTTGCCATCCTCGCCAGGGGGCAAAGCAGCGCCAACGAGGGCGCAAGGAATTTTGATACCGACTCTGGCATTGGGTGCGCCACAGACGATGTTCAACCATTTAGCTTGTCCCACATCAACTTGGCAAACACGCAAGCGATCCGCATTCGGGTGCTGCTCTGCCGCCATGATCTGCCCCACGACAATGCCCGTAAACGGTGGCGCGACGGGTTTGAGTTCTTCAACTTCAAGGCCGCCCATGGTCAAAACTTCGGCCAATTGGGTACTGGACAGGGGTGGGTTGCAAAATTCACGCAACCAAGATTCTGGGAATTGCATTTGGGGCTTTTATTATTTGGGGTCTGTGAGTGGGCTTGATGGACGACTGGTGGCTTCCGGTGTTTATTGAAACCGCATCATTGAAATTGGGATAGAAATCGAATGTCGCCATCAAAAAACAGGCGCAAGTCATTCACGCCATAGCGCAGCATGGTCAAGCGGTCTGGCCCCATACCGAAGGCAAAACCGATGTATTTTTCAGGGTCCAGGCCCATGTTGCGCACCACGTTGGGATGCACTTGGCCAGAACCCGCCACTTCCAGCCAGCGACCCGCCAAGGGGCCGGATTGGAACTGAATATCAATCTCTGCACTAGGCTCGGTGAACGGGAAAAAGCTGGGACGAAAGCGCAGCACCAAGTCATCGGACTCAAAGAAGGTGCGGCAAAAATCGGTAAACACCACCTTCAAGTCTTTGAAACTGACGTTGGCACCGACCCACAGGCCTTCACACTGGTGAAACATCGGGGAATGGGTGGCATCGCTGTCGACGCGGTACGTTCTGCCGGGTGCGATGACGCGAATCTCAGGCATTTGTTCATGGGCATCAATCAGGGCACGGTGCTTTTTAACGTGCTGTACGGCATAGCGAATCTGCATCGGGCTGGTATGCGTGCGCAGCAAATTGGGAGCGGTGGCTGTGCCGCCTTCGACATAAAAGGTGTCGTGCATGGAGCGAGCGGGATGATCTTCGGGCGTGTTGAGTGCGGTGAAGTTGAACCAATCGGTCTCGATTTCTGGGCCTTGCGCCACATCGAAACCCATCGAACCAAAAATCGCCTCAATGCGTTCTAACGTCAACGACACCGGATGCAAACCGCCTTGCCCGCGCTTGCGGCCTGGCAGGGTCACGTCCAAAGCCTCGGCTTTGAGCTGCCATTGCAATTCGGCATCCGCCAAAGCTTGACGCCTGTCGGTCAAAGCCGCTTCAATCGCTTGCTTGGTGAGATTGATCGCAGCGCCGCGTGTTTTTTTCTCATCGACGGAAAGTAGTGCCATGCCTTTCATCAGCTCGGTGATGCGACCCGTTTTGCCGAGAAACTGCGCTTTGGCATTTTCCAGATCGGCGGGTGTGACGGCGTGCTCGAACGCAGTTTTCGCAGTATCGACAATGGCGTCTAACTCGATTGGCTCATTTTTCTCGTTCATATCATTTCTCGACTTCTCAACATGGCTCGATTGGACAATGTTCTGGGAACGGTGCTCGTCAATGAAAAAAGGCTAGCGCAATAAAGCCCTAGCCCTTGTTTCTTATGCCTGATTTGCTACTGAATGGGTAGCAAAAGCATGATGAAAATCAAGCAGCCAGTTTGGCTTTCACTTGTTCCACAATGCTTGCAAATGCAGCTTTGTCATGCACTGCAATGTCAGCCAACATTTTGCGGTCAACTTCAATTGAAGCTTTCTTCAAACCGTTAGCGAACTGGCTGTAGGTCAGACCGCATTCACGCGCAGCGGCGTTAATACGGGCAATCCACAAGCGACGGAAGACGCGCTTTTTAGTCCGACGGTCACGGTAGGCATATTGCCCAGCTTTCATGACCGCTTCTTTAGCGACCCGGAAAACATTACCGCGGCGACCGCGAAAACCCTTGGCAAGGGCGATGATTTTTTTGTGACGGGCTCTGGCCGTTACACCACGTTTGACGCGAGGCATGTAAGTACTCCTTGTTCGTCGTTAATTAAATGCCCTGGCCGGGCAACATTTGTGACATGCGACCCATATCGGTCGAATGCACTGCTGTTGAACCGCGCAAATGGCGTTTGTTTTTAGTGGTCTTCTTGGTCAAGATGTGACGTTTGAAGGCTTGACCGCGCTTGACGGTACCACCCGGACGAACGCGAAAACGTTTTTTCGCACCGCTTTTGGTCTTCATTTTGGGCATTTAAATGCTCCTTTTCTATTGTGCTCGTGAGGCGTTTGCGAACCTACGCAAACTTGTTGGCCCCGAGCCACTTGTTAGTGGCGAGTCGCTAGACCCTCCACTTGTTGTGGTGAGGTTTGAATCTCTCCACTTGGTTGTAGCAAGAAAAATTCTCACTACTCAAAACTCACTGGTAACCAAACCAATAAGTCGTTTTCCTTTATGCAGCTTTTTTAAGCTGCTGGTTCCGCCTGCTCATCAGAAGCGGATGTCGGCGAGGTGGCGACTGAAGCTACAGCTTGCGGCTTCGCAACCACTTTTTTCTTACCTGGCGCGATCATCATGACCATCTGGCGCCCTTCCAACTTAGGAAACTGCTCCACCACGATCAAATCGCGCAACTCATCGCGAATGCGATTGAGCAAGGCCATACCAATTTCCTGGTGCGTGATCTCGCGACCCCGAAAGCGCAAGGTAATCTTGCACTTGTCACCCTCGTCCAAGAAGCGCTTGATGTTGCGCATCTTGATGTTGTAATCGCCATCATCCGTACCGGGTCGGAATTTGATTTCCTTGATATCGATCACGGTTTGCTTGGACTTCGCATCGGCCGCCTTCTTTTGCTCCTGGTATTTGAACTTGCCGTAGTCCATCAAACGACAGACTGGCGGCGTTGCAGTGGCAACAATTTCAACCAAGTCAACGTCATATTCACCGGCCAAACGCAGCGCCTCCATCAAGCTGACGATGCCTAGGGGCTCGTTTTCTGGGCCTGACAAACGCACCTCTGGCGCCATGATTTCACGGTTGAGACGGTGTTTACGTTCTTCACGGTGACGGCGGTCACGAAATTCTGTAGCGATGGTTCTGATCCTTTAAATTCAATTTGCCATAAAAATATAGCACTTACCGCAGCAAATACGCCGGCTAGAGCATGTTTCAACCAACCAAATTGGGTAATTTAAACTTAAGCTTTAGAGGCAATGTCGCTGGCAACTCTTGTTTCAAAGTCTTGTAGCGGCATCACACCAAGGTCAATATTGCCTCGGGCGCGCACTGCAACGGCACCTGCTGCCATCTCTTTATCACCGATAACGAGAATGTACGGCAGCTTTTGCATCGAATGCTCCCGTATTTTATACGTAATTTTCTCGTTACGTAAGTCCAATTCAACTCGAAAACCCTTATTTTTCAACCGTTTAGCCACATCTTTGGCATATTCGGCCTGAGAATCGGTGATGTTGAGGATGGAAATTTGCACCGGTGCCAGCCAAAATGGCAGCGCGCCAGCGTGTTCTTCGATCAAAATGCCAATAAAACGCTCCAAACTACCCACAATGGCACGGTGCAGCATGACAGGGCGGTGGCGTGCGCCGTCCTCACCGACATACTCAGCATCCAAACGCTCGGGCATGGAAAAATCGACCTGAATCGTGCCGCACTGCCATTGCCGGCCAATCGCATCTTTCAAGGTGTATTCGACTTTAGGGCCGTAAAAAGCGCCATCGCCCACCGCAATTTCAAACTCGCAACCTGAGCGCTTGAGCGACTCAATCAAAGCGGCTTCGGCTTTATCCCAACTCTCGTCACTGCCAATGCGCTGCGCTGGGCGGGTGGCTACTTTATAGATGATGTTGTTGAAACCAAAGTCTGCGTACGTTTTTTGCAGGAGCGCGGTGAAGTCCACGCACTCTTGCAAAATTTGCTCTTCGGTGCAAAAAATATGCCCATCGTCTTGCGTGAAAGCGCGCACCCGCATGATGCCGTGCAGCCCGCCCGTCGGTTCATTGCGATGACATTGGCCAAACTCGCCAAAACGCAGCGGCAAGTCGCGGTAGCTCTTCACACCTTGGTTAAAAATCAAAATATGGCCCGGGCAGTTCATGGGCTTGAGGGCGAACTCGCGCTTTTCACTCTCGGTCGTGAACATGTTGTCGCGGTACTTGTCCCAGTGGCCCGTTTTTTCCCACAAGCTTTTATCGATAATCTGCGGACCTTTGACCTCTTGGTAGCCATTGTCTTGGTAGACCTTGCGCATGTACTGCTCCACGCCCTGCCACAGCGTCCAGCCTTTGGGGTGCCAAAATACGGTGCCGGGAGAGTGCTCGTCGATATGAAACAAGTCCAGCTCGCGGCCCAATTTGCGGTGGTCGCGCTTTTCAGCCTCTGCCAGCTGGGTTAAGTACTGTTGCAACTCGTCTTTGCTCGCCCAAGCAGTGCCGTAAATGCGCTGCAGCATCTCGTTTTTGTGATCGCCACGCCAGTAGGCACCGGCCAGCTTCATCAACTTGAAGTGCTTTAATTTTCCGGTGCTGGGCACGTGTGGGCCACGGCACAGGTCTTCAAAAGCGCCTTCGCGATACAAGGACACATCCTGGTCAGCCGGAATGCTGGCAATGATCTCTGCTTTGTAATGCTCGCCCAGACTTTTGAAATAAGCCACCGCTGCGTCACGCGGCAAGACGCGGCGGGTGACAGGCTCGTCTTTATTCGCCAGCTCAGTCATTTTTTTCTCAATAACCGCCAAATCTTCTGGCGTGAAAGGCCGTTTGTACGAGAAGTCGTAGAAAAAGCCGTTTTCAATCACCGGGCCAATTGTCACCTGCGCATCGGGGAACAACTCTTTCACCGCATAAGCCAGTAAATGTGCGGTAGAGTGGCGAATCACCTCCAGGCCATCGGCATCTTTGGCCGTGATGATGGACAAGCTGCTGTTTTGCTCGATGCTAAAACTGGTGTCCACCACGCGCAGCCCATGGCCATCAACTGCTGGCACTTTACCGGCCAAAGCGGCTTTGGCCAAGCCTGCGCCAATAGAAGCCGCAACCTCAGCTACGGTGACTGGACCGGGATAGTCGCGCTTGGAGCCGTCTGGGAGTGTGATCTGAATCATGAATTAAATGTCAAGGAAATCGCAAGATTTTAACCTTGATGCAATAGTCACGATTCGTCTGGCACGACCGCCGTCCTGGCCATTCCAATCTTCGCCCGCTCTTGCCTCCGCCCGGCTACCTGAAACGACTTGAGCCAAACGCGTGACACACTCGTAAAATCGTGCCTAGATCACCCTTCAAAACCCATAAAACCCGAACTTGTGCCCAGCTTTGCCATGTGCAATCTCCGGCATCTTCCCGCTGATCAGCTCTGCCAGCGCCTTGCCCGAGCCTGCCCCATGCGTCCAGCCCAGCGTGCCGTGGCCGGCGTTGACCCAGAGTTTGCCGACCCTGGTTTTGCCGATGAAGGGGATGTTGGTGGGGGTGGCGGGGCGCAGGCCGGTCCAGAAATGGGGGGAGCCGCCCTCCTCTTCGCTGCGGGTATCACAGACGCCGGGCAAGACGGTTTCCACCCGCTGCGCCAGCATGTGGCAGCGGGCCTGAGCCAAGGGGGTGGTGAGTGAAGTGTCGTAGCCGCCGACTTCAATTGTCCCCGCCACGCGCAGCTCGTCACCGAGGCGGCTGATGGCGCATTTGACCTGGTCGTCAATCATCGACACCTTGGGAGCCAGCTCGGGTTTGAGGATGTTGAAGGTGGCGCTGTAGCCTTTACCTGGATAGATGGACAAGTCCACACCCACCGTGCGCAGGAGCGGCGCGCTGTAGGAGCCGCAGGCGACGACGATGGCGTCTGCACTCATATTTTTTACTTTTTCACCTTCATTTTGACCTCTAGCCGGCGTATTTATTGCCTTAACAGCTACAGATTCAATAGCATTTCCGACTTTGTTAAGTGCCCATACATCATGCCCAAACAAAAACTCAGCGCCGCGTGCGCAGCACAGTCGCGCCAGTTCCTGGGTGAAGACGCGGGCATCGCCGCTTTCGTCGCTGGCGGTGTAGGTGCCGCCGACTATTTTGGAGCCAAACGACTTCAAGGCGGGCTCGATCTTGAGCAACGCTTCTTTGCTGACCACTTGGCGTTTGACGCCATACTTTTGCATCAGCGCCGCCGCCTCGCCGGCTGAATCAAGGGCGTGTTGATCGGTGAAATAGTGGGCAATGCCGTATTCCAGGCGGTTGTAGGCTATGCCGGTAACTTGCACCACATCTTTAAGCGCGGCGTGGCTGTAGGCACCCAAGGCCACGATTTGCTGCACATTGCGCTCGAAAGCGGCGTCGTTGCACTGGCTTAAAAACTGCAGCCCCCAGCGCCACTGCTGCCAGCCGCCGCCAAAACTCTCCCGACTTGCAAACGGGCCAAACGTGGGCCATTGGGGCCGAAACAGCAAGGGCGCATCGTCGCGGAACATCCATTTAAGCGCCTTCAAAGGCGCGTCTTTGTTGGCCCACGGCTCACAGTAGCTGACCGAAATTTGCGCGGCATTGGCAAAGCTGGTTTCCAGCGCGGCGTCAGGCTGGCGGTCAATCACGGTGACTTCATGGCCCAGCTCCAGCAAATGCCACGCGGTACTCACGCCGATGATGCCTGCACCCAGGATGATGACTTTCATACTTGCTTATACCTTGTTGGTTTAACTAAAACAAGTGTGCATCAAGTTGCCACAAATTAGAAGCGGGATTAAACTATCAGTGAAAATATCAAGATTACTAATAGTACAAATCAATCTAAGCCATTGAACGGAGCACCCTTTGATAGGCCCCCACACATGAGTACGTTCGACCCTGATGCCCTGGAATGTTTGGCTGCGATTGTTGAAGAAGGCGGTTTTGAGCGCGCCGCGCAGCGCCTGTCCATCACCCAATCGGCCGTGTCGCAGCGCTTGCGCGCACTGGAGGCGCAGGTGGGCACGGTGCTGATTGTGCGCAGCCGCCCACTCAAACCCACACAGGCGGGACAATTGCTGCTCAAACACACCAAAATGATGCACCTCTTGCGGGCGGACTTGGAGCGTGATTTGAAAGAACTCGCGCCCAGTTCGCTGGGGGGGTCGCGAGAAGATGAGCGCATCTCGATTGCCATCAATGCCGACAGCATTGCGACTTGGGCGATGGACGCACTGAAAAATTTGGTGTGCCTGGGTCTGCCGCTGGAAATCATCGCCGACGACCAGGATTTCACCCAGGAATGGCTGCGCGAGGGCCAGGTGCTGGGCTGTGTCACCACCCTG
>JASJPN010000043.1:0-4842 GCA_031426635.1 Polaromonas sp.
CGTCGTCGCGCAGCACGTTGCAGTAGTTCCAGAGTTTCTGGACGATGGTGGCTGAGTTCATATTTTCTTAAAGGTTATCGGTGAGGCCATCGCAAACCGCTTGAATCAATCTGCGGGCTTTGTCCATTTCCATCCCCGATTGACGGGCTAACAACAAATTTCCTTGTGCGTCGGCTTGCGACAGCAATATATCAAGCACCCGTTCGATGGCCGGCGTCTCCAGCAACAAGACAATGTCGCGGCCCAGCAATCGGGCACCCGTCGCTTCGTGATCGTAGTCGTTTACTCGGAACAGGTCAGCATGATCACGCGCTGCACGGTCCATATTGTCGCAATCCATGTAATGTCGCACATATAGCAGCAGGTCATCCGCATCGCGTCCCGGGTTGGTGAATTTGCGGTCTTGCCAGGCGGTTACTTTGAGCAAGGCCAGCGCGGGAATCGAAGCGACAGGCAGCGTCACCGCAAGCGGCAACATCACAGATATGGTTGCCTTGAATGCTTCGCTTGCGCCAAAGCAATCCATCACTGTGCTCTGGTCTGGTGGCCAGGCAATCGTCCGGTCGTCACGTTCAACGCCACCAAAAGGCACAATGTCCAACGGCATCCCACCTTGGTGGCGCAAGCTGTGTGTTGCAGGGCCGGGACGTTCCACAAAATCCCCGCCCGCAAGCAAAGCGGCCCGCAAGTCTCCAAAAACCTCCCAATCCCGCACCATCACCGCAAAATCAGCATCAATGGTTTGGCGCCCGGGCTCGATGTTATGGCCATGGCGCAGCAAGACATCGCGCGCGGTTGCACCCATCAAAAAGAAGTCTATTCCCATGGGCTGCGCCACGGCCTGCAACGAGTCGACCACCCGAGCCAACGGCTCCAGTTCAGTTTTGAGCGAGAAGTCGAGTGACATAAGCGTCGTGCACCATTTTGGCCGTTTCTATACAACGTGCGTCACCCGTGGCCAGCAAGTCGGCATAGACCAATACGGGCGGGACAAGATTGTTGTATTCGGGATCGGCCGGGAACTTCCAGAAACGCTTGCGCACCTCAACCACCGCCGTCCGACCGGGTGCGGGTTCTTTCATAAGCTTTTGGCGCGCAGCCAGTAGGGCCGGTACTTTGTCGGCATAAATGGTCAGCTCACCCGGGCGCAGGTAGCCGGTCAGAATGGCGGCGGCAGGCTCGCCGCCCCACTGGGCATCATGCTCAAAAAGTGGCCAGTCTTGCCAGCCTTCCAGTGTGCCCACGTAGTAGCGGCCAAGCAGTGTGCGTGGCCGCAACACGCGGGCGTAGGTGGTGGCCCATTCATCCAGCAGGCGGTCCCGTTCAAACAGCCGGCGCGTGCCGCGTTTGCCATTCAAGTCTTTCACAAAGCCCATTTGCTGCAAATCCGGCATCACCCAGCCAACCGTGCCGTGCGCCACGCCAGCCATGTCCGCCAGCTCGCGGTAGGGCAAATTCACGGCCTGCGGCTTGCACAGCAAGGTAAACAACACCTGCAGCCCGGTAGACTGAAAGGCGCGACCCACAGTGACTGCTGCGGGTTTGGCCACCCGCTTTTGGCCCTTGACCCACACCAGCAGCCCCTCCTGTTCCAGGTAAGCATTGCCTGCAGTATCCAAAAATGCAATTTTTCGTGCCTTCAGCGCATCCGCCAGCTCTGGCGTGATGTAGTCAGTCACCAGCATCGCCGGCTGGCCCAGGCGCTCCAGCTGCTGCAGCGCCGCGCCCAGCGTGGTGAGTTGCAATGTGCAGCGCACCTCCACGGCGTAAAGCACCTCCTGCCCACCGTGCGTGACGCGCACCTGCGCATCCGCGCGGGCACGGCCCAACTGCGGCTCCCGCTGCACCATTTGCACGCTGATGCCCATGCCCCCCGCCGCTTCGATAGCGGCGTCCAGAAGCATTTGCTCAGTACTTGGCTTTGTTTTGTCCATTTTATTGGATTGTCCACAAAAAATGGACGACTGTCAATAATGGACAAAATACATGGGAGGTAGAATTTTGTCCAATTAATTGCTTTGTCCAATAATTGTGAACAAAGCTAAATATTCAACTAACAACAGGGATACTCGCCTATAGACAGCGTATTTACTGCCTGTGCAGCTATGTTATTTATAGCAGTCAAGCCTGCCAAATCAGGCTACATCAGAACGTGGACGCACCACCAGCTCGTCATACCCCGTCAAAGCATCAGCTCACACGCAAACTCCCATTACGGCAGCAAAGCCAGCAGCACTTCTGCGGTGGTGCGGACGATGCATGTCGATCATGTTTTGTTTGCACGTGTTCGTTTCGCTGCCACTTTGCGCAATTTCTCTTCAGGCGCGTTCAATTTTGGCGCTTCAGCCACATGCGGCTGGTCTGGCTTTGATGTCGCCAAATCTGCAAAACTCAAAGACGGCAACAACATGCCTCCGTGAACGGATCGGCTCGTAATGTTGCTTACCAGCTCGCGCACAACGCCGTACAGCAAAGACACACCGTTGACCAACGCGCGCGCGCGCCTTTCTTCTGCTTGATTCACCTGCTGCGTGAGATGCATGCGAACCACGCCACGAACCGAGATCTGCACGTTGTAAGGAGCCTGTTTATCCTCCTTGGGAGCGACACGCAGGGTCAGCTTGATCCCGTAATCCGAATAGCTGGCTACTTCGCCCAATACGGCCAATCCCGTCTCGGCGGAGATTGCCAATTTGCCAGGAAAAAACACCAAGCCCGCAGAGAACTCCGGGTCTGCAACATACCCTTCGACCGGGGTTACAGAAACACCGTCAAACGTGTATTCCAAAAGCTGCAAAGGACTAAGCTGCACAGGCCATCTCCTGATACATGTACGCGTGATTCGACGAATCCAGTTGCGCGCCAATAACCAAAACCTCCTTGGCCCCACTGAACTGGCTGGCCATCGGTTTCATGGTCTTGCGGCTCATCCACTGGGCGAGGTCCGGCTCATCACGCATTTCCAGCATCAGTGTTGCTTGCGCCTCCCAAGGCTGCGCTGGTGCAGACTCTGCCGACTTGCGAAACACCGTGTCAAACGTGTACCCCAACGCTTGCGTGACCGCAGCAATGGTTTGAACCGTCAGGTTTTCACGCCCAGACAACACCTGCGTCACACGCGCACGGCTCCAGCCCAAGGCACGCGCAAGCTCCGCACGCGATTTTCCTACATGGTGCAGCAAGAGCACCAAGTCAGCCGCCACATCGACAGATTTCAGCTCTTCAGCCAACCCGCCATGCGCGGCAATCAAGTCACCAAAAAGAGGTTTGTGTTCCATAGTCATCTCACTTCATTTCACCCACTGAATACCTGCTTCAGATCGGGATGCTTCCAAAAAATCAAGCACCGCTTGCCTGGCAATATTTTTCTCTTTTGTAGAGAGCTTGTCCGTGCGCTTGGGCAAGGTATGCGCCAGCAATACCACCTTGTCCACCGCGTAATAAAACAATATCCGAATATCGCCATGCCGATACCGCCATACCGTCTCGTTCCGCTTGGTCAGCTCGCAGTAAAACGGCTCAAACGCTTCATGCACGGCCTTCTTGTCCACCAGTTGGTTAAACGGCTTGCCCAGTTGCGCCAGCTTGAGCAGGTATTTCAGCCCGGCCAATGCCTGGCGCTGATCGCTTTTCTCCATATCCTGAACTGCCTCAAACACCGCCGCAGAACTCCGCTCCTTTGGGTCACTGCACGGCGACGCCACCTTGAACCTGCCCTGCGCTGGCAACACCCCTTGCTCGAAGTCATCCACCCTGATTTCGGTCAAACAGTACATTTGTTTAGTTATAGCTTAACATTTTTGGATTAATTGGACCTGAGGGTTGCCCCTAATGGCCTCATCATTGAGGCGAACACTGTCGGCGCGCAGCATCTGGCACGCCCTCCCACACCAAGCCGGTGGGCTTTTCCGCCACGCCCAAAACAATGGTGCCGCCCTGGGTGTTGGCCATGGCGGAATAGGACTCCCAAAAACTGCCGGGCATGCCACCGCGTGCCGATTTGAATTCGGTGGCTATGCCCTCGGTGCTGGACTGCAGGGCGGAGAAAAGGTCAAGTTGGCGCATGTAATAGCAAGCGATTGACTTGTATGGATTTTTTCGGAATTTCCGGATTCACGTGCTAAACGCTTTGTTAAACAAAGCGTTTAGCAAACGTTAACCAAAGCCTAAGTCATTGACGGGAAACAAGTTTTCTTGGGACCGTGAGACGCCGCCTTTGTTAACCCGTTTGTTTTTCATTGTTTTTTTGATCCATCAAAATCCATTGCGAAACCGACCGTGATCCGGCGTTTCGGATGGTTTTACCCGACTGCGACGACAGAAGGTTGTGAATTTTGGTGAGCTTCTGCGCCTGACTCAGCACCTCGGGCAGCTTGTCCAACAACAGCTTGTCAATGTCTTCACGCGACACGGGCTGGTGTTCACGAACCAAGGCCACGATCATGTCGCGGTAATACTGGCTGTCAAAACCCCGGTTGCGAATGTGCTGCGCCTTCTGGCCTGCCACTGCCGCCACGCTGCCCGCCACCAGCAAATTGGGGTAACGCCCTTCCAGCAGCTTGGCAGCCTTTAGCCGCTTGGCATCCTCCGCCGCAATGCGCTGGCCCTTTTGCACCTTGTCCAGCAACATGATGGTGCCTAGGTCCAGCTCGCCTTGTGCCATCAGCAGCCGAGTGTAGCGCACATCCAGAATGCGCCCGCGCAGCGTCACCATCACCCGCTCGGGCTGCGACAGGTCGTAGTCTGGCAGCGGGAAGAACCGCCGCCGCTGCGCCTGAAACATGCGCTTGATGCCGCCGCCCTGCGTGTCGATCATGTTCAGGCTGACCATGGCCTCGGCCA
>JASJPN010000044.1:0-4725 GCA_031426635.1 Polaromonas sp.
GGGCTTGATTCATGTCAATAGACAAGGCAAGCGTGCGCTAAGCGGTATTCACCATGTGGTCGGCCAGTTGGGCAAAGGTGGCGATCAGGTGGTCTCTGAAGGCCGCATTTTGCACCTGCTCGGTTAAGGACTGAGTCATGCACAGCATCCACTCGTCGCGTGCGATCGGGGTGACGGCATAGGGGGCATGGCGCATGCGCATGCGGGGGTGGCCTTTTTTATCCACGTACGTGGTGGGTCCGCCAAACCAGCCGCTGAGATATTCAAACAGGTTTTCTTCACTATTTTTGAGAGTCTCAGGGTGCAGACGGCGCACGGTCCAGGCTTCGGGCAGCTCGTCCATCAGCTCGTAAAAGCGGTGCACCAATTGGCGTACGCCGGCTTCACCGCCTAGTAATTCATAAGGTGTTGCTTGAGTTGGGGTTGTCATGGCGGGTATTTTAGGGTTTTAGCCGCTTCAACCGTTCTAATCCCAGCGCCCGCGCCTGGCGTGCGTTTAGCGGCAGCGGCTCACCGTGCAGCTGCGCCGCCAGCAGCTCGGCGCACAGCGGCGCAAGCGTCAGGCCGCGCGAGGCCAGCGCGGTGCAAATCCACAAGCCAGGCGCAACTTCGCCCACGATGGGTAGTCGGTCCCGGTAGGTGTAGCGGATGCCAACCCAGTTGCGCACCTCGCCTCGTTGAAAACTGGGTTTAAGCTGCTCGGCAAGCGCGGGCTGTAGCGTCTGCAGCCGTTCAAAATTAGCCACCTGATCGGTGACGGTGGGGGCTAAGCTGGTGTTGTCTCGGTCATAGCTGGCACCGCTTACCCACAGGGTGTCGGTGGTGATGAAGCTGCCGTTGCCATTGATGGGGTAGTGCGAATTCAATGCCATATCCTGCAGTACAGTGTCCGATAAAGCACCGTAAGTCACTTGGCCACGAACGGCTTGCAGGTTCAGGTTGGGCGCAGCAGGAACGGTGTTGAGCAAATCAACACTGCCATGCGCGGCTGCGACAACCACCCTATCCGCTTGGGCGAGTGTTCGACCAGCAGCGTCCAGAGCCGCCCAGGCATCGCTATTTTCATGGCCATCGCCAACGCGTGCCAATTGCTTGACATCGCAGTTGCCGCGCCATGTCACGCCGGGGTGCGCCAAGCAGGCTTGCACTAAGGCACCAGGTTTGACCCAGCCAGCGTTCGGGTGCCAGCGTTCATGTTGACCATTTTTGCGCTCCATCACGCCGCTGGCTTGCCAGTCCACACCTTCGACCAAAAGACTTTTTGCGAGTTGCTGCGTGACGAGCACACCAATGGCTGTGATTTGTGAGGTGAGATTGTTGTCAGCCGACATGTAGGGTGCATACAAACCTGCAGGCAGACCCGATGCGCCGTTGGCTGGCGCAGAGCCCGCGTCCAACACTGTGACTTGCCAGCCGCGCCGCGCCAGGCTGAGCGCCGTGCAGGCACCAGCGATGCCCGCGCCAATGACGATGCAGTGTCCTGGGGCTGCTTTAGTGGCCAGCGTCAACAGGCACGTAGCCTTGCGCGGCATCGGCACCGCCACCAAAGAAATGCGCTTCCATTTGGCACGCCAGGTATTGGCGGGCGCGCAGGTCGCCCAGATTCAGGCGGTTTTCGTTGACCAGCATGGTTTGGTGCTTCATCCAGTCGGCCCAGGCTTGCTTGCTGACGCTTTCCCACAGGCGCTTGCCCAAGTCGCCGGGGTACGGTGGGAAGTCGAGTCCTTCAGCTTCAATGCCTAATTTAATACAGTTGACCATGCGTGCCATGAGCGTTGTCCTTGGGGTAATTGCAAATGCGGGAAATGGGAGAGGTGAAAGGGGTAAAAAACCGTATTTTGTCAAATTGTCGTTGGTTTTGGATACCATCGTCGAACCGGTGGTGCTTTTTGGTGTCCAATTAATCGAATTAAATCTTGTGGAGAGCCCATTTTGAATCGTTTGAATCTGAATCACTTGAATTTTCGTGCCGTCATGGCTGTGATCGTTGCGGCTTGCGTTGCCTTGCTGGCTTTTGGCATGTATTTGCAGCATGTGGTGGGTTTAGAGCCTTGCCCGATGTGCATTGTGCAGCGTTACGCTATGATTTTGATAGCTATATGGGCCGCAATTGCGTCGGCTACATCTAACAATGGCCTCCAAAAGACGAGTGCTGCGCTGCTTGTCGTTACCGCGCTGGGCGGCGCATTTGTCGCAGCACGACAAAGTTGGTTGCAGTGGTATCCGCCCGAAGTCGCGTCTTGCGGCCGCGACATTTACGGCATGATTGAAACTTTTCCACTACAGCGTGTCATTCCGATGATCTTTCGCGGCTCGGGCGATTGCAGCAAAGTGGACTGGACGTTTCTAGGCGGCTCGATTGCCAACTGGTCGTTTCTGTGCTTTTGCGCGATGGCGCTGGTGGCCCTGGTTTTGCTGTTGAAACGACGTTAATCTTGTTTCTCAAGCTGGCTGGATTGGTTGCAATAATTTTCAGATGACTTTTTTCACCAGCACTTGGCTCTTCCGGTCCCAGTTGTACTTGCGTTTCCGCGCTTCGGGTAGCCAGTCCGGGTCAACCTGTTTGAAGCCGCGTTTGATAAACCAGTGCATGGTGCGCGTTGTCAACACAAAAATACTGTCGAGTCCGGCTGCTTTGGCGCGCTGCTCAATGCGTTTGAGCAGCCGCTCGCCATCGCCTTGACCCTGTACATGAGGCGACACGGTCAGCGCGGCCATCTCGCCGGTTTTGGCCTCGGGGTAGGGATAGAGCGCGGCGCAGGCAAAAATCACCCCATCGTGCTCAATGATGGTGTAGTTGCTGGCATCGCGCTCAATCTCGGTGGGGCTGCGTTTGACCAGGGTGCCGTCTTTCTCAAACGGCTCAATCAGTTGCAAAATGCCGCTCACATCATCGGCCGTGGCCTCGCGCAGGCTTTCCAGCTTTTCGTCCACCACCATGGTGCCAATGCCGTCGTGTACGTAGACCTCTAAGAGCAGAGAGCCATCCACCGCAAAGGGCAAAATGTGGCTGCGCTCGACGCCCTCTTTGCAGGCTTTGACACAGTGCTGCAAGTAAAACGCCGTGTCACTGGGCTGGCTGGGCGAGGGCAGGTCGGCCAGCAGTTTTTGCGCCGCCGCCAAGGGCAGCTCGGTATCAATGGGGTTGTCATCACTCGCGGGCTTACCTGGTTGCATGCGAATACCGGGAATCTCCGTCACAAAAATCAGCTTATCCGCCTGCAAGGCAATCGCCACCGAGGTCGCGACCTCTTCCATGGTCAAATTAAACGCCTCGCCGGTGGGCGAAAAGCCAAACGGCGACAGCAGCACCATGGCGCCAAAGTCCAGCGTTTGCATGATGCCCGCCGTGTCCACCTTGCGCACCAGCCCGGAGTGCTGAAAGTCCACCCCATCGACAATGCCTACGGGTCGCGCGGTGATGAAGTTGCCTGAAATGACCCGCACCGTTGACCCCGCCATCGGCGTGTTGGGCAACCCTTGGCTGAACGCCGCCTCAATCTCATAGCGCAATTGGCCGGCGGCTTCTTGCGCGCAGTCCAGCGCCACCTCGTCGGTGATACGCATCCCGTGCGAGTAACGCGGCGTGTGGCCTTTGGCCTGGAGCTGCTCGTTGACCTGGGGTCGAAAGCCATGCACCAGCACCACTTTGACGCCCATGCTTTGAATCAGCGCCAAATCTTGCGCCAAATGCTGCAACTTGCCCGCTGCAATCGCCTCGCCTGCAATTCCCACCACAAAGGTTTTGCCTCGGTGCAAATGGATGTACGGCGCCACCGAGCGAAACCAAGGGACAAAAGTGAAGTTAAAGACAGTAGGCATGGGTGTGTGTTGCAGTAATCAGTCGATGAGCCAATGATAACGGCACGGGAGGCCGCGGCGACAAGGCGCCAGGGGGAATGTGAGCCTGGGCTAAGTTGGGGGGTGTCTGGCCGTGACGTGTGCAATTGAGTTCGCCCGCTTACAATGACATTTTTTATCACACTTTTTTCAATGGCTGCGGGGACATCCACATGGATAGCCATGCGGCTCTATTTAACAGGTAACAGGTAACAGGTCGTATATATGCAAGTCAATCGTCGAATGGGAATGCTTGGGGTGGCTGGTTTGGTCGGGTGGGTGTCGGCGGGGTGCTCATCTGCGCCCCAAGCAGCCAGCGCGGAGAAGGTGGCTGCTAACGCGCCTGGTAAAGTGGAAATAGACAAAGTGCCTGAGAGCAAACGTACCAAGTTAGCGCTGTACCTCACCCCCCGCCAAGCTTTTGAGATGAAAACCAAAGACCCCAAGGCGGTGGCGTTTTTTGATGTGCGTACCCGCGCCGAGGCGATGTACGTGGGCATGTCCACCACCGTTGATGCCTTGGTGCCCTTTATGGAACATCAGGAGTTGATGAGCGATTGGGATGCCACGCGCACCCTCTATCTGCTCGAACCGTTTCAAGATTTTGTGCCCGAAATCGGTGTTCGCCTGAGTCAACTCGGACTCAAAAGTAAAGACAGCACCATCATCCTCATTTGCCGCTCTGGCGACCGCAGCTCCAAAGCCGCTGACCGCTTGATGGCTGCTGGCTACACCCGCGTGTACAGCGTGCCCGATGGCTTTGAGGGTGACATCGCCAAAACCGGTGACCGTGTTGGTCAGCGCGCCGTCAACGGCTGGAAGAACGACAACTTGCCGTGGTCATACAAGCTTGATAAATCGAAAATGTACTTTCAGCGCGGTTGA
>JASJPN010000044.1:4825-12322 GCA_031426635.1 Polaromonas sp.
CTTGCCGTGGTCATACAAGCTTGATAAATCGAAAATGTACTTTCAGCGCGGTTGAACTTTTTGGGTGTCCGGCTGATTTTTGCTATATAAGTAGCAGCAATATGAGTAGTAAATACACCGGTCAGGCGCTCATTTAACGAAATTTCATGCCTGTTTGGTGCCGCCTTTATCACCCTACAGGTGAGCAAATCTCAACCAGCGATCCCTCCATCGCGCGGACATACGCCACAGTCTGTCCCCACGGTTTTTCGATGGGTGGTTTGATGGGGGTCGCCCCGGCGGCGACGGCCTTGGCGTAGGCGGCGGCCACGTCATCGGTGACAAACGCCAGCTCGATGCCGAGTGGTGCGGCGGATAGATCAGCTGGTTGATACTTTCCGCCCAGATTCAAATAACCCATCGCGTGCGAGGCAAAGGCGAGCACGGTTGCGCCCGTTTCCAGCTCACCGTATTCACCGGATGCGTGCAAGAAGCGGGTTTCAAAGCCAAACGCATCTTGATAGAAGCGCAGCGTGTCTACCACGGAGGGGACATAAACGATGGTGTAGCCGAATTTCATGCAGTTCCTTGATGCCCCTTGCGCTGGTGCAAGGGCCGAGGTAAATCTTAGCATTGGCTTTGTACCGGCTTGGGCACAAATTTGTTACCAGTTGACTCTTGGCTCAGGCCAGAGCTGGGTAGTCGATGTAGCCTTTGGCACCACCACCATAGAAGGTGGCGCGATCTGGCTCGTTGAGTGCGGCACCTTCACGCAGGCGGCGGGTCAGGTCGGGGTTGGCAATGAAGGGGCGACCAAACGCCACCAAATCGGCACCTTCGGCCAAAGACTGCTTGGCCAGAGCCGCATCCAGGCCGTTGTTCACCATCCAGGCCGCTTTGCCACCGGCGCTGCGGTAGGCAGCGCGAAGTAGCGCGTAGTCAAACGGCTGGTCACCCTGTACATAGTCGCGTGCGGCGCCAGTCGCGCCTTCAATGATGTGCAGGAAGGCCAGGTTCAGAGGCGCGAGTTGCGTCACCACATACTCAAAGAGCGGCTGTGGGTTCGGGTCGTGCGCATCGTTGGAGGGTGTGACGGGCGACAGGCGCAGGCCGACGCGGTCGCCGCCGATTTCCTGGGTGACAGCGGTCATGACTTCCAGCAGCAAACGGGCCCGGTTTTCGATGCTGCCGCCATAGATGTCGGTACGGGTGTTGGAGCCCGAGCGCATGAATTGATCGAGCAAATAGCCGTTGGCACCGTGCACTTCAACGCCGTCAAAACCGGCGGCGATGGCATTTTTAGCTGCATGGCGGTAGTCATTCACAATGCCGGGCAGTTCTTCCAAAGTCAGTGCGCGCGGCATGGAGGTGTCTTCAAACGCTGGGACACCATCCTTGATCAACACCGTTTTGGTGTTAGCACGGATAGCCGATGGAGCCACCGGTGCTTGCCCACCGGGTTGCAGTTCGTTGTGTGAGACGCGCCCCACGTGCCACAACTGCATCACGATTTTGCCGCCTGCGGCGTGGACGGAGTCGGTCACTGTCTTCCAGGCCGCCACCTGTTCGTCGCTCCAGATGCCCGGCACGTCTGAATAACCTTGGCCCTGGTGGCTGATGGCGGTCGCCTCGGTCACGATCAAGCCGGCACCGTTCCTGGGGTCAGCGCGCTGTGTGTAGTAAGTCACCATCAAGGGCGTCGGGATCGCGCCGGGTGCGCGGTTACGCGTGAGCGGCGCCATAACGACACGGTTTGCAATATGGATACTGCCAGAGCGGGTGGGATTGAAAAGAGAGGTCATGGTTTTGGGTCGTGTGCTTGTTTGGGTTGTACAACATGCGTCATTGCAGGCAGGTTTGCCGAATATAAGATGAAACCTGACTCACATCGACACCTGCGCGACAGCCAAAAATAGGATGGTCGTTTCAAACCTGTGGCTTTGCGATCTGTTTGCCGTACGATGGGATACAGAAAGAACCGCAGTCATTCGCCCATCACGGCTTCCAACCGGAGACTTAAATGCCCTCAAACAATGATGACTCCTCACCGCCATCAAGCGCACCGGCCAGCAACGCAGATATCAAACAGTTTGAAAAAATTCTGAGCCCATGGCAACCGCCCAACAAAGGGGGCATCGACGACTCCGGAAAAAAGGCCGATAAATCCTTCAAGTTGGCAGATTGCGACCCTGCGGCCAAACCTTTCTCCAGTGGCGACAAGCAAGGCGACAAAACCGCCGTCGAAGAGCTGGCTACCGAGCTGGACGTGTTGCAAAACCTGTTTTATGCAGACAAACGCTACAAACTGCTGGTCATTTTGCAGGGCACGGACACCTCCGGCAAAGACGGCACACTACGCGGCGTCTTTGGACGCATCACGCCGCTGGGCTTAACCACCGTTGGCTGGAAGGTGCCAAGCGAGGAGGAGCGGGCGCACGACTACCTGTGGCGCATTCACCAGCAAGTGCCTGGCGCGGGTGAAGTCATGCTGTTTAACCGCAGCCATTACGAAGATGTGCTGGTGCCACCTGTCAATGGCTGGATCACGCCCGCGCAGACGGCACAGCGCTATGCCCACATCAACGACTTTGAACGCATGCTCAGCGAGACCGGCACCGTCATCCTCAAGTTCATGCTGCACATCAGCTACGAGGAGCAAGGCGTGCGCCTGCAAGAGCGTATTGACGACGAGAGCAAACACTGGAAGTTCAGCCTGGGCGACCTGGAGACGCGCAAGCAGTGGAAGTCCTACCAGCAAGCCTATGAAAACCTGCTCAACGCTACCAGCACGCCGTGGGCGCCGTGGACGGTGGTGCCCGCCGACTCCAAAACGCACCGCAACCTGATGATCGCCAGCGTGGTCCGCCACGCGTTGCAGAAGCTCGATTTGCGCTATCCACCGAGTGACCCGGCGTTGAAGGGGCTCAAGGTGACCTGAGGGGTTTTTCTTGAGATGATGCTCTGTTGCTACTAATATGATAGCTTGACAGGCAGTGAATACACCGGATAGATGCCGATTTGATTGATATTTTTCAGCGCCAAAGGTGGCGGGATTTGAAAAACCAGCCCCCCAACACCCCGGTGAAGCCCGCAGCCATCCCCGATAATCCCCCCATGCCTCTTTTAGCCATCGACTTCCCAGAATCCCTGCCCGTATCGGGCAAACGTGACGAGATCATGGCGGCGCTACAGTCGCATCAGGTGATCATTGTGTGTGGCGAGACGGGGTCGGGCAAGACGACGCAGTTGCCCAAAATTGCCTTGGCGATGGGGCGCGGCAAGCGGTCGATTGCGTCCGAGGGTTGTGGCAAGGCGGCTTACCCGCCGGGGCAGGGCAAGCTGATTGGCCACACCCAGCCGCGCCGGATTGCCGCCAGTTCGGTCGCCAAGCGAATAGCCGAGGAGCTGAAAACGCCGCTGGGCGAGGTGGTGGGCTTCAAGGTGCGGTTTCAGGACCGGCTCAGCCGCGAAGCGTCCGTCAAGCTGATGACCGACGGCATTTTGCTGGCCGAGACGCAGACCGACCCGCTGCTCAAGGCCTACGACACCATCATCATCGACGAGGCGCACGAGCGCAGCTTGAACATCGACTTTTTACTGGGTTATCTGCGCCAAATCCTGCCGCGCCGGCCCGATTTGAAGGTGATTGTGACCTCGGCGACGATTGATGCGCAGCGCTTTGCGGACCATTTTGCCTCCAGACAGGGGCCAGCGCCGGTGATCATGGTCTCGGGCCGGATGTTTCCGGTCGAGCAGCGCTACCGTCCCTATGAGGAATCGCGCGATTACGGGCTCAACAACGCCATTGCCGACGCGGTCGACGAGCTGTGGATCAACCCGCACATCGGTGGCGACATTTTGGTGTTTTTACCCGGCGAACGCGAGATTCGCGAGGCGGCGGACCACTTGCGCGGCCATTTGAGCCACCAACCCGTGATGCGTAACGCCGAGGTGCTGCCGCTGTTTGCACGGCTGAGCCAGCCCGAGCAGGACCGGATTTTTGACGGCCACACCGGACGGCGCATCGTGTTGGCAACCAATGTGGCCGAAACCTCGCTCACCGTGCCCGGCATCCGCTACGTGATTGATGCAGGCACGGCGCGCATGAAGCGCTACAGCTTCAGGAGCAAGGTGGAGCAGTTGCTGGTCGAGCCGATCAGCCAGTCGTCGGCCAACCAGCGCGCGGGGCGCTGCGGGCGGGTGGCGGACGGGATTTGCATCCGGCTCTACGATGCGCTGGATTTTGCTGGCCGGCCACGCTTCACCGAGCCCGAGATTTTGCGCAGTTCGCTGGCCGGCGTGATTTTACGGATGAAGTCGCTGCATCTGGGTATGGTCGAAGACTTCCCGTTCATCGAGCCACCGCAGAGCCGCGCCATTGCCGACGGCTACCAGTTGCTGGGCGAGCTGGGCGCGGTGGACGACGCCAATGAGTTGACCGCGATGGGTGCCGAGCTGGCCAAGCTGCCGCTGGACCCGCGCGTGGGCCGCATGATCATCGAGGCGCGCGAGCGCGGCGCGCTGGACGAAGTGCTGGTGATTGCCTCGGCCTTGAGCGTGCAGGACGTGCGCGACCGTCCGATGGAGGCGCAGCAAGCCGCCGATCAGGCGCATGTGAAGTTTGATGACGAGAAAAGCGAATTCTCGGGCTATTTGAAGCTGTGGAAGTGGCTGGAGGACTCGCGCGGCGGGCCGCATGTGCTGAAAACCGCAACCAACCCGACCCCGGCGGAGATCACCCACAAACTGTCGAATCGCCAATACGAGCAATTGCTGCGGCAAAACTTCGTCAACATTCGCCGCGTGCGCGAGTGGCGCGACATTCACAGCCAGCTTGTCACTGTCGTGGCGGAGCACAAGTGGCGCGTCAACACGCGGCCTGCGAGTTATGAAGAGCTGCATATGTCCATGCTGGCCGGTCTGCTGGGCAACGTGGGCTGGAAGATGGAAACCGAGGCTGCTACGGGCGGCAGGGACGACAAGGGCGCGCGAGGCGAATACCTGGGCGCACGTGGCATCAAGTTCTTCGCCCACCCCGGCGCGCATTTGGCCAAAAAACCGGGGCGCTGGATTGTGGCGGCCGAGCTGGTGGAGACGACGCGGCTGTTTGGGCGCGGCATTGCCAATATCGAGCCGCAGTGGCTGGAAAAAGTCGCCGGACACTTGTTAAAGAAGCAACTGCTCGACCCGCACTGGGAGAAAAAAGCCGCCGAAGTGGTGGCGCTGGAGCGGGCCACGCTGTACGGGCTGGTGATTTACAGTGGCCGACGCGTCAACTTTGGCCGCGTGGACATGGTCGCGGCGCGGGAGATTTTTATCCGCGAGGCCTTGGTGGGCGGGCAGTGGGAGACGAAACTCCCGTTTTTGGCGGCGAATGAGCGGCTGATCGCGCAAGTGGAGGAGCTGGAACACAAGTCGCGCCGGCAGGACGTGTTGGTGGACGACGAGCTGATTTACGCTTTTTACGACCAGCAGCTGCCTGACGATGTGTGCAGCGGCTATAGCTTTGAGAACTGGTATCGCGAGGAGATCAAAAAACAGCCGAAATTGCTGATGCTGACCCGCGACGAGCTGATGCGGCACGAGGCGGCGGGCATCACCACGCAGTCGTTTCCCAAAACCATCCGTCTCGGTGGCGTCGACTGCCAGACCACTTATCTGCACGAACCGGGCGACGCCAAAGACGGCATGACCGTGACGCTGCCGCTGTTTGTGCTGAACCAGGTCAACGATGAGCGTTGCGAGTGGCTGGTGCCCGGCATGCTGAAAGACAAAATCCAGGCGCTGCTCAAGTCGCTGCACCAGCGGCCGCGTTCGCGCCTGGTGCCGCTGCCCGAGAGCGCGGCACGCATGGCTGCCGAACTGAATGTGCCGGAAGCTTTTGGCGCCACGGGTTTGGTGGAAGCCTTGCTGAAAAAAGTGCGCGACGCGACCCAGGTGGACGTGCAGCGGGCCGACTTCAAGCTGGACATGCTCAGCCCGCACCTGTTCATGAACTTTCGCGTCGTCGATGAGCACGGTCGTCAACTGGGCACAGGGCGCAACCTGGGGGCGCTCAAAGCCGAGCTGGGTGCCAAGGCGCGGGGGGCGTTTCAGGCGCTGACGGGGTTGAAAATTGCGACAGACAGGCTGGCGGCGAATGGTTTGGCACCATCAGCTCCGGCATCCTGTAATTCTCAAAACAAGGGATCAAATTCGGCTATAGCCGGCGTATTTATTGACTCATCAGCTACAAAAAATATAGCAAATTCAAAGCCGACTGAATCTGTAGCATCCCCAGCCGGGCAGCGCTACACCGCCTGGACCTTTGGCGAACTGCCCGAGCTGATGGAAATCAACAAAGGCGGCCAGACCTTGATTGGCTTCCCCGCGCTGATTGACCTGCAAGACGCGGTCAGCATGGAGGTGTTTGACGAGCCGGACGTGGCCGCCGCCAAGCACCGTGCTGGTTTGCGCCGCCTGTTTTCGCTGCAAATCAAAGACGCGCTCAAGTATTTGGAGAAAAACATCCCCGATTTGACCAAAATGGCCGCGCAATACATGACGGTCGGCAAAGCGGTAGACGGCACGGGCGGCGGCACGATAGAGGAGTTGCGCGAGCAAATCATCGCCAAAGCGCTGGACCGCGCCTTCTTGCTCGACCCATTACCCACAAACGCCGCAGAATTTACCAAACGCCTGGACGAAGGGCGAGGGCGCTTGACCCTGATTGCCAATGAAATTGCCCGCATGGCCGCCATCATTTTGCAGGAATACGCCACCGCAGCCCGCAAACTCAAAGACACCAAAAACGCGCCCGAGGCCACCGGCGATGTCGCGGCGCAACTGGCGCGTCTCATGCCCAAGCGCTTTATCGCCCTGACGCCTTTCACGCAGTTGCACCACTTTCCGCGCTACCTCAAAGCTATCACGCAGCGGCTGGACAAGGTCCGCGCCGACCCCGCGCGCGATGCCGCCAAATCAGCAGAACTGCGTCCGTCCGAGCAAGCCTACTGGCGCCTGGTAGCAGAGCGCAAAGGCGCGGTGGACGACCGGATGATGGAGTTCCGCTGGCTGCTGGAAGAGCTGCGCGTCAGCTTCTTCGCTCAGGAACTGCGCACGCCCCAGCCGGTGAGCGTGAAGCGGCTGGACAAGTTGTGGGTGCAGATTAAGAGTTGATTTATGGCTGTAGATGGCGTATTTGTTGTCTATGTTGCTATTAAAAATATAGTAAAAATCGCCTGGTTTGCAAGTGAATTTATTCCCCTCTTTGGAAAAGAGGGGTTAGGGGAGATTTAAATCCCCCACTATATGGTAGCTGGATCCCCTACCAAATTGCATGCCTGTCTGTACAAGCCGTTCCCGATCAAAACGGGGCGAAAATCCGCCACACTTCGGCAATGACTGAAAAATACCTGACTCGAAATCACAGAAGCCTTGACGCAAGGCTTGGGACTCGTAAAAATCGGGTTTTTATACAGCCTCTACAAGGGCTTCCCCTCTAAGTCAAGCAATGCCCCACCGGGGTTGAATCGCGTG
>JASJPN010000045.1:0-330 GCA_031426635.1 Polaromonas sp.
GTCTCTGAATCCTGTATCCGCTGCAAATACACCGACTGCGTGGACGTGTGCCCGGTCGACTGCTTCCGCGAAGGCCCCAACATGCTGGTCATCGACCCCGATGAATGCATCGACTGCGCCGTCTGCATCCCCGAGTGCCCCGTCAACGCTATTTACGCGGAAGAAGACGTGCCGGCAGACCAACTGGCGTTCATCAAGCTCAATGTGGAGCTGTCACGCGCCGAGGGCTGGAAGAGCATCACCAAGCGCAAACCTGCCCTGCCCGATGCCGACGACTGGAAAGATGTGAAACACAAACTGTCCGAATTGGTGCGCTGATCTAACGTCAAC
>JASJPN010000045.1:340-6241 GCA_031426635.1 Polaromonas sp.
ACGTCAACGCATCCACACACACTCTCCTGACCTGATGGATACCGTTGAGACCGATGCCCTTGTCATTGGCGCAGGGCCGGTGGGTTTGTTTCAGGTGTTCGAGCTGGGACTGTTGGGTATTTCAGCCCACGTTGTAGATGCCCTGCCCTATGCGGGCGGTCAATGCATTGAGTTGTACCCGGACAAACCGATTTACGATATTCCCGGCACGCTGGCTACCACGGGGCGGCAGTTGGTGGCATCGCTGCTTGAGCAAATCAAGCCATTCACCACCCCGCTTCACCTGAGCAGCCAGGTTGACACGCTGACGCGGCAAGCGGATGGACGGTTTGTGGTGCACACCTCAGCAGGCACGGTGTTTTTGACCAGAACCATCTTCATTGCTGCGGGTGTGGGGGCTTTTCAGCCGAAGAAATTAGCCTTGGCCGGGCTGGATGTTTACGCGGGGACGCAGCTTTTTTATCATTTGGACCTCAAACCAGACAATTTAGCCAACGTTCCAGGCAAAAACATGGTGATTGTGGGTGGCGAAGACGCTGCTTTGGATGCCGCCATCCAACTCGCCAGCATCGCGTCAAAAACCGTGACGCTGCTACACCGGCGCGATGTGTTCAACGCTGAACCGCATAAAATGGATGCCATTCGCAACCTGTGCGCGGTGGGCAAACTACAGCTTCGCATTGGTCAAGTCAGCGGCCTGGATGAAGAACCGGGCCAGCCTCCCCGCCTGACGGCCCTGCAAGTGACTGATGCAGAAGGTCAAACGGCACCCTTGCCCGTAGATACGCTGCTGGTATTGCAAGGCCTGTCGCCCAAACTCGGCCCTGTCAGCAACTGGGGTTTGGATATGGAACGCAAACAGCTCCAAGTCGATACCGAGAAATTTCAAACCAGTGAAGCGGGCATCTTCGCGGTAGGCGACATCAACACCTATCCCGGTAAAAAGAAATTGATTTTGTGCGGCTTTCACGAATGTACCTTGGCATCGTTTGCGGCCGCGGCGATTGTCTTTCCCGACCAGGCGACTCAGTTGCAATACACCACCACCAGCACCCTGCTGCATCAGCGGCTGGGCGTGAAACATTCGTAACTTCCAGCTACATTCTGGCGATTAAAAAGTCTCCCATCCGCACACGTCTATCAAGTAAAATCAGCGCTATTCTGAGGTTTTTCCTCACTCTCCTTAGTCATCGCCTACTTGCGGTCTAACTCTCTCAGATTCCTACATGCCCGTTATTTCCGCAGCTCAACCGCCCAAGCACGCGCCCGAATCTTTTAAAATTAAAAGTGCTCACTTGCCATTGGTGGCACTGATGATCAAGACCGCAAACTGGGACGTTCTGGCTGCCGATTTATCCGCAAAATTTGGTGCGCAAGGCGAGAGTCCTGATTTTTTTGACAACGACGCGCTGGTCCTTGATTTTTCCCAACTCGATGCCGACTTGCCGGTACAGGATTTAGCCCCCTTGCTGGCTGTGCTTCGGTCTTGTCGACTGGTGCCGGTGGCCATGCGCGGGGCCAATGCCACCTGGACAGCGTCAGCGCGCGCTTTGGGTCTGGTAGAGGCTCCGATCGATGCGCCACGTTTGAGTCCTGTGGCCACCGTGCCAACGCTCACCGAGACCGCTGCGCCAGAAGTCGGCCATGAAGCCCCTGGCCCAAGCACACTGGTGATTGACAAGCCACTGCGTTCGGGTCAAAAAATCTATGCCCGAGGTGCCGACCTGGTGGTGCTGGCGATGGTCAACCAGGGCGCCGAGGTGATGGCCGATGGCAATATCCACGTCTACGCACCTTTGCGTGGCAAGGCGATGGCGGGGGCGCGGGGCAATGTCCACGCCCGCATTTTTTCGACCTGTTTGGAGCCGGAGTTGCTATCGATTGCCGGCATCTACCGCACCGGCGAGAAGCCGCTGGCAGATGATCTGCGGGGCAAGGCGGCGCAGGTTCGCCTGAGCAACGATGGCCAGGACAAGCTACTGATTGAAGCTTTGAAATCATAATTTTTAAATTTGAAAGACGTTTGACCTATGGCAAAAATCATTGTGGTGACTTCCGGCAAAGGTGGCGTTGGAAAAACGACCACCAGTGCCAGTTTTGCAACGGGCTTGGCCTTGCGTGGCCACAAGACTGCCGTGATTGACTTTGACGTGGGTCTGCGCAACCTTGACTTGATCATGGGTTGTGAGCGCCGCGTGGTATATGACCTGATCAACGTTATTCAGGGCGAGGCCAACCTGAACCAGGCCCTCATCAAAGACAAGCAGTGCGACAACTTGTATGTGCTGGCAGCTTCCCAAACCCGCGACAAAGACGCTTTGACGCAAAGTGGCGTAGAAAAAGTACTGACCGACTTGGCAGCGATGGACTTTGAATACATCGTTTGCGACTCACCCGCTGGCATTGAAACCGGCGCGATGATGGCGATGTACTTTGCCGACGAGGCGCTGGTGGTCACCAACCCGGAGGTGTCTTCGGTGCGCGACTCAGACCGCATTTTGGGCATGTTGTCGAGCAAAACCAAACGCGCCATTGAGGGTTTGGACCCGATCAAGGAGCATTTGCTCATCACCCGCTACAACCCGGCACGTGTGAACCAGGGGCAAATGCTGTCGCTAGAGGACATCCAGGATATTTTGCGCATCAAACTCATCGGCGTGATTCCCGAAAGTGAAGCAGTGTTGCAAGCATCCAACCAAGGCGTGCCTGCGGTGCACATGCAGGGCAGCGATGTGTCTGAAGCCTACAAAGACGTGATTGATCGTTTTTTAGGCGCCGACAAACCCATGCGCTTTACCGAAGCCCCTAAACAGGGCCTCTTGAAACGCATTTTCGGGGGGAAATAAAACCATGTCATTCCTCTCTTTTTTCCTCGGTGAGAAAAAGAAAACTGCCAACGTCGCCAAAGAGCGGCTGCAAATCATTTTGGCGCATGAACGCAGTGGCCGCAACGCCGCTGAGCCCGATTACCTGCCCGACCTGCAGCGCGAATTGATCGCCGTGATTAGCAAATACGTCAAGGTCAGCATCGCTGACATCAAAGTCAATCTGGAGCGTCAAGACAACCTGGAAGTGCTGGAAGTCAAGATTGAGCTGCCTGACTCAAGGTAGGGTAAAGCCGTGGCGTCCAAGCTGCCCTTAGATGGCCTGAGGGTCGTTGAATTTACCCACATGGTGATGGGGCCGACCTGCGGCATGGTGCTGGCGGACATGGGGGCAGAAGTCATCAAAGTCGAACCCATTGAAGGTGACCGCACACGGCATTTACTCGGTGCGGGGGCCGGGTTCTTCCCGATGTTCAACCGCAACAAGCAAAGCATTGCGATTGACCTGCATAAGCCAGAGGGCGCTGACATTGCCCGCCAACTTGCTGCCAGCGCCGATGTGGTGCTAGAGAACTTCAAACCCGGCACCATGCGTAAATATGGTTTGGACTACGCCAGTTTGAGTGCCGTCAACCCCAAGCTCATCTACGTCGCCCATAAAGGCTTTTTACCTGGCCCGTATGACCACCGCACGGCCCTGGACGAGGTGGTGCAAATGATGGGCGGCCTGGCGTACATGACCGGCCGGCCCGGCGACCCGCTACGCGCGGGCAGCAGCGTCAACGACATCATGGGCGGTATGTTTGGTGCCATTGGCGCGCTGGGCGCATTGATTCAACGCGGCATCACGGGGCGTGGGCAAGAGGTGCAGTCGGCGCTGTTTGAAAACAATGTTTTTTTAGTGGGCCAGCACATGTTGCAATACACCATCACGGGCAAGGCGGCTGCACCTATGCCAGAGCGTATTTCTCCCTGGGGTTTGTACGACGTCTTCACGGTCAAGGATGGTGAGCAAATTTTCTTGGCTACGGTCAGCGATGCGCAATGGATCATTTTTTGCGATGCCTTTGGGTTTGCTGACCTCAAAGCCGACCCCGCTTTAGCCACCAACAACGCTAGGGTGCGCCTGCGCCCCACGCTGATGCCTGATTTGCGTGCGCGTCTGGCAACGCACTCAGCCGCCGACATAGCGGCTATTTTTGAAGCCAAAGGCCTGCCGTTTGCCCCCATCGTGCGCCCCGAAGAGCTGTATGACGATGAACATTTGTTAGCCACCGGCGGCTTGGCGGACATCGTTCTGCCTGACGGCGAACAGGCGGGAACCACCGCGCAAACGACCCTGTTCCCCTTCACGATGGACGGTCAAAGGTTAGGTGTGCGTTTGAATCCGCCCACCAAGGGGGAGCACACTGAGGTGCTGCTGCGTGAGCTGGGTTTGAGTGCAGAACGCATAGCATCCCTCAAAATGCAGGGTGCTGTGGCTTGAAAAATACATGAATCAGACCAAGCGGGGCCTCTGTCAATAATCCTCAACCCCAGCCAAAACTGACCGCCACACGATAAGTGATGAATGAAGCCACATACGCCAGGCCAAACAGGTAGCTGGCTATGACCAGTGGCATTTTCCAACTGCCGGTTTCGCGCTTCACGGCCACCAATGTAGATAAACATTGCGGGGCAAATACGTACCACGTCAATAAAGACAAAGCCGTGGCCAGACTCCAGCTTTGAGCGATCAAAGGAGTCAAAGCCTGCGCTGCGTTGTCACCCGTCGCGGACAAGGCGTAGACCGTGCCCAGTGCGCTAATGGCGACCTCACGCGCTGCCAGGCCTGGCACCAAGGCCACGCTGATTTGCCAGTTGAAACCGATGGGCGCAAAGACAACAGCCAGGGCTTGACCCAGCATACCGGCAAAGCTGTATTCAATGGCCTGACCCGGCGCGCCCACAGGAGCCGCTGGGAAGCTGGCCAGAAACCACAAACCGATGGTCAAAATCAAAATAATGCCACCCACGCGGCGCATAAAAATCTTGACGCGTTGCCACAAGCCAATCAGCACGTTGCGCGCGGTGGGCCAGTGGTAGCTGGGCAGCTCCATCATGAGCGGGTGAAACTGGCGCCCGTCACTGGCAAAACGTTTCAATATCCAGGCAACCGCCATCGCGCCCAGAATGCCCGCAAGGTACAACACAAACAGGACCACCCCTTGCAGTTCCAGGCCTAACCAGACCCGCCTTTGCGGAATAAAGGCGGCAATGAGCAAGGCATAAACCGGCAGGCGAGCCGAGCAGGTCATCAGCGGCGCAATCATGATGGTCACCATGCGGTCACGCTGGTTGGCAATGGTGCGGGTCGCCATGATGCCGGGGATGGCGCAGGCAAAGCTCGACAGCAAGGGAATGAACGAGCGCCCCGACAAACCGACCGAACCCATGATGCGATCCAGCAAAAACGCGGCGCGCGGCAAGTAGCCCGATTCTTCCAAAATGAGAATGAAAAAGAACAAGATCAAAATCTGCGGCAAGAAAACAATCACGCCGCCCGCGCCAGCAATCACTCCATTGACCAGCAAACTGCGCACCCACCCATCGGGCAGCAGGCTGGTCACCTCTTGACCCAACCAGTCAGTCGCTGATTTGATGGCCTCCATGGGGATCGCTGCCAAGCTGAACATGGCCTGAAAGATCAGGAACAGCAGCGCCGCAAGAATGATTGGCCCAACCAATGGATGTAGCAAGACGCGGTCCAGCCGGTCGCTCAGCACGTCTGGCAACACCTTGTCCAAACCGAGCCGCTCCAGCATTTTTTGCACGGTTTCGTGGTCGGAATGACGGGCTTCACTGTCAGGTGTAGATACTGTTGATGTATTCACCTGCAACAAATCGGCTTTGCGCCAGTCTATTTGCGCCAACTTGGCTCGCAAGCTGGCATCGCCCTGAGCTTTGATGCCAACAGTCGTGACCACCGGCAGGCCCAGCTCTTTTGACAGCGCATCAGCACTCACCAAAATGCCGCGCTGCGTGGCGACATCGGTCATGTTTAAGGCCACGACGCAGGGCAAACCCAAGCGTTTGA
>JASJPN010000046.1:0-8543 GCA_031426635.1 Polaromonas sp.
CGACCTCAACCTTGGCAAGGTTGCGCTCTACCAACTGAGCTATTCCCGCGTTTCGATAGATGAATTATAGCCTATTTTTTTCGACCTTCACCAAATATCAAAATTAATGTTTGGTGGATTCTGTAATTGTTGGTTCAATAATCGACCGCGTCGCTTCTGCGGATCGTGTCACCACATTACCAGCAGCATCAAGCAATGGATCGACGTCTGGCAAAGGTGTGGGCATGCGCTCCAACGCCAGCTCCAATACTTTATCAATCCACTTGACCGGCACAATTTCCAAGCCACTTTTCACATTCTCAGGAATGTCTTGTAAATCTTTGGCATTTTCTTCAGGGATGAGCACCGTTTTGATACCACCACGAAGCGCCGCAAGTAATTTCTCTTTCAAACCACCTATCGCAGTGACTTCACCACGAAGGGTGATTTCCCCTGTCATGGCCACATCACCCCGAACGGGAATGCCTGTTAACGCAGATACAAAAGCCGTGGTCATGGCTGCGCCAGCACTTGGACCATCTTTGGGCGTGGCACCATCAGGCACGTGGATGTGAATATCCCGCTTCTCGAACATCTCCTCTTTGATACCCAATCGGCGCGCCCTGCTACGCACCACCGTGCGGGCAGCCTCAACAGATTCTTTCATCACATCGCCTAATGAACCTGTGCGCGTGATGATTCCTTTACCGGGCATGATGGCCGCTTCAATGGTGAGCAAATCCCCACCGACCTCGGTCCAAGCCAAACCCACAACTTGTCCAATTTGGTTGAGTTCTTCGGCCCGACCGTAGTTGAATTTACGTACACCTAAAAATTCATTCAGAGAATCAGGGGTAACGATGACCGCTCCCGTGAATTTTTTTAACAACAAGCCCTTGACCACTTTGCGGCAAATTTTTGACAACTCACGCTCTAACGAACGAACGCCAGCTTCGCGCGTGTAATACCGCACAATGTCCCTGATCGCTTCAGGCGCAATGACTAACTCTGTCGCTTTGACTCCATTGTTCGCCATTTGTTTGGGCAGCAAATACGTGACTGCAATATTGGTCTTTTCGTCTTCTGTATACCCTGCCAAACGAATCACTTCCATACGATCGAGCAAAGCGGAAGGTATGTTCATCGAGTTTGAAGTAGCGACAAACATCACATCACTCAAATCAAAATCAACTTCGACATAGTGATCTGCAAAAGTGTGGTTTTGTTCAGGATCAAGCACCTCCAGCAAAGCGCTTGAAGGGTCGCCGCGATACTCCGTGCCCAACTTGTCGATTTCATCAAGTAAAAACAGCGGGTTACGCGTGCCGACTTTGCTCAAATTTTGCAACACCTTGCCAGGTAAAGCACCAATGTACGTACGTCTGTGGCCACGAATTTCCGCCTCGTCGCGCATACCGCCCAGTGCCATCCGAACGAACTTGCGCCCTGTTGCTTTGGCAATAGACTGACCCAGCGATGTTTTACCAACGCCTGGAGGCCCGACCAAACACAAAATGGGCGCTTTGACTTTGTCCACCCGTTGTTGCACCGCAAGATACTCAAGAATGCGGTCCTTGACTTTATCCAAGCCATAGTGATCTTCATTCAGCACAACCTCCGCCGCGAGGAGATCGTGTTTGATTTTTGTTTTTTTACTCCAGGGCAGGCCAATCAACACGTCAATGTAATTGCGAACGACGGTGGCCTCAGCCGACATTGGCGACATCAGCTTGAGTTTTTTAAGTTCGTTTTGGGCTTTTTTCAGAGCTTCTTTGCTCATTTTGGCGAGCTTGATTTTTTTATCCAACTCGTCAATATCTGCGCCCTCTTCGCCATCGCCTAGTTCTTTTTGAATGGCTTTGACTTGTTCGTTGAGATAAAAATCGCGCTGATTTTTCTCCATTTGCCTTTTGACCCGGCCACGGATTTTTTTATCCACGTTGAGAATATCGACTTCGCGTTCAATTTGCTCAAATAGGCTTTCTAGCCGTGCCTTGATGTCAGCCAAATCCAGAATAATTTGTTTGTTTTCCAGCTTAAGCGGCAAGTGCGCTGCAATCGTGTCGGCTAAACGACCAGGATCATCAATACTAGAAATGGAACTCAATATTTCAGGCGGTATTTTTTTATTTAGTTTGACGTATTGATCAAACTGCTGCATCACCGCCCGACGCAGGGCTTCAATTTCAGGCGTTTTCTCACCCTTGCTGGTTAACTTGACAGCTTGCGCCTCAATCGGCGTGATATTTGCAGTGAAATGCGATTCGGCATCCTCGATGCGATTGACCTGCGCACGTTGCTGACCTTCAACCAAGACTTTGACTGTGCCATCTGGCAGTTTCAACATTTGCAGAATCGTTGACACGCATCCCACGTCAAACATATCTGTTACAGACGGTTCATCCTTGGCCGCTGCTTTCTGCGCCACCAACATGATGCGGCGCTCGGACTCCATGGCCAATTCGAGTGCTTTGATACTTTTGGGTCGTCCAACAAAGAGCGGAATCACCATGTGCGGGAAAACCACCACATCTCGAAGTGGCAACAAAGGCAAATCGAGTGGGTTAGCGGGCAATACAGTAGGAGAGGACATAAAATCCTTTTGAATGACGGTAACGCTATCGAATAGCAGATTAAATATTAGAGTGATGCAAAGCTTTTATCAAGCTTTTTTAGCCGTTTCACGGTAGACCAGCAGTGGCGGTTTATTCTCATTGATGGTTGATTCGTCAATCACAACTTTTTCGACGTTTGAGGTATTGGGCAATTCGAACATGGTATCAATCAATGCCAACTCCAAGATAGACCGCAGACCACGCGCACCCGTTTTGCGTTTCAGCGCTTTTTTGGCAATCGCCTTTAATGCCGAGGGGCGAATTTCCAAGTCAACGCCTTCCATGCCTAGCAACTTGCTGTATTGTTTGACTAAAGCATTTTTTGGCTCAGTCAAAATTTGCATCAAGGCATCCTCGCTCAACTCAGCCAGCGTAGCAATAACTGGCATACGACCTATCAACTCAGGGATGATGCCAAACTTGATCAAGTCTTCTGGCTCAACCTCTTGAAACACCTCAGTCAAACTGCGCTCCGCTTTGCTTTTGACCAACGCGCCAAAACCAATGCCGGATGCTTCAGTACGATTTTCAATGACTTTTTCCAAACCCGAAAATGCACCACCGCAGATAAACAAAATGTTGGTCGTGTCAATTTGCAAAAAATCCTGGTTGGGATGTTTGCGTCCACCTTGTGGTGGAATACTCGCCATGGTACCTTCAATCAATTTCAACAACGCTTGCTGCACGCCTTCGCCTGATACATCCCGGGTGATGGACGGGTTGTCTGACTTACGTGAAATCTTATCAATTTCGTCAATATAAACAATCCCCCGCTGGGCACGCTCCACCTCGTAATTACAGCTTTGCAACAACTTGGAAACAATGTTTTCAACGTCTTCCCCGACATAACCCGCCTCTGTTAACGTGGTGGCATCCGCCATCACGAAGGGTACGTCCAGCATGCGCGCCAGTGTTTGCGCTAGAAACGTCTTGCCTGAACCCGTGGGCCCAATGAGCAGGATATTGCTTTTAGCCAGCTCAACGTCGTCTTTTTTAGACTTCTCTTTGTGCTGTAACCGTTTGTAATGATTGTAGACAGCCACAGCCAACGTCTTTTTGGCGACGTCTTGACCAATCACATAGCTGTCTAAATTGACCTTGATCTCCGCAGGTGTGGGCAAATCGCCACGAGCTTTGCGCGCATCGTCAGCGGCAATAACAGGCAATTCATCACGAATGATTTCGTTACAAAGCTCAATGCACTCATCGCACACGAACACCGACGGACCGGCAATCAGTTTTTTGACTTCATGCTGGCTTTTGCCACAAAACGAGCAAAACAGTGTTTTTTCGCCCGAGGCGCTTTTTTTCTCGGCCATTATTTGGCACCTTATGAAGTAAATATGCTAATGATAACCAAAACAACGGACATCGAACAACCCGAGGAATACCCCAGCGTGAATCCTTAAAACAAGACTGGGAGCTAGCTCACCCAAACCCGCGTTCACCCGCCACCTCTGCGCCCTAATTACGCGTTTGGTTCCCGGGCAATTATGGACGCTTGGAAATCACCTGATCCACAACACCATACTCTTTGGCCTCATCGGCAAACATGAAGTAATCGCGCTCGGTATCTCGCTCAATTTTCTCAATGGTTTGCCCCGTGCGCTCTGCCAGGATACGGTTGAGTTGATCACGTGTTTTCAAAATATCGCGCGCATGGATTTCAATATCAGAGGCTTGCCCAGACGCACCGCCCGAAGGCTGATGAATCATGACGCGAGAATTAGGCAGGGTAAACCGCTTACCTTTGGCGCCAGCAGCGAGCAAAAACGCGCCCATGCTCGCCGCCATGCCTGTGCACAGAGTTGAGACGTCTGGCTTGATGAATTGCATCGTGTCGTAAATGGCCATGCCAGCTGTGACCGATCCGCCGGGCGAGTTGATATAGAAGGAAATGTCCTTGTCTGGATTTTCACTCTCTAAAAACAGCAATTGCGCTACCACCAAATTAGCCGTTTGATCATTAACTGGGCCGACCAAGAAAATCACCCGTTCTTTCAGCAAACGCGAGTAAATGTCATACGAGCGCTCACCACGACCCGACTGCTCAATAACCATGGGCACCATTCCCAACCCCTGGATGGGCTGGGAATGTGCATTTGTATAAATTGCGCTCATATTGACTCCTAAAAATATTCTGTACGACCTAATACTGTACCCAATAAATGACTTGGGGCTTGTGTAGCCATATACAAGCCCCACAAGCCCCGCAAAAAATTAGGGAAACCGGTAAATCTGCTTAGTTCTGCGCCATCAATTCATCAAATGACGTCGCTTTTTCAGTCACTTTAGCTTTTGACAAGACAAAGTCTGTGACATTGTTCTCAATAACAATGGCCTCGACCTCGGCCATGCGGTTTTTGTCGCTGCCATACCAACGAATCACGTCCATAGGCTTTTCGTAGCTCGCAGCCAATTCTTCAATATGACTAGAAACTTGCTCCGACTTGGCGTGTAAAGCGTTAGCGCGCACCAACTCGGCAACCACCAAGCCCAAGCGCACACGGCGCTCAGCCTGAGGGCGGAAGATGTCGTCTGGAATCGGTGTGTTGTCTGCATCTTTGATGCCGCGCTGCTTCAAGTCAGCACGCGCACCCGCAATCATGCGCTCGACTTCGGCTTGAACGCTGGCTTTTGGCAAATCCAACTCTGCCTTGGCCACCAAAGCGTCCATCACAGCTTGTTTGTTGCGGGCAAGCAAACGGGCTTTAACTTCGCGATCCAGATTTTTCTTGATGTCGGCACGCAAACCAGCCACTGAAGCGTCGGCAATGCCGAGTGACTTGGCCAAAGCATCGTTGACTTCCGGCAAATGCGCTGCTTCTATTTTCTTGATTGTCAGCATGAAATCAGCCGTTTTTCCAGCAACGTCTTTGCCGTGGTATTCAGCCGGAAATGCCAAGGGGAAAGTTTTGCTCTCGCCAGATTTCATGCCACGAGTCGCTTCTTCAAATTCTTTCAGCATCTGGCCGTCACCGACGATGAATTGATAGGCTTCAGCCTTGCCACCGGGAAACACTTCACCGTCAATTTTTCCTTCAAAGTCAACCGTCACGCGGTCGCCATCTTGAGCGGGAGCGTCAATCGGGCGCTGCGCGAAGGTGCGGCGCTGCTTGCGCAAAATGTCCAGGGTTTTGTCAATCGCTGGGTCTGACACTTCGGCGGTGAGCTTCTCAACTTCAGCCGTGGTCAAGTCTGCAATTTTGACTTCTGGAAAGACTTCAAACACCGCATCAAAAGTCATGCTGCCTTCTGGTGCCGTCTCGTTTTCGCTGATCTTGGGTTGACCAGCAACGCGCAACTTAGCCTCATTAGCGGCAACAGCAAAAGCCTCGCCGACTTTGTCGTTCATGACTTCGTAATGAACGGAGTAGCCATAACGCTGAGCCACCACATTCATGGGGACTTTACCGGGACGGAAGCCATCCATTTTGATGGTACGCGCAAGCTTTTTCAGGCGCGCGTCCACCTCCGTCGCGATCACACTGGTGGGCAGCGTCAAAACAATTTTTCGCTCTAATTTCTCTAAGGTCTCAACGGTCACAGCCATTTTGGGTCTCTCTGGTTTGTTTGGATCAAATCTCATTTGATCTGCTATATCGATGGTGCGCGGGGGGGGACTCGAACCCCCACACCATTGCTGGCGTCAGGACCTAAACCTGGTGCGTCTACCAATTTCGCCACCCGCGCATCGAAAAAACTTGCCGCTCAAATCGTTTTGAGCGTGCATTCAAAATTGGTCAATCAAGGATTTTAACCTGAGACCGTCGCTTAAATTACAGCCCACCCCTAGCAAGGCCCTGAATCCTCAAATAAACTAGCCGCCTAGCTTTGTGCTTTCCGTGTGTTTTGACCTATTTTATAGAATGTGCCTCATGAATCAACCACAAAAATCCTCGTCAAAAGCCTCTTTCCAATGGGACGACCCGCTCTTGCTGAACCAACAACTCAGCGACGACGAACGCATGGTGCGTGACTCCGCCGCCAGCTATTGCCAGGAGCAACTCGCCCCGCGCGTACTGGAAGCCTTTCGACATGAAAAGACGGATGTGGCAATTTTTCGGGAAATGGGCGCACTGGGCTTGCTCGGCTCCATGCTTCCTGAAACCTACGGCGGCGCAGGCCTCAATTACGTTTGTTACGGACTGGTGGCGCGCGAGGTGGAGCGCGTCGATTCCGGCTACCGCTCGATGATGAGCGTACAAAGCTCCTTGGTGATGGTGCCTATTTTTGAATTTGGCAACGAAGCAACCAAGCAGAAATACCTGCCCAAACTAGCCAGCGGCGAGTGGATTGGCTGTTTTGGTCTGACCGAGCCCAACCACGGTTCCGACCCCGGCAGCATGATCACCCGCGCCAAATCCGTGCCCGGTGGCTATAGCCTGTCGGGCTCCAAAATGTGGATCACCAACAGCCCGATTGCCGATGTCTTTGTGGTCTGGGCCAAGGACGATGCCGGTTCGATTCGCGGTTTTGTGCTGGAAAAAGGCTTCAAGGGCCTCACCGCCCCGACGATCCATGGCAAAGTGGGACTCAAAGCCAGCATCACGGGTGAAATCGTGATGGATGGCGTGTTTTGCCCTGAAGAAAACGCATTCCCGGAAGTGCGCGGCCTCAAAGGCCCATTTACCTGCTTGAACAGCGCCCGCTATGGCATTGCTTGGGGCGCTTTGGGCGCTGCCGAAGACTGCTGGCACCGCGCCCGCCAATACACCATGGATCGCACCCAATTTGGCAAGCCTTTGGCCGCCAACCAGCTAATTCAAAAAAAGCTGGCCGACATGCAAACCGAGATCACACTGGGCTTGCAGGGCTGCCTGCGCTTGGGGCGCATGAAGGACGAAGGTACGGCCGCGGTGGAAATCACGTCAATGATGAAACGCAACTCTTGCGGTAAAAGCCTGGACATCGCCCGGATGGCCCGCGACATGATGGGTGGCAACGGCATTTCTGACGAATTTGGCGTCGCACGCCATTTGGTCAACCTCGAGGTGGTCAACACGTACGAGGGCACCCACGACGTACACGCGCTGATTTTGGGACGCGCCATCACCGGAATAGCAGCGTTTTAATGGCTGGGGTTTCGCATTACGAGAACTTCCCCGTCGCCTCCTGGCTGTGTCCGCCCCACCTGCGGCCCGCTGTGGCGGCGATTTACTGGTTTGCGCGCACGGCTGACGATATTGCCGATGAAGGCGATGCTGCGCCGCAACAGCGTTTGGATGACTTGGCCGCTTATCGCGCTGACTTGCTGGCAGCAGCAGCGGCTACGACTGATATGGCCACGCCATCGCTGCGCTGGCCGCAGGTTTTTGAGCTCTTACGCCCAGTTTTAGCGCAGTTTTCGCTGCCCATTCACCTGTTAACCGACTTAATCAGCGCTTTTGAGCAAGATATTTGCAAAACCCGCGATGGCACCGGCTACGCCAATCAAGCTGAGCTGCTGGACTACTGCAGCCGCTCCGCCAACCCGATTGGACGCTTGCTGTTACATCTGTATGGCATCACCGATGCGGCCTCCCTCAAGCTCAGTGACCATATCTGCACCGCCTTACAACTGATCAACTTTTGGCAAGACTTGAGCCAGGACATTCCGCGGCGTCGGTTTTACCTACCCGAAGATGATTGCGCCCTCCATGGTGTCAGTCAAGGCGAGCTGATCGCTTTGAAGCAAACTCAAAACGCTACAAATTTAATAGCAGAACAGTCAACAAATACGCTGGCTATCATGCTAAATGGCTTAAGATTAGTGAAAATTATACCCGGCAGGGCGGGCTGGGAACTGCGCTTGGTGGCACAAGGCGGCTTGCGGATATTAGACAAAATCAAGGCGCTGGATTACGCCATGCTGCAAAATCGCCCCAAACTGAATAAGTGGGATGCGCCCATGATCTTATGGCGTGCGCTGTGGATGTAAATAGCTCCTTATCGCTCCCTGCCATGCAA
>JASJPN010000047.1:0-30867 GCA_031426635.1 Polaromonas sp.
AGAAGACATCCCAGTCCGCGGCGCTGATGTCTGCACCCAGCGACCAGCGGAAGGTTACGCCAGCCTGCGCCACCTTGCGGCGTTCCTGGCGGATTTTTTTGCGCTTCTCCATCGCTACACTGGACAGGAAGTCGTCGAAATCGATGTAGCCAGGCGATTTATTTGTCCAGTGAAACTGAACGGTATGCCTGAGCATCAATTTTTCGTTGATGCAGGTAGCGACATCCTCATCGCTGCAAAACAGCAAGTGCAGCGACGACAGCTTTTCTTGCTCGCACCAGGCCATCACCGCTTGCAGTAACAGTTGGCGCGATTCGCTATCCCTTGCCAGCAAGCGCGCGCCGGGTACGGGCGTGAAAGGCGGTGCGATGACGGCTTTGGGGTAGTAGGCCAGGCCGTGCTGCTGGTAGGCGTTGGCCCAGGCGTGGTCAAAGACGAATTCGCCGTAGGAATGGTCTTTCAGGTACAGGGCGCAGGCACCTTGCAACGCGTCGCCTAGCCACAGGGTGATGAAGCGCGGTGTCCAGCCAGTTTCGGGGCTGGCGCAGCCGCTGCGGTGCATCGCAGCCAAATACTCATGGCGCATGAAGGGGCTGGGCTGGCTTTGCCGGGCGAGCAGGGCGTTCCACGCCAGAGCGTCAATGCTGAGGGGCGAAGTCAGTTCACGAATGACATAATCAAGTTTTTCAAGTCCGGTTTCAGTTGCCACTTTTGTCTTTTCTACTTTTTTACTTACGTCGTTCATTGATTCATGACACTCAAAATTTGCATTGCACAACTCAATTTGCATGTAGGCGACTTGCCCGGCAATGCCCGACAAATCATTGACTCCGCACACACGGCCTACTTGGCGGGTGCGCGTTTGTTGCTCACCCCTGAATTATCCATCTGCGGCTATGCGGCGGAAGACTTGTTTTTGCGTCCCGCCTTCATCACCGCCTGCGATGATGCCGTGGCCATGGTGGCTCAAGCTCTGGCAGGGTTAAAAGGCATGGTCGTCGTCGTCGGCCACCCCACGGGCGGGGACGAACGCAGCAAATCGCAAGCCGTGCAACGCCGGTTTAACGCGGCCAGTGTCATCAGTGAAGGGCGCATTTTAGAAACCTACGCCAAGCGTGAGCTGCCCAACTACCAGGTGTTTGACGAACGCCGCTATTTCACGCCGGGGCAGGGCGTTTGCGTGTTTCAAGTGGGAGAGCCTGGTCAACAAGTCAGTGTGGGCCTGTTGATTTGCGAAGACGCCTGGTTTGAAGAGCCGGCCCGCCTGACCAAAGGGGCTGGGGCGCAGGTGCTGGCGGTTATCAACGCCTCGCCGTTCCATGTGGGCAAGGGGGGGGAGCGGGTGCAGCGCATGGCCGGGCGGGTGAAGGCGACGGGCTTGCCGCTCTTGTACGCGCACTTGGTGGGCGGTCAGGACGAGGTCGTCTTTGATGGCGGTTCGTTTGCGCTCAACGCCCACGCCGAATTGGTGGCCAGGGCTGAAAATTTCAAGGAAAAATTGCTTTTTGTCAGCGTAGATACTGCCGGAGATGCTATTGATTTGATAGCATATCAGGGTGAGATTATTGCGCCGCAGCGCAGCCTGGAGGCTGATTTATGGGACGCCTTGGTGCTGGGTATCCGCGACTATTTGGGTAAAAATGGCTTCTCCAATGCTATTTTGGGGCTCTCCGGCGGAGTCGATTCGGCCTTGGTGTTGGCGCTGGCCGTTGATGCCTTGGGCAAAGACAAAGTTCGTGCGGTGATGATGCCGTCGCCTTACACCGCCGACATCAGCTGGATTGACGCACGCGAGATGGCGCAGCGCTTGGGCGTACGGTACGACGAAATCTCCATCGTGCCGGAGTTTGAGGCGTTCAAGACCAGCCTGGCGGGTGAATTCAAAGGCTTGGCCGAGGACGCGACCGAAGAAAACATCCAGGCCCGCATTCGTGGCACGCTCTTGATGGCGCTGAGCAATAAATTTGGCAGCATGGTGCTGACCACTGGTAACAAATCTGAGATGGCGACCGGTTATTGCACCTTGTACGGCGACATGGCCGGTGGCTTTGCAGCGATCAAGGACTTGGCGAAAACGACGGTGTTCAAGCTCTGCCAGTGGCGCAACATCCACGACCCGAACGGCACCGGCAGCAGCCCGATCCCCGAGCGCATCATCACCCGCCCACCCAGCGCAGAGCTGCGCGCCGACCAAAAAGACCAGGACAGTTTGCCACCCTACGAGGTGCTGGATGCCATTCTTGAGCGTTACATGGAGAACGACCAAAGCATTGCCGAGATCATTGCTGCCGGTTTTGAGCCAGCCGACGTACAGCGCGTGACACACCTGATTAAAATCAACGAGCACAAACGTCGCCAGGCGCCGATCGGTATTCGCGTTACCCACCGCAGCTTTGGCAAAGATTGGCGTTATCCGATTACCAGCAAGTTCAGAGCCTAGTATTATCAGGTGTCTCGTATTTTAGAAAGAACCGCATGAAACTCATCACCGCCATCCTCAAGCCCTTCAAACTCGAAGAAGTCCGCGAAGCTTTGGCTGAATGCGGCGTCACCGGTCTGACCGTGACCGAAGTCAAAGGTTTTGGTCGTCAAAAAGGCCACACCGAGCTGTACCGGGGCGCGGAGTATGTGGTGGATTTTTTGCCTAAAGTCAAAGTTGAGGTGGTGGTGAAGTCAGTCGATTTGGACTTGTGCGTCGATGCCATCGTCAAAGCCGCACGCACCGGCAAGATTGGTGACGGCAAGATATTTGTCACGAACGTTGAGCGCGTGGTGCGTATTCGCACGGGCGAGGAGGATGAGGTAGCGATCTAGGCCACTTTCAGCCGCGATCAAGCACCCAACGCGCCGCCAAAGCGCTGCCATAGTGCGGCTAGCCAAATCCCGGCACATAGCAGCAAACTCAGCAACACGGCGGCGCTACCCATGTCCTTGGCGCGTTTGGAAAGCAGGTGCCACTCGGGGCCGATGCGGTCTATGGCGGTTTCAATACCCGTATTGAGCAGTTCCACCATCATCACAATCAACACCGAACCCGCCAGCAAGGCGGTTTCCACCCAGCTGCGGCCTAACCAAAAAGCGGCGGGAACCATCACGATGGCTGCGATGGCCTCTTGACGGAAAGCGGTCTCACCCCAACCTGCTTGTAGCCCTTGCAGCGAGTAGCCGCCGGCGTGAAAAATGCGGCTGAGGCCCGTGCGGTTTTTTTGTGGATTGACTTCTGGGTCGTAAGAATGTTGCATAGCGTCATTGTCGCCTAGCTCAGCGCCGATTGAATACCGATTGAACCCGACGGTTCAACTATTCATCAACGGCTCAGAGGTAAAGAGCTCACCAAGCGCGTGCCAGCCCATGCGTCATGCCAAAACTGCTGCTGTGGGTGAAAGCGGCTCAGCAGTGCCCAAATGAACACCCAGCCGATGACCATCAAGGCCGTTTCACCGGCTGACAAGGCAAATGGGGCGATCAGTGCCAAGGGCGGCAGCAACCAGACCCAACTCAGGAGGTAGCGGAGCATGGCGCGGCTTTGTGAGAGGGGCTGGCCCGTGGCGGTCAGCACCCGAATATTCCATGTTTTCATGGCTAGAGTCTGACCCTTGGCCCAAAACCAGGCGAAATAAATGCCAAAAATCAGGAATAAAAAGGCCTGCAGACCATGCCGGTTGTCTAAAGCATGGCGGGTTTGACTGAGTGTGCCAAACAAATAGCCAGAGATAAACACCACACCAAACATCAGCAAACCTTCGTACAACCAACAGGCCATACGGCGCTTGAGACTGGGTGCTGTTAAATCGTCACCGAGTCGGTTACTTGTTTGCAGATCAACGGACATCAGCGGATGGGCTGGTTCGGGTCCTCAGCAACTTGTCTTTGGATACGGGTTTTATCGTGGGTGCAGCACCAGCTGGTTGGTTGGCTTTGTTGATGCGGGCAAGCTTTTGTTTTTCTTCAGCGCTCAAGGCCTGGTAGGCTTGCCATTGAGCCTGTTTGTCGCCGGAGGGCAATTTTTTGGTGAATGTGAAATTGATTCTGGCTTGTTCGCGTTGTTTGGGGCTCAAACTGACCCATTCTTTCATGCGAAGATGCAAAGTCTCTTGGCCCTCGGCGGACAGCAGCGCAAAGCCTTTGGCGATGTCCAGCCACTTCTGTTTTTTTACGGGTGAGATAGTTGCCCATACGGCACTCAGGGGTGCCAACGCTTCTTTTTGTTGTGCAGTCAGAGCGTTCCAATTCTCGACCGAGGAGGGTGTCGACGTGGCACGCTGGGGCTTGACAGGCACAGGCGGTGTCGCAACATGTTGCGCACAGGCAGTCCCCACAAGCGTTGTCAAAACAAAGCTCTCAAGCATCCATTTTAAAAATCTAGCGCTAACCATCTTGTTTATTTATATATCGAAACTGAATCCCAGACCAACAAAAGGACGACTGCCAATGGGGTGGCAGAAGTTGTGTAAGCCTTGATTTGTCAGTAGATCACTCTTTCTTGTGGGCTGACCGTGTTGGTTTTTAAAAACTGCACAAATCCGGGGTCGGCGTAGGCCGCTGGCGGCAAGTAATCTGTCAGCATCGCGGCGTCAACCTCGGCCAGATCTCGGGCACGCTGGTCATTTTGAACCAAGGAAATGGTTACCAGCCCGACTGCTAACACAATCAAGGGCAGCATCGTCGCTATGCGATTCCAAAAGCTGAAACTTTCATCACCAAAACTCAAGCTTGCTGAGCCGCCGGAACCATAAACGGCAGTCGCGGCCACCAGCGGGGCGCGCTTGCGTTTAACCACGGCCTGCATGCGGGCAACACGCAGACGCTCGGACACATCGTGTGGCAGGGCGGCGTGACCCAAGGAAAGTTGGGCGGCCACTTTCAGGCCAAAACGATCTTGAATTTGTTCGCGCAACTTATCTTGTGACAAGTGTGACGAGGCAGGCGATGAATCGCGCAGTGAAAGGCTCAGTGATTGGTTGGTTGCAGTAGTCATAGTTGTATCCCCCGAGCTCTCAGCGCTTTGGCCAGTGCGGCTACGGCCCTGGAACAATGCGTTTTCACACTACCCTCAGAACAACCCATAGCAGCAGCCGTATCGGCTACATCGAACTCCTCCCAATAACGCATGAGGAAGGCTTCTCGTTGACGTGCTGGCAGTTCTTGTATTTCTATCTCGATTTCCCTGAATATTTGAGCGCGACTCGTGACTGACTCGGCACTTTCTGTGCCTTCTGAGTCGTTTGTTAACTCTAAAGTTTCCAAAATATCAAAACTTCCGTCATCCCCCGCAACTTCAAAGTCACTGAAGTTTGAAAAGACGGCTCTTTGGGTCTTTTGACGACGAAACCAATCCAGCGTGCAATTAGACAGGATGCGCTGAAACAGCATGGGCAACTCTGCTATCGGCTTGTCGCCGTAATGCTCAGCCAGCTTCATCATGCTGTCTTGCACAATGTCGAGCGCAGATTCCTCATTACGAACGTGATACACCGAGCGTTTGAAGGCTCGTTTTTCGACGCTTTTTAGAAAATCAGAAAGTTCTTGTTCAGTTGCCAAGTGCTTTGGGCCCTGGAGGCCTCCGCTATTCGTAGTTTGTCTCGTTTTGTCGTATTTGCGTGGCAATTATGGCACTGCTTGAGGGTCAATCCATGGCTTTTTGTCATTTCTGCCTGGTGCAGTGCGATAATGCGCATTGCAAGTCAAAAAGCAAACGGGTCACAGCAGGGCGATAAAAGCAGTTCGTTCATGGTTGTGGCCTCAAGTCCCAACGCGGCTCCACAAGAGCTCAGTGAAGGGGCACCCAAGGTATTTCGTTAGAGAAATTCACAAAGGTTTACGCAAAGGAATCCATCATGAAAATTACAAAAACAGAAATGTCGGCCGCATCAGCAGCAGACAAATCAACCGAAAGCGCTGCATCTACCCCGGCAGCAGCACCTGGCGTGCCAGAACTCCGCGGTGCCGAGATTCTGGTCAAAGCACTTCAAGCCGAAAATGTCAAGTACATCTGGGGTTACCCCGGCGGTGCGGTGTTACACATTTACGACGCACTGTACAAACAAGAAACCATGCAGCATGTGCTGGTGCGCCATGAGCAGGCCGCTGTCCATGCCGCAGATGGTTACGCCCGCGCGACTGGCCAGGTAGGCGTTGCCTTGGTCACATCAGGGCCTGGTGCGACCAATGCCGTGACTGGCATTGCAACAGCCTATATGGACAGCATCCCCATGGTGATCATCACGGGTCAAGTGCCAACGCACGCGATTGGCCTGGATGCCTTCCAGGAGTGCGACACCATTGGTATCACGCGCCCTATCGTCAAGCACAACTTTTTGATCAAAGACGCGCGCGACCTGGCTGAAACCATGAAAAAAGCCTTCCACATTGCCCGCAGCGGCCGCCCAGGCCCCGTGGTCGTGGATATTCCGAAAGACGTCTCTTTCAAGAAAGTGCCTTACCACGGCTACCCTGAGAGCGTTGAGATGCGCGCTTACAACCCCGTGCGCAAAGGCCACAGTGGCCAGATTCGCAAGGCCTTGCAATTGCTGTTGACAGCCAAGCGCCCCTATATTTACACCGGTGGCGGCGTGCTTTTGAGCAATGCCAGCGCCGAGTTGCGCACGCTGGTGGATATGCTGGGCTTCCCGTGTACCAACACGTTGATGGGTTTGGGCGCCTATCCGGCCAGTGACCGCAAGTTTTTGGGTATGCTGGGCATGCATGGCACGTATGAGGCTAACAACGCGATGCAACACTGCGATGTGGTGTTGGCCGTGGGCGCGCGTTTTGACGACCGTGTGATTGGTAATCCCAAGCATTTTGCGCAAGTCGAACGCAAAATTATCCATATCGATATTGATCCATCGAGCATTTCAAAGCGCGTCAAGGTGGACATTCCTATCGTTGGCGATGTTAAAGACGTGCTGTTAGAGATGATCGCCATGATCAAGGAAGGCGTCTTGCGCCCGGATGCCAACGCATTGGGTGAGTGGTGGAATACGATTGAAGGCTGGCGCAAGCGTGACTGCATGAAATATGACCACGGTAAAGGCGATGTGATCAAACCGCAGTACGTGGTGGAAACACTCTGGAACATGACCAAAGACGAGGAGACTTACATCACCTCCGACGTGGGCCAGCACCAAATGTGGGCCGCGCAATACTACAAGTTTGACGAGCCGCGCCGCTGGATCAACTCGGGCGGTTTGGGCACCATGGGTGTGGGCATTCCTTACGCCATGGGTATCAAGCTGGCCAAGCCGGACAAGGAAGTGTTTTGTATCACGGGCGAAGGCTCGGTGCAAATGTGCATTCAAGAGTTGTCAACCTGCTTGCAATACAACACGCCGATTAAAATCGTATCGTTGAACAACCGCTACCTCGGTATGGTGCGTCAATGGCAAGAAATTGACTATGAAGGCCGCTACAGCCACAGCTACATGGATGCTTTGCCTAATTTCGTCAAGCTGGCTGAGGCCTATGGCCACGTCGGCATGTTGATTGAATCGCCGAAAGACGTTGAACCGGCCCTGCGTGAAGCGCGCAAGCTCAAAGATCGCACCGTGTTCATGGACTTTCGCACCGACCCTACCGAGAACGTGTTCCCGATGGTCAAAGCTGGCATGGGCATCAACGAGATGCTGCTGGGTTCTGAAGACCTGTAAATTCAGGATAGCCTTCACTCATTCATCACCCCATTTTTTTTGAATCTATTGCCCGCCAAGCCTGCACATTACCGTGTGCGGGGGAGGGCGGCGAAAAGAGGAAATTATTCACATGAAACACATCATTGCCGTTTTACTTGAAAACGAACCCGGCGCTTTGTCGCGCGTGGTTGGTCTATTCTCAGCCCGTGGCTACAACATCGAGTCGCTTACCGTGGCACCCACTGAAGATCCGAGTTTGTCACGCATGACGATTCAAACGGCGGGTTCTGACGACGTGATTGAGCAAATCACCAAGCATTTGAACCGCCTCATTGAGGTTGTGAAGGTGGTTGATTTGACCGAAGGTGCTTACACCGAGCGCGAGTTGATGATGGTTAAAATACGCGCCGTAGGCAAAGAGCGCGAAGAGGTCAAACGCATGGCTGACATCTTTCGTGGCCGCATCATCGACGTCACTGACAAGAGTTACACCATCGAGTTGACCGGCGACCACGGTAAAAACGATGCTTTTTTAGAAGCCATCGACAAATCCGCGATTTTGGAGACAGTCCGCACCGGCCCTAGCGGCATTGGACGCGGCGAGAGGATATTGCGCGCATAAGTTGCGCGTTGCAGTCAATTTTATTGAATATTTTTAGTTCCCCCTTTTTTTACAACGGAGATTGAGATGAAAGTTTATTACGACAAAGACTGCGACCTGAGCCTGATCAAAGGCAAAACGGTAGCCATCATTGGTTACGGCAGCCAAGGTCACGCTCACGCGCAAAATTTGAACGACAGCGGCGTCAAAGTCGTCGTGGGTCTGCGTAAAGGCGGCGCTTCATGGCCTAAGGTCGAAAAAGCGGGTCTGAAGGTTGCTGAAGTGGCGGATGCCGTCAAGGCCGCTGACGTGGTGATGATTTTGTTGCCCGACGAACAAATTGGCGCGGTTTACACCAACGACATCGAACCCAATATCAAAACTGGCGCATCTTTGGTGTTTGCCCACGGTTTTAACGTGCATTACGGCTTGGTCACGCCACGTGCTGACCTGGACGTGTGGATGGTTGCGCCTAAAGCTCCGGGTCACACCGTGCGTGGAACCTACGCCCAAGGCGGCGGCGTGCCTCACCTGATTGCGATCCATCAGGATAAATCTGGTAAAACCAAAGAATTGGCGATGAGCTACGCGATGGCCAATGGTGGCGGCAAAGCTGGCATCATTGAAACCAACTTCCGCGAAGAGACTGAAACCGACTTGTTCGGCGAACAGGCTGTTTTGTGCGGCGGTACGGTTGAACTCATCAAGGCTGGTTTTGAGACCTTGGTCGAAGCGGGTTACGCGCCTGAAATGGCCTATTTTGAGTGCTTGCATGAGCTCAAGTTGATTGTGGACATGATTTATGAAGGCGGTATCGCCAACATGAACTACTCCATCTCTAACAATGCAGAATACGGTGAGTACGTGACTGGCCCGAACATCGTGACCGCTGCCACCAAAGATGCGATGCGCAAGTGCTTGAAAGACATTCAAACGGGCGAATACGCCAAGAGCTTCATCCTGGAAAACAAAGCCGGCGCGCCTACGCTCATCAGCCGCCGTCGCCTGACTGCCGAGCACCAAATTGAGCAAGTGGGTGCGAAATTGCGTGCCATGATGCCCTGGATCGCCAAAAACAAGTTGGTTGATCAAACGCGTAATTGATGGCGTTAAGCGCACGAAGCCTGCTCATCAAGGCTAAACTTCGCTGATTCAGGCTAGCCAGGCCCAACTCACAAAGGTCACTTCGGTGGCCTTTGTTATTGTTGTGGAGCTGGGTGTGGACTGGCAGGCAGCGTACACTTGGCTGGTACCGGCTGGCTTTAGCTGTCACTTGCTATTAATATTATAGCTACAAAGGCAATAAATACGCTGGCTATACGTGTTTTATAGGTATATTTATGCATGATGGAACGAATCTAGGCCACGATGACGATGGTGGGAAGCTGACCCCCAGGCGGCGCAAAGGCATTTATATTTTGCCCAATTTGTTCACACTGGCTGCGTTGTTTGGTGGGTTTTATGCGGTCGTCATGGCCATCAATGGCCGCTTTGAAATGGCAGCTATCGGTGTCTTTTTCGCCATGGTGCTCGACAGCCTGGACGGGCGAGTCGCTCGCATGACCAACACGCAAAGTGCGTTTGGTGAGCAAATGGACTCGCTGTCCGACATGGTCTCATTTGGTGCTGCGCCAGCCTTGATTTCCTACGTCTGGGCGCTCAACAGCCTGGGGCGCTGGGGCTGGTTTGCCGCGTTTGTCTACTGCGCTTGTGCGGCCTTGCGCCTGGCCCGGTTTAATGTGAACACTGCTGTGGTGGATAAACGCTACTTTCAAGGCTTGCCATCCCCGGCCGCAGCCGCACTGGTCGCCGGGTTTATTTGGATAGCCACGGAGCTTGACATCAAAGGTTTAGATGTCGCCTGGCCCATGTTTGCACTGGTTTTGTATGCAGGGTTGACCATGGTTACCAACGTGCCGTTTTACAGCTTCAAAGACGTACAAATGAAAAAAAGTGTGCCTTTTGTGGTGATCGTCGCGATTGCATTGGGTATCGCGGTGATCAATATTCATCCGCCAATCGTGCTGTTTGGCTTGTTTGTGATTTACGGACTCAGTGGCTACGTGATTTACGCTTGGCGAAAAGCCAAAGGGCTACAAACCAGCATGATCAGCACCTCTACCGATGAGCCTGAAGAGCGTGGGTTGCATTGAACCGGGCGGCATTTGAAAATTCGTGTTATATTAAAGCCATGCAAAAAATGTTTCTGGCCCTACTGCTTCTAACCTGTCACGGGCTGGATCAGTAGCGCACGCGCCATTTTTTCCTGACAAGCCCGCATGCATCCGCAGCGGGCTTTTTTATTTGTAGAAGCGAATTTGCGAATTTACAAACTGCGGATGGATTTCTGTGACCTCAACGCACAACCATTTTTCAAATACTTCATCGGAGAATAATTATGGCGACTGACAAACTCATTATTTTTGACACCACCTTGCGTGACGGCGAGCAGTCGCCCGGTGCGTCCATGAATAAAGACGAAAAACTGCGTATTGCACGCCAGTTGGAGCGTTTGAAGGTGGATGTGATTGAAGCTGGTTTTGCCGCCAGTTCTAACGGCGATTTTGATGCTATCGAGTTGATTGCCAACCAGATCAAAGACTCGACCATTTGTTCACTCTCGCGCGCCAATGACCGCGATATTTCACGCGCTGCAGAGGCATTGAAAGGTGCCAACAGCGCACGGATTCACACCTTCATTGCCACCTCGCCTTTGCACATGGAGAAGAAATTGCGCATGACGCCTGACGAGGTGTTTGAGCAAGCCAGGCAGTCGGTGCGTTTTGCCCGTAACCTGGTGGGGGATGTTGAGTTCAGCCCCGAAGACGGCTACCGCAGTGACATGGACTTTTTGTGCCGCGTCTTAGAGGCCGTGATTCACGAAGGTGCCACCACCATCAACGTGCCCGACACCGTGGGTTACGCCGTACCAGAGCTTTATGGCAACTTCATCAAAACTTTGCGCGAGCGCATTCCCAACAGCGACAAAGCCATTTGGTCCGTGCATTGCCACAACGACCTTGGCATGGCGGTGGCCAATTCTTTGGCGGGTGTGAAAATCGGCGGCGCGCGCCAGGTGGAGTGCACCATCAATGGCCTGGGTGAGCGGGCCGGTAACTGCGCGCTGGAAGAAATCGTCATGGCCGTGAGAACGCGCAAAGACTATTTTGGCCTGACCATGAATATCGATCCGATTCACATCCTTGCCGCCAGCCGCATGGTTAGCCAAATCACGGGCTTTGTGGTGCAGCCCAACAAAGCCGTGGTGGGGGCCAACGCCTTTGCCCACGCCAGCGGCATTCACCAGGACGGCGTGCTCAAAGCGCGCGACACTTACGAGATCATGCGGGCTGAAGACGTGGGCTGGACTGCCAATAAAATCGTGCTCGGCAAACTCAGCGGCCGCAACGCCTTCAAGCAGCGCCTGCAAGACTTGGGCGTGCAGCTTGAGAGCGAGGCCGACATCAACACCGTGTTTGCCAAATTCAAAGAACTCGCCGACCGCAAAAGCGATATTTTTGACGAAGACATTTTGGCCTTGGTCAGTGACGAAAGCGTCACCCATGAGAAAGAGCAATACGGCTTTGTCTCGCTGTCCCAGCACTCTGAAACCGGCGAACGTCCTCAAGCCAGCATTGTTTTCACGGTAGACGGCAAAGAAGTTAAGGGCACATCGGACGGCAACGGCCCCGTGGACGCCTCCCTCAAGGCCATCGAAACACACGTCAAAAGCGGTGCAGAGATGGTGCTCTATTCGGTCAACGCCATCAGCGGTTCGACCGAGAGCCAGGGGGAAGTCACGGTGCGCCTGCAAAACAGTGGACGCGTCGTCAACGGTGTGGGCTCCGACCCCGATATTGTGGTGGCCTCGGCCAAAGCCTATTTGAGCGCCCTCAACAAGTTGCAGAGCAAAGCTGATCGCGTAGCGGCACAGGGCTAGGGTAAATATTTGGTATTTATGTTGTAACTTAACTAAATACTGCAAGTCTTTGATCTTGCGTCGTATTTTTAACTGTGTACACTCCATGCATGCATAAAAATGCATGGAGGTGTAACGAATGACTACTGCTCTGCCGCGTGTATCTGGAAATAAATTGAAACAAATCTTTCAAATCGTAGGTAAAGTTCTCTGTGTTAGCACGTTGCTGCTCGCTTTTGGTGCCCCAGTTGCACAGGCGGCCACCGCCAGCAAGCCGCATGCCAAGAAGGCCATCGTGACCGCCTCTGCCAAACACCGGGTTGGCCGAGTCAAGGTGCAGATGACCGCCAAGAACAAAGCGACACAGCGTTTGGTTGCATCCAGCGTGCGTCACAAGGGTAAATCCAGCGTCATGTTGGCCGGTACGTTGAAAGACGCGCGGGGTCGTTCGCTCAAAGGCAAAGCACTGGCGGCAGCCCGCCGCAGAGGCATCATGCTGGCCTCGATGCCCATTGTCCCAGCCAAGCAGTCTTACGGTGAAATGGCCGGCTTACACGGCACGCAGGACGCACTTGACCTCAAATCCAGTGTGGCTCTGGTGGTCGATCAAGACACCCATGAAGTTTTGTTCAGCAAAAACGATTCGGCTGTGCTGCCGATTGCGTCTTTGACCAAGCTGATGACCGGCGTCATCATCAGCGAAGCAAAGCTGCCCATGGACGAAAAAATCACCATTTCGCAAGACGATGTGGATACCGAAAAAGGCAGCCGATCACGCCTGACGGTCGGCACCACCTTGACACGCAGCGAAATGCTGCATTTGGCGCTGATGTCCAGTGAAAACCGCGCTGCCCATGCTCTGGGCCGTACCTATCCGGGTGGCATGCCCGAGTTTGTGCGTTTGATGAATGCCAAAGCCAAGCTGCTGGGCATGAATGGCACACGCTATGTGGAACCCACTGGTTTGTCGAGCCAAAACCAATCCAGCGCGCAAGACTTGGCCATGCTGGTCAATGCCGCTTACAAAGACGCTACCTTGCGTGAGTATTCCACCTCGCACGGTTACGAGGTGGCTGTGGGATCCAAAACCCTGCAATACAACACCACCAACCAACTCGTTAAAACCCCAGGCTGGGATATTGGTCTGCAAAAAACCGGCTACATCTCGGAAGCCGGTCGTTGCCTGGTCATGCAAACCAAAATTGCCGGGCGCAAGATCATCATGGTGTTTTTAGACTCTGCAGGCAAATTCAGTCGTTTGGGCGATGCCGAACGGGTACGCCGTTGGGTCGAGTCCAACCCTGTGGGTGGTGCTCTATCGATAGCTAAGCAGGGCTAATTAAGCGGGGCCTGTGTGCAGCCCAGCGCGGTTGAAATCTCAGCCGCAGTGACTTGCAGCTTTGGCAGCCAAGCCTCGTCCAGTCTGTCCGCAGGGGCAGAGATAGACAAGCCCGCCACCAGTTTGTCTTGGTCGTCGTAAATGCCTGCAGCCATGCAGCGTACCCCTAACTCCAGTTCTTCGTTGTCGCGGGCTGTGCCGTATTGTCGGACTCGCGAGAGCTCACGCTCCAAGGTCGCCAACTCCAGCAAACTGTTTTTGGTATGCGCCATCAAACCCGTGCGGCTGACGTAGGCACGCACCTTCGCGGCATCGTCCACCGCTAAAAACAGCTTGCCCACGGAGGTTAAATGCAGCGGCGCACGACCACCAATGGCGCGCACCACCTGCATGCCCGAGCGTTCACTGTAGGCGCGCTCAATGTAGATAATCTCATCGCCTTGGCGCATCGATAAATTCACCGGCTGTTGAATCAACTTGTGTAGTTCACGCATGGGTGCCAACGCGACCTCGCGCACGTCCAGGCGGCTTTTCACGGCGTTACCCAACTCCAGGAACCGCATACCCAGCCGGTAGCTACCCGCTTCGGGACGGTCCACATAACGGCCCAGCGTCAAGTCATTCAAAATCCGGTGCGTGGTAGAAGGGTGCAACCCCGTTTTTTGGCTGATTTCTTTGAGGGACATCACCTCATCGCGGCTGGCCAGCACATCTATCAGGGTGAACATGCGCTCCAGCACCTGAATGGTGGGCGTGGCGTCGCGCTTGTCGGCTGGTGTGGCATCTGGTTTTGGCATCTGATTTTCTCCAAAATGAAACCCAATTTTACCATGTGAAATAAGTCGGCGCCATGTCACCTCAAACGTCAGTCTTTGTGTCAACCTTGACGGCATCCGAAGGGTTGTTGTCCATCCAGTGCCCGTCGATCAGCACCTGATGCGGCTCAAAGCGCGTTTTGTAGCGCATCTTGGCGCTTTGTTTGATCCAGTAACCCAAGTAAACATATGGCAAATTCAGCTTTTTGGCCTGTTCAATTTGCCACAGCACACAAAATGTGCCGTAGCTCGCCACCATCTCCGGTGCATAAAACGTATAAACCGCAGAAATACCGTCGTTCAACACATCCAAAATACTCACCATTTTCAAATCACCCGCCGAACCATCGGGCAAGGTGTCGTGAAATTCCACCAAGCGTGTATTGACGCGGCTTTGCAGCAAAAACTGGCTGTACTGGTCAATGCTGTCGTGGTCCATGCCGCCACCCGAGTGCCGGCTGGCCTGGTAGCGCAAATACAGTTGGTAGTGCGCTGCGTCAAAACCCAACTCCAGTACACGCGCTTGCAACTGGCCGTGCCGCGTGCCCGAGCGGCGCTGGCTGCGCGTGGGTGCAAAACGGTCCACCAGCACCCGCAGTGGCACACAGGCCTGGCAGTCATCGCATTGGGGCCGGTAGGTGAACATGCCGCTGCGCCTGAAGCCCTGCGTCACCAACTCGGAATACGTGTCACTGCGGATCAAATAGCTGGGCGTTGCCACCTGCGAGCGCGCTTGCTTGCCCGCTAAATAACTGCAGGGGTACGGTGCGGTGGCATAAAATTGCAAGGTCTGTGGCGGCAGGTCTTTGAGTTGCGACATGGAGGTTTGTTTTGTCTGAGTTACCCTTGGATGGGCAACAGTTGATTCCAGAGTTGCGGTTCGAACTGCCATCCTGGCGCAGGCTTGCAGGCTTGGTGCCTAACATGCGCCACAAAATCACGCCTCGGCATCTCTCGCGCACCCAATGATGCCAAATGCGGCGTGTTTTGCTGGCAGTCAATCATCTCCATATCTTTGGCACGGCAAAAGCAGACCAGTGCGGCCATGGCAATTTTCGATGCGTCAGTAGCTGATGAGAACATCGACTCGCCAAATACCGAGCCACCTATATTCACGCAATACAAACCACCCACCAGCTTGCCGTTGACCCACGTCTCAACACTGTGGGCAAAGCCCGCTTGATGCAATGCAATATAGGCATCCACCATTTGCGGCACGATCCATGTACCACTTTGTCCAGGTCGCAGGCTGTGCGCGCAGGCGGCAATCACCTGGTCAAAAGCGGTGTCAAAACGCACTTCGCAGTTCAATTTACCGTTGAAGCCGGAGCGGAACTTCTGCAGCGTCTTGCGAAACGAGGGCTGCAGCCTAAAGTCCGCCACCTTGAGCACCATGCGTGGGTCGGTGCTCCACCATAAAATCGGCTGCCCCTCGCTAAACCACGGAAAAATGCCTTGCGAATAGGCGCTAAGCAGTGTCGCCACGTCCAGCGCACCGCCCGCAGCTAACAGGCCAGGGATGGTGCTGTCCGCGCCGCCGGCCTGCGTCACCGGCGGAAAGGCATCGCCAGCTTGCAGCCAGGGCAGGGGGTGTTCAGTGCGACGCTGTTTGGAATCCATGTTTGCTCTATTATCGGATGCTATTTCCCTGAATGCACTCATCTTCATGCCCTACCCCGCCACCCTATCTACCATCCAAGCCGTCACGCTCGACCTTGACGACACGCTCTGGCCGGTCTGGCCCACCATCCGCCGCGCCGAGGTCGCTTTGCACCAGTGGTTGATTGACAACACACCCAACACGGCCGCACTCCTTGGTCATCCAGAGGCCATGCGCGAGCGTCGCGACCATGTGCTGGCCGACTTTCCTCATTTAGCGCATGATTTGGGCTTTTTGCGCCGCGAGGCAATTCGTCGGGCCTTGGTATGTGGTGGCGACGATCCTGCGCTGATGAACACAGCGTATGAGGTTTTTTTTGAAGCGCGCCACCAGGTTGAGCTGTATGACGACGCCTTGCCCGCTTTGGAGTATCTGGCAGCACGTTACCCGCTGATCGCCATTTCCAACGGCAATGCCGACCTTGTGCGCATCGGTCTGTCGCGCTATTTCAAAGGAGCCATCAGCGCTTGTGACTTTGGTATCGCCAAGCCCGACCCACGCATTTTCAACGCCGCAGCTAGCGCGGCAGGTGTGCTGGCAGCGCAGATGCTGCACGTAGGCGACGATGCCACGCTGGATGCACAGGGCGCGCAGCTAGCGGGTATGCACACGGCGTGGTTGAACCGCGAGGGCCTGGCCTGGCCGCACGGCGAGCCGCAGCCGCATCACCTGCCGATGTTGACGGTGACCAGTCTGGCGCAGTTGTGTGAACTGTTGTAACCAGACTTTGCAGACAGGCAGTCACGACACCTGCGCCGAGCCGCTCCTGCGCGACTGTTTCGCCAAGGGTCGTTTTGGTGGGCGTCACAGCGGCCTGGGACGCATGGATGCAGATAGATCCGCATGGATGAAAGGTCGACTTTCTTGCCCAGCTACGATGCCGCGCAAAAATTCCACAAGCCCACGGTCTCCTTTTAGCCTGACCACAAGCGCACCCGCTTGCACGACGTCACGCGTGCTCCCGATGCTTATCTGCAGGCCCGTTGCCTGCTGGTACCAGTGTTGCGCATGGTGCTTGGGTAACAGGGCGTGCAGGGCTTCAATGCCGTAGCGCATGCGCTTGGCGAGGATGCGAACACGGTGCAGATGGTCGGGGCTGTCGGTTTCCTTGCACGCGAGCTGCAACTGGTTATGCAGACGCAAGATTCTGCGCTTGGCCCAGCGGCGCAGGGACTCTTCCGGTTCGGCCACCGCAGCGTCCCGCCCTTTCAGCGAAGACAACCTTTCCAGCCATTGGGCGGTCGCCAGCAGGCTCGCACCGACCGCTGGCTCCTGGAGCGCGTATCGCGCGGCTTTGCGCTGGAGCCTGGCGGCGTGCATCAGGGCCTGTGTCATCGCCTGCCACGCCTGTGCGCGCCGGTCGCTCCCTGCCGTATAGGCGTCAGCGAACGGCGGCAGCGTCTCGGTCCGGGCCACATCGAAGTCCCGCAGTTCGCTCAGACAAGTCAGCAGTGGTTGCAGTGTCTGCCAGGACGGCACCGCGTCGATCGCCAGGGCTGGCTTGAAAAGTCGCATGGCACTTCTGAAGCGGCGCCACCCGACCCGGGCCTGGTGCACCACCTCTGGGTCATCCGAGGTTCGTAGCGTGTTCAGGTTGGTGGTGAATTGGCAGAACATTTCGCGGAGCACGCGCCCTGCAGCCTCGGGCAATGGCAGTTTGGTTGCCAACTTTGGGGGCTGGGCGCGCAGTGGCATGTCCAGGCCATCCTGCGCCAAGGCGTAGCCTCGCTCCGCCTTGCTGATGGTCATGGGTAGTACGGCGATGGTGCGGGCAATCTGCTGCGCGACGTTGAACAACGCTGCCGGCTGGCCCGCTTTAAGCGCCAACGCCAGTTCGCAAATAGGGGCGTGCTTGTCGCCAGCCACAATCTGTCCAATATCCAGCGCCACTTCGACCACGCTGCCATCACGCCTGTGCACCAGCCAGCTTGTGCGGTCAAAGATCGTCACAAAGCACGGTGCCAACGTCTGAAGCATGGTGCCGTGTGGATCGATACCTGACCACGGTGTGGTTTGGATGGTCTGCGGCCGCTGTGGCTTCGCCGCACGACCCATGCGCCGGACGCGCAAGGCAGCACGCTCCTGGCGCAAGAGGTGCGCGGGTGTGTCGTAGTAGGTGTTGTGCAAATGCTGGTGCGTCGCCTTGCGGCGCGCCAAAGCAGGCGTTTGGGCCAGTCGCTTCGCCAAGCTCGACGGATCGGGTGTTGGCAGCGCCAGCTTGAGTTCAATTTCTTCCAAAGGGCGAATATTTGCATCTGACTTCATGGGTCTCACCCTTTTATACAAATTTTCAATACGTCACACCAACCCGAACCACTTTTTCACATCGACCGTTGATCGTCGTGCGTGCCACCGCCCTGAAGCGCAAGGTTGAGCTCACCAGGTGAAGTGCCCATCAAGCACTGTAGCAGGGAGAGGCCTGTCTGCGTTGTGGCGCCTGGAAAATGGTTGCCCTGCAAACGCAGGTGACCTGGCTGCGGGAGCGCATGGACCAATTATGATTGGGGTATGCCAAAAAAGATGCAACTGCAAGATATTCTCTACTCCCAGGGCTTTGGTACGCGGCGCGTTTGCGCTGGGTTGATTCAGCAAGGCCTGGTACAGGTTTATGATCCAAAAGATGGTGAAAATACGACATCATCCAGTATATTTGTTGCCTCATCTGCTACTGAATATATAGCGGAAGCTTTGCGCTTTCGGGTCCAAGGGGTTGATTGGGCTTACCATGAAAAGGCCTACGTTCTGTTTAACAAACCCGCTGGCACCGAGTGCTCACAAAAGCCATCAATGCATCCCAGTATTTACACGCTCTTGCCGTCGCCGCTGCGGCTGCGACCGCAAAAAAGCGCGATTCAGGGTGTGCAAGCTGTCGGCCGCTTGGACCAGGACACCACCGGAATGTTGCTGCTAAGCGACGACGGTCAGTTCATCCACCGCATGAGTTCACCCAAAAAGCATGTCGCCAAGGTTTATGAAGTGACCACCAAACACCCGTTGGACGAGAAGCAGGTGCAAAAGCTGCTGTCTGGTGTGGTGCTCGATGATGACCCCAGGCCGGTTAAAGCGGCGGCGGCGCTGGCGGTGTCTGAGTATCACCTGCGTCTGACCCTGACAGAGGGAAAATACCACCAAGTCAAGCGTATGCTGGCAGCGGTGAGTAACCGGGTTGAGGGGCTGCATCGCTCGCAAATTGGCGGTTTGAAGCTGCCTGATGATTTATTGCCCGGTCAATGGCGCTGGCTGAGTGAGCGCGATTTGGCGCAAATCCAACCAGGCGGCGATTACAGCGCAGCGGCGATTACAATCAAGGACTGACCTTCGGATGTGGTTCAGGGCGTCACCCTTTAGATTGGTTTGATGTGAACTTTTTCGCTCGCTATGTTGGTTTTTTTTGCGGTTGTCATTGCCGTGCCGCTGAGCGCCAAGGCATGAAAGCCAAGGCGCTAAAACATCAGTGGGACATAACTTCGGCGTATTATTGCCGTGGTGGGACACGCTGTTTGGCACCGCCAATTTTGACTTGCGCTATGACGCGACAGGTGTGTGTGATCAAGTGGAGCAGGGCCGCGACTACGGTGCTGGGTTTTGGGCGCAGCAGTGGCAGGGCATCAAACGCTTGGCTGGGCGTGCTTGAAACTCATTGACTTGATTCGCTAAATTAGCGCTATGCTGGAGGGGCTATGAATCTCATACTTGACTCTTTTTGGCGCGCTGCGGCGTATTGTTTGCACCCGCGCGTGATCGCTTTGTCGTTTTTGCCGCTGGTTATCATGGTCGGTTTGGCGCTGGGCTTGGGCTATTTTTTCTGGGAGCCCGCCTTGGAGTGGGTGCGCGTGTCGCTCGATGCAAGCAGTCTGGTGAGCACCTTCTGGGCGTGGCTACAAGGCATGGGCATGGGCAACCTGAAAATCGTATTGGTACCTTTGATCGTGATTTTTGCCGTCACGCCCCTCGTCGTCATCTTGTCATTGGTGTTGGTCGCGTTGCTGATGACGCCGGCCGTGGTGTCCTTGGTCGCCGGGCGGCGTTTTCCCAAGCTGGAGTGTAAACAAGGCGGCACACTGTGGGGCAGCGTGATGTGGTCGCTGGGCTCGACCCTGCTGGCGGTGGTGCTATTGATTTTGACCATCCCCTTGTGGTTGGTGCCACCTTTGATATTGATCGTGCCGCCCTTGATTTGGGGGTGGCTGACCTACCGCGTCATGAGTTTTGATGCGCTGGCCGACCACGCCAGCAAAGAGGAGCGGCGCGAGATCATGCGCCAGCACCGCAGCCGTTTACTGGTGATTGGCGTGATCACCGGCTATTTGGGTGCCGCGCCGACTTTGTTATGGGCCTCGGGTGCGCTGTTCGCCGCTGCTTTCGTGATTTTGGTGCCGGTGGCGATTTGGATTTACACCTTGGTCTTTGGCTTTTCATCGCTGTGGTTCAGCCACTATTGTCTGGCGGCCCTGGCACAGCTCAGAGCGCAGCAAGTAGTGGCAAGTGGCGCCCAAGCCTCAGCACCCCACATGCCCGAGCCTGTCGATTTGTCCGTTGGGACGAGCGCGGCTACCGCTGATGCACCCTCTTTACCCGTTGTAGAGCGACTCAACTGAATGAGTTCCGACGAACCAAACGACCTGCCCAACTTTGGCCTGATCATCATCGGCGATGAAATCATGTCGGGCAAACGTGTCGACAAGCATTTGCCCAAAGTCATTGAATTACTGGCCGCACGGGGTTTGCAGTTAGCCTATGCCGACTATATTGGTGACTCGCCCGAACGCATCACGGCGACCTTGAAGCGGGCTTTTGAGTCTGGCGATGTGGTGTTTTCGTGCGGCGGCATTGGTGCGACACCCGACGACCATACCCGCCAGTGTGCGGCTCAGGCCTTGGGCACCCGGCTTGTTTTGCACCCCGCAGCGCAGGCCAAGATCGTTGAACGGATGCAAGACATGGCGCGCGAGCAGGGGAGTCCATACGATCCCATGCAGGTTGATAATATGCATCGTCTCAATATGGGCATGTTCCCGCTTGGTGCGCAGATTATTCCCAACCCCTACAACAAAATTCCGGGCTTTAGCTGTCACGGCATGGCATCATCCACCTCGGGCTCGCCCAAGCAAGGTGCCGTGTATTTTGTGCCCGGTTTTCCGGTCATGGCTTGGCCCATGGTGGCGTGGGTGCTCGATACGCATTACGCACATCTTTTCAGGCAATCAGCCTATGTTGAAAGATCCGTGATCGTGTTTGGCTCGATGGAAGCCATGCTGACACCCTTGATGATTGAGATTGAGCGCGCGCACGCAGGTGTCAAGGTATTCAGTCTGCCCAGTGTCGATCACCCCACCTATGGCCGGCATATCGAGTTAGGTGTTAAAGGTAAGCCAGATGCGGTGTGCCACGCCTACGCGCAGATGCTGACCGGTTTGCAGCAGTACGATGTCAAATTAGGCCCCGAATTGGTGCGTTAATGAGTGCATTGGTTCGATTGCACCAAATAAGTGCATCCAACACATGCCTCATTCGCGTAGTTATTTGAAATTCTGGTGCAGTAGCTCGTGTATTTGAGCGGGGAAACTTGTAAAATCCACCAGATTTAGCAAAATTATCAAATGATGCAGGATCAGCATGATTGCGTTGGCAAATAGATTTTTGGCTGTTGGCATAAAAAATGCATCCTCGTTATCGGTACTTTCTCGGTAAACAGTTTTTAACAACCCGCCCTTAGGAGATTTTGATGGTAAAGACCGTCGCAGACGTGATGAAAATGGTCAAAGATAACGAAGTCAAGTTTGTTGACTTCCGCTTTACCGATACCCGTGGCAAGGAGCAGCATGTCACCGTGCCTGTGTCTCATTTTGACGAAGATAAATTTACTTCAGGCCACGCGTTTGACGGTTCTTCCATCGCTGGCTGGAAAGGCATTGAAGCCTCTGACATGCAGTTGATGCCAGATGCCAATACCGCCAATATTGACCCTTTCTTTGAAGAAACCACGCTCTTCATGAGCTGTGATGTCGTTGAGCCTGCAGACGGTAAAGCCTACGACCGCGACCCGCGCTCAGTCGGCAAGCGCGCTGAAGCGTACTTGAAGGCGTCCGGCTTGGGCGACACCGCTTATTTCGGCCCGGAACCCGAGTTTTTTGTGTTTGACAGTGTGCGTTGGAACACCGACATGTCCGGTTCGTTCTTCAAGATCGACGAGTACGAAGCACCTTGGAATTCCGGTAGCAAGCTGGAAGGCGGCAACCGTGGCCACCGTCCAACCGTCAAAGGCGGCTACTTCCCTGTGCCGCCGGTTGACAGCATGCACGACATGCGCTCTGAGATGTCCTTGATCCTCGAGTCATTGGGCATCCCGGTTGAAGTGCACCACCACGAAGTGGCTGGTCCTGGTCAAAACGAATTGGGCACCAAATTCAGCACCTTGACTCAGCGCGCTGACTGGACTCAAGTTATGAAATACGTGATCCAAAACGTGGCTAACGCTTACGGCAAAACCGCCACCTTCATGCCAAAACCCATCGTTGGCGACAACGGCTCAGGCATGCACGTGCATCAGTCGATCTGGAAAGACGGCAAAAACTTGTTTGCTGGCGACGGCTATGCAGGTTTGTCCGAGTACGCCTTGTTCTACATCGGCGGCATCATCAAGCACGCCCGCGCACTGAACGCCATCACCAACCCGGGCACCAACAGCTACAAGCGCCTGGTTCCAGGCTATGAGGCTCCTGTGAAATTGGCTTACTCGGCTAAAAACCGCTCCGCGTCGATTCGTATCCCACACGTGGCTAACCCGAAGGGTCGCCGTGTTGAAGCGCGTTTCCCCGACCCATTGATGAACCCGTACCTCGGTTTCGCGGCGTTGATGATGGCTGGTTTGGATGGCGTAGAAAACAAAATCCATCCAGGCGAAGCGGCTACCAAAGACTTGTACCATTTGCCACCCGAAGAGGACAAATTGGTCCCGACTGTGTGCCACAGCCTGGACCAAGCCTTGGACTGCCTCGATGCAGATCGTGCCTTCTTGACCAAGGGGGGCGTGTTCACCGATAGCATGTTGGATGCTTACATTGAACTCAAAATGGGCGAAGTCACGCGCATGCGCATGGCAACCCACCCAGTCGAGTTTGACATGTACTATTCTCTGTAAGCTACACAAGCTTCTCTGGACTTAATCAGTCAGAAAAAAAGGACGGCCACCCCCGTCCTTTTTTTCATGAAAGGGCTTGCTTTGCCTATTTTTGTGGTTTACAGGATAATGAGACCTATGAAAAATACCATTGGTGTCCGTACCTTAGCTCGCTTGTTTGCCAACTTACCTGCATGTTTGGTTTTTGGCTTGTTCGCTAGTGGCGCATCTGGCAGCTTTGCCCAGGAGCGTATTTACCGTTGCGGTAATGAATACACCAACAACGTCAAAGACGCAAAGAGCAGTGGTTGCAAGCTGGTTGAAGGCGGTAATGTGTCCGTGGTTCAAGGCAATCGTGCGCCCAATACCACATCGTCTGGCGCGCGCGCGGCATCGACATCGCAGGCATCACCCAACAGCGGGCAGCGCGTGGATAACTCGGAGCAGCGCGCGCGCGACTCCGATGCGCGTGCGATTTTGGAAGCTGAGCTGAAAAAGGCCGAGGCCAAACAAGCTGAGTTGCTCAAAGAATACAACAACGGTGAGCCCGATAAGCAAGGCATTGAAGGCCGCAACCATCAAAAATACCTGGACCGTGTGGCTGACCTGAAAGCCAATATTGCTCGCAATGACAGTGACATTGCCGGTATCAAAAGGGAATTGGGGCGCAATACGTCATCAGCGTCGTCTGCCAAAGCAAATTGATCCTATTTGAATTTGAGTTTGACAACCCGTTTCCAGTCCTTTGATCTTTTAGCCACCTTGGTGGCTGTGGTGCAGCGTACCGGCGAGGTGATTTTCGCCAATGCGGCGCTGGAAGATGCTTTGGGCACGTCGCGTCGAACGATTGAAGGCTCACAAATTGCGCACTGCTTCACCGATAGCTTGGCCATGCAAACTGCCCTCCGAGGCGCAGATGGTCATGAATTTGCGGCGCTTCGCTATGACACCTGGCTTAAACGGCTGGGGCAAGAGCCTCTGCCCGTGCATGTTATCGTCACGCCTACCGACGTATCCGGTGAAATTATCATTGAGTTGTTGCCCCTGGAGCAGCAAGCCAAACAAGATCGAGAAGAACGCTCGCTAGAGCAAGCGCAAGCCAACAAAGAGTTGATTCGTAATTTGGCGCACGAAATTAAAAATCCCCTGGGCGGCATTCGCGGTGCGGCGCAGCTATTGGAAATGGAAATTGAATCCAAAGACCTGCATGAATACACGCAGGTCATCATCCATGAAGCCGATCGCTTGCAAACCTTGGTCGACCGCTTACTGGCACCGCATCGCAAGCCGCATGTGGTGGGCGATGTCAATATTCACGAGGTGTGTGAGCGGGTCCGCTCCCTGGTGATGGCTGAATTCCCCAACGGGCTTCGTATTGTGCGGCAATACGATATTTCCATTCCCGAGTTTCGCGGCGACCGCGAGCAGTTGATTCAAGCAGTGTTAAATATTGTTCACAATGCCAGTTACGCCTTGGAAGAGCGCATTGCGGCCGGCGATGCCGAGATTATTTTGCGTACCCGCATTGCCAGGCAGGTCACATTTGGTAAGCAGCGCTACAAATTGGCACTGGAATTGCATGTGATAGACAACGGACCTGGCGTGCCCGATGAGATCAAAGAGCGCATGTTTTACCCGTTAGTGTCGGGCAGAGAAGGCGGTTCTGGCTTGGGGCTGACATTGGCGCAAACCTTTGTCAGCCAACACAACGGTTTGATTGAATGTGACAGCGTGCCAGGCCGGACTGATTTCAAAATATTAATACCGCTGCCCTGATTTTTACCGTGCAGCAACTAGAAGGTAACAAAAACACATGAAGCCGATTTGGATAGTAGACGATGACCAGTCCATCCGCTTCGTGCTGGAGAAGGCGCTGCTGCGTGAAAACTTGCCCACCCGCAGCTTCACCAACCCACGTGACGTGCTGGCGGCCTTGACTGTATTGGATGACGGTCATGACGACCAGGCACCGCAAATTTTAGTCAGCGACATCCGCATGCCCGGTGGCTCAGGGCTCGATTTGCTGGAAAAAGTGAAGCAGAAATTCCCCGGTTTGCCCGTCATCATCATGACGGCTTACTCGGATCTGGACAGTGCGGTGTCGGCTTTTCAAGGCGGCGCGTTTGAGTACTTGCCCAAACCTTTTGATGTGCCCAAGGCGGTAGAGTTGATTCGGCGCGCAGTGGACGAGAGCCTGCGCGAAGAGGTGGCAGAGGACCGCATGACCGTCGCACCCGAAATGCTCGGCCAGGCGCCCGCCATGCAGGATGTGTTCAGGGCGATTGGGCGGCTCAGCCAAAGCAACGTGACGGTCATGATTACCGGCGAGAGTGGCACCGGCAAAGAACTGGTTGCGCGTGCGCTGCACAAGCACTCGCCGCGTGGCGACGTGAGCAAATCTACAGCCGCCAAGGCTGGTGGTGCGACATTAACCCGTGAGGGGCCGTTTGTTGCCATCAATACAGCGGCGATTCCAAAAGACTTGTTAGAGAGCGAACTCTTTGGTCACGAACGCGGCGCTTTCACTGGCGCGCAAACGATGCGCCGTGGGCGCTTCGAGCAGGCCGATGGCGGCACGTTGTTCCTGGACGAAATCGGCGACATGCCGTTTGACTTGCAAACGCGTCTGTTGCGGGTGCTGAGCGACGGGCATTTTTACCGCGTGGGTGGCCACACGGCCATCAAAACCAATGTGCGGGTGATTGCAGCCACGCATCAGGATTTGGAGCAGCGCGTCAAAGAAGGGGGGTTCCGGGAAGATTTGTTTCACCGACTCAACGTCATCCGGCTGCGTCTGCCTGCGTTGCGCCAACGCCGTGAAGACATCCCGATGCTCACCAAGCACTTTTTGCAGCAAAGCGCCAAGCAACTCGGCGTTGACCCTAAACGCATCACCGATGCTGCGTTGGCGCAACTCTCTGGCTTTACCTTTCCAGGCAATGTGCGGCAATTAGAAAACATCTGCCACTGGCTCACTGTGATGGCTCCCAGCCAAGTCATTGAGCCCAAAGATTTGCCTCCAGAAGTGTTGGCAGCCGTTCCTGCTCCCCCGACTGCGATCAACGTGCCTCTCGCACAAGCGCAGCTTATCAAAGGCGAGGTTCATGAGGCTACCGTTGACACGGTTGAGCCAACTGCTCCTGCTATATTGAGTCGTCCGACGGTTGTGTCCAATGCGGATGGCAGCGCGGCTATCCCGAAAACTGAAGCAGGCTGGGAGTTGGATTTAGACAAGGAAGTGCAGGCGATGCTGGCATCGGGCCGACCAGATGTGTGGGATGAAATGTCGCGTCGTTTCGAGTCCCGTTTGATTGTGGCGGCGCTGGCCAATACCAAAGGGCGGCGGATTGATGCGGCGCACAAATTGGGTATTGGTCGCAACACCATCACGCGCAAAATTCAAGAGTTGGGTCTGGACAATGAATGAAGTTGCGTCCATGCCTTAAAAAGTCACCATGACCGGCGCATGGTCGCTGGGGCGTTCATTTTTACGCGGTGTTTTGTCGATGACGCAACGGGTCACCAAGGGTTTCAGCGCCTGGCTGACCAAAATATGGTCAATCCGCAGCCCGTGGTTGCGTCTGAAGGCCGCATTGCGGTAATCCCACCAGCTGTAGCACTTGGCGGGCTGCTCAAATAGCCGGTGTGCGTCCGTCAGCCCCAAGGAAATCAGCGCACGCAGCTGGTAGCGCTCTTCTTCAGTGCAGTGGATTTGGTCTTTCAGGCCGACCGGATCCCATACATCCAAATCATCAAAGGTGATGTTGTAATCGCCCATGATCACCAGCTTGGGATGCTGAGCGATCTCTGCTTTCAACCAGTCGCGCAGGCCGCGCAGCCAGCTCATTTTGTACTCAAACTTGTCGCTGCCGGGCTCCTGGCCGTTCGGGAAGTAGGCGCCGATGACTCTGACACTGCCATGTTTTTCATCCTCCACCGTGGCGGTGATCACGCGCGCCAAGTCATCGCTAAAACCGGGAATGTTTTTTACCACATCGGTGACGGGCAGGGCCTGTTTGGTCAGCAGCGCGACGCCGTTGTAGGTCTTTTGCCCAAAGCACTGCGCGCTGTAGCCGGCCGCCGCAAACTCGGCAGCCGGAAACTTGTCGTCCGTTATTTTGGTTTCTTGCAGTGCCAGTACATCCACCGGGTTGGCGGCCAGCCAGTCGAGTACTTGCGGCAGGCGCACGGTCAGGGAGTTAATGTTCCAGGTTGCTAGTTGCATGATCAATAGGGAATGTTTGACGAGGGTGTTTTATCAAAATGGGGGGCAAAAATGTACGTCACAAAACTAAATTCCAGTCCCGTTGTGGAGGTGTGCCGTTCGCGCTCTGTCTCAAGCCATTCCGGCCCGAATGGCGGGGCATAGGCGTCGCCTTCAAAAGCGGCATCAATCTCCGTCACCACGGCACGGCGTGCCAGGGGCAGCGCCTCGGCATAGATTTGTGCACCGCCAATGACCCAGACCTGCTCTGGTTGCGGTCTAAGTTGCTCACAAATAGATAGCGCTTGAGGTATATTATTCGCTGGCTTTGCGCCATTTTCATGCCAATTTGTTTGGCGTGTAATCACCACATTGGTGCGGCCTGGCAGGGGGCGAAATTTTGGCGGCAACGAGTCCCACGTCTTGCGCCCCATGATGACCGGGCAGCCTAAGGTGGTTCGTTTGAAATGCGCCATGTCCTCGGGCAGATGCCAAGGTAGGGCACCGTCGGCACCGATGACGCCGTTGGCCGCGCGGGCGAAGATGAGGTTAAGTTGCATGCAAAAACTGACATTGTGCAACAACTTAAGCCGTCTGCAAGTGTCTTAGGTCGCCTTCATCCTGGTTTTTGAGTTTCAAGGAAGTTCGGAAAGCTTAAAAGTCAAAGCAATTTGCTTTTCTTGGAAACCACCGCTTCGGCCAGTCTGAAAATGATCAAAATAGCAACGGCACCTATTGCACCCGCTACAAAATGTCCCGGGTATTTGGGCAAGCCGAACATCAGACTGACGGAATCACCTAAAAATAGGGCCCCGCTTAAGCCGGCAAGACTGTTACCGATCAAGCCTAAACTGTAGTTTCCCAATAGCAGTGACGCCAAGAAGCCAGCAAAGACGCCCATGAGCAAAATTGGTAAAGCAGCCATGATTTTCTCCCTAGATTAGCGATTGTCTGAAGTTCGCGGAAGTATACGTTTCAGTTGCAATTTTTTAACTTAATGGAGGAAACCTTTACCTGTCGGTACAACTTAGATTTTTTGTTACAACTACCCGGGCTACCCTGAAAATGCCCACATGGGCAGGGCTGGACTTCAAAAATGGGAGGGGTTGAAAAGAGAACAAGCGTCGCCCTCACACCGCCACGGGTGCTTTGATGGCTGGGTGGCTTTCGTAGCCCAGAATTTGAAAATCTTCATATGAATAGTCAAAAATTGAATCTGGCCGGCGTGTGATACCCAATTTTGGGTACACCATCGGCGCACGGCTCAATTGCAATTTGACCTGTTCTGAGTGGTTGCTGTAGATGTGGCAGTCGCCGCCGGTCCAAATAAAGTCGCCCACGTCGAGGTCGCACTGCTGCGCCACCATGTGGGTCAGCAAAGCGTAGCTGGCGATGTTGAACGGGACGCCCAGGAAAATATCGGCGCTGCGCTGGTACAACTGGCAACTGAGCCGGCCTTTGCCACCCGGCTCGGTGCTAGGGGCGACATAAAACTGAAAAAACGCATGGCAGGGCATCAGTGCCATTTTGTTCAGATCGGCCACATTCCAGGCGCTGACAATGATGCGGCGTGAGTCGGGGTTGGATTTGAGGGTTTTGATGACCTCGGCAATTTGGTCGATGTGGCCGCCGTCAGGCGTTGGCCAGGAGCGCCATTGCACGCCGTACACCGGGCCAAGGTCGCCGTCCGGCTTGGCCCATTCGTCCCAAATCGTCACGCCGCGTTGGTTGAGCCAATGGTTGTTGCTTGATCCGGTCAAAAACCACAGCAGCTCCACAATGATGGCTTTGACAAACACCTTTTTGGTCGTTACCAGCGGAAAGCCTTCATTCAAGTCAAAACGCATTTGGTAGCCAAACACGCTTTTGGTGCCGGTGCCGGTGCGGTCAGCCTTGAAAACGCCGTGGGTGTCGACGTGACGCAGGAAGTCTTCGTATTGACTGCGAACGGGGGGGGCAGGAGTGTCTGGCATGCTGGATCAGGTTGTTAAATGCTGTTCAAGTTTAGTGGAGGTTGCTATTGTCGCAGCCAGCGCAACCTCAACGTATGGCGTCGCGCCGCACCAAGCTCTCTCGGGGCCAATACTTGCTGCTTGCGTAATATTCTGCTACGACTGGCGTATCGGGCGACAGCAGCACCCAGGACTGCTTGGACGCAGTGAAGATGTGAATATCTGGCGGCATGCTGTCTGGCATATCCAATGTGCCCACCCGTACAAAGCGTAGCGCGTCGCCGGCGTAGTTGCTCCAAACCGCCACGTGGCAACTGGGGCAGCGACTGATTTTTTGACCTCTGCCGCTATGGGATAGCGTGTTGACGATTTCCAGCTCACCTTTGAGCAAACGCACCCGATTCGACTCAATCATCGCATTCAGCGCAAACGACGACCCCGTTTCCCGCTGGCACCAGCGGCAGTGGCAGCAGTGTACAAACAGCGGTTTGCTGGTGATCTCAAAGCGAATCTCACCACAGGTGCAGCCGCCTCGCTGAGGGAAACCCGTTTCCGAAGTCATCAGCCGCTCCTTTAAAAAATAACCTCAATAAGTGGTGCCAGCCGGTGAATCATATGCTTTAACAGCTTTAAAATAAATAGAAAATTAGTACTAAACCCACACTAAACCCTGATCACTCGTCCTGGATTCATGATATTTTGCGGGTCCAGTGCGCGTTTGATGGTGCGCATCAGCTCTATCGCCACGGGTGATTTGTGATGCGGCAGTTTGTCCACTTTCAAGCTGCCCACGCCGTGTTCTGCCGAGATGGAGCCGCCAAACTGGTCCACCATTTCAAACACCAAGGCGTTGACGCCTTCTTCCTGGTCATTCAAAAATGCGGCTTGGTCTGAGCCCAGGGGGGCTTGCACGTTGTAGTGCAGGTTGCCGTCGCCCAAATGGCCGTAGTTGACCAGGCGTGCGCCGGGGAAGGCAATTTCCAGCTTGGCATCAGTCAGCCGCACAAACTCGGGGATGCTGGACACCGGTATCGAAATGTCGTGCTTGATGTTCAGCCCTTCATCAGCCTGCGCCAGTGGGATGCTCTCGCGGACGTGCCAGAGCTGCTTGGCTTGCGCGATGTTTTCGGCCACCACGGCGTCCAGAACGCAGCCGTTGTCCATAGCGGCTTCTAGTAATCGCTCAAACTGCTCACGGGCGTGGGACTCGCTCTCATGGTCGGAGTTTTCCAGCACCACGCAATACGGTGCGTCAGCCAATCCCAAAAAAGGCACCCGCTGCTGCGGGTAATGTTTGCCCACCAAACTCAGCGCAAACTGACCCATCACCTCAAAACCGGTCAAACCAGCGCTCAGGTACTTGTGCGCCAAGCCGAGCAGCGTCACCGCTGCATCCATCGACGGCACGGCGGCAAAGGCGGTGAGTTTGGATGCGGGCAGGGGGTACATTTTCATGGTCGCACCGGTGATGATGCCCAGTGTGCCTTCTGCACCAATGAACAAATCGCGCAGGTCGTAACCGGTATTGTCTTTGCGCAGGCCGGAGAGGCCTTGCCAAATCTCGCCCTGCGCCGTCACTACTTCCAGCCCCAGGCATAGCTCGCGCGTGTTGCCAAAGCGCACCAC
>JASJPN010000047.1:30967-40288 GCA_031426635.1 Polaromonas sp.
ATAGTCCGCCACCGCCCAGTGGAATTTGTAGCCAAAGGCTGCTTTGACCATGTTCGCCACCACCGGTGCAGCGCCGCCGAGCTGGGCATGACCAAACGCGTCTTTGCTGCCTTGCTCGGCCAAAAAAGTGCCATCGGGGTAGTGGCAGCCTTCTGACACGACGACCGTGCAGTAGCCGTGCTGTTTGACCAGCTTGTCGACTCTGGCCAGGAATTTCTTCTGATTAAAGACGATTTCAGGGAACAAGATGACGACCGGAATGCCGTGGTCTTCAATCAGACCGCCCGCCGCGGCAATCCAGCCCGCGTGGCGACCCATGACTTCTAAAACAAAAACCTTGGTAGACGTGAGGCACATGGAGCGCACGTCAAATGAAGCCTCCAGCGCAGACACGGCCACGTATTTGGCGACCGAGCCAAAGCCGGGGCAGCAGTCGGTGATCGGCAGATCGTTGTCCACGGTTTTAGGCACGTGGATGGCTTGCAGCGGGTAGTTCATGGCTTTGGACAACTGGCTGACTTTGTAGCAGGTGTCGGCCGAATCACCACCGCCGTTGTAGAAAAAGTAACCAATGTTGTGCGCTTTGAAGACTTCAATCAGGCGTTCGTATTCCACCTTGTTGGCCTCTAAAGACTTGAGCTTGAAGCGGCAGGAGCCAAACGCGCCCGATGGCGTCTGGCGCAGCGCGGCAATGGCGGTGGCGGATTCTTTGCTGGTGTCGATCAAGTCCTCCGTCAGTGCGCCAATGATGCCGTTGCGTCCCGCAAACACCTTGCCGATTTTGTCTTTGTGCAAGCGTGCAGTCTCAATCACGCCGCAAGCGGAGGCGTTGATGACCGAGGTGACGCCGCCCGATTGGGCGTAGAAGGCGTTCATTTTTTTTACTTTAGGGGCGGGAGCTGATTTTTTAGTTGCCATAAGAAGAGTCCGGAAAATGAAGAGTTAAAAAATTAAGACAAAACGGTGGGGTCAATATCTGTGGGTGCATCCAAAGCAGACGCTATGGCCTGCGCGTTTTTGGCTGCAAGCAGGCGCTGGCGTACATGCAGGGCGCAGGCGGTAAACAGCACCATGCACAGCAGCACCTCGATCATGGCCAGGTAGTTGCTCGGCGCTTTGTCCCCATAGGCGCGCACCACCCCTTCGATGAAGTACAGCCACACAAACAGGCTGACCCAGCGGTAGGTGAACATGCGATTTTTGAGCAGACCCGCCAGCGGCAGGCACAGTGGCAAGACTTTCAACGCCAGCAGGGAGCCACCGGGACGCAGCGGTGCCAGCCACAACTCCCAGACCAGGCCGAGCACAATCAAACCCAGTAGGCTACTCACCGCCAGGATACGAGTGAGTTGAACATACCGGGGGGTGGCAGATACAGGCGGGAGCAGGGTGGTCATGGAGCAGGGCGGGTTTTTTAGAAATTACAATGGCATGATAGCGGCATGAACGATCAGCAAACGACATCCACAGCCAGGCAGCTTGAGACGCGTCCATCGGGTAACGAGCGCGTAGAACAGGGTTTTCGCGAAAAAGTACAAGCGTGGATCCAGGATTTTATGCGTGAAGCGCTTACATTTCCCTGGAAAAACACGGCCTGGACGTTACGTGAGCGCTTCAAGGAAGACCATCTGGGTCTGACGGCCAGTAGTTTGACCTTCACCACCATCATCTCCATCGTTCCGCTCTTCACTGTGGCGCTGGCGGTGTTCAGCGTGTTCCCGATGTTTGCAAAAATGCAGATGACGCTACAGCTGTGGCTGGTGGATAGCTTGATTCCAGACAACATTGCGCGTCAGGTACTGAGTTATTTAGGGCAATTTGCTTCTAAGGCCAGTAAGATGGGTTGGGTCGGCGCAGTGGCGTTTTTGGTGACGGCGCTGATGTTGATTTCGACGATTGATGTCAAGCTCAACGACATTTGGCGCGTGCGAAAAATGCGCTCCCTGACGCGCCGTATCTTGGTGTATTGGGGCTTGCTGACGCTGGGGCCGCTGCTGATGGGCATGAGTTTGTCACTGAGTTCCTATGCGCTCTCAAGCTCCAGGGGTTTGGTCACCGTCTTGCCCGGTAGTGTCAATGTGCTGCTGAACATTGTGGAGTTTGGTTTGATGTCGGCCAGCATGGCGGCGATGTACCGCTTTGTGCCCAACACGCCCGTGCGCTGGTCGCACGCGCTGATCGGCGGGGCGTTTGTTGCCACTGGCATGGAGATCGCCAAGCGGGTGCTGACGTGGTATTTGAGCCAGGTGCCGACCTATTCAGCCGTTTACGGTGCGTTTGCAACCGTGCCAATTTTGCTGATCTGGATCTATGTGGCTTGGGTCATTGTCTTGCTGGGTGCGGTGGTGGCGGCGTATTTGCCGAGTTTGCTCAGCGGCATTGCGAGGCGGGGTGACACGCCGGGTTGGAATTTTCAGCTCGCGCTGGAGTTGCTACAGCAACTGAGCGGGCCACCGCTAGCGTCACCGGAAGGGGTGCAAACGGCGGGTAAAAGTTTGGAGGTGTTGTCGCAAGAGCTGCGGGTGGACGATTTGCAGTTAGAAGACTCCTTGCAGACCTTGCTGAGTCTGGATTGGATTGGCCGTCTTGACGAGGATGAGGCGCGCTACGTCTTGCTGGTTGATTTGGCGACCACGCCGCTGGCCCCTTTGGCCGAATGCTTGTTGCTGCCAAGCAGACTAGGCACCCAAAATATGTGGAAAATGAGCCGCTGGTCAGCGATTTATGTGGCTGAGGTGCTCCCAAACAAGCAGGGTTTGAAGGGCACCTAACCAGCTATTTTGAAGGGACTCAGTCGATTAAATGTAAGCGCTTTCGTCTGGCAAGATATCGCTGGGTGACTTCAAAGCCGCTAAAGCCTCCGCATCCGTGCGGTACATGCGCAGCAGCGGACAGGGCGTGTGCTCAGCGGGTAGCTCTTGTCCCCCGATCAAAATGCGCTCCACTGGCAGCTTGATACCGCTGATGTGCAAGGTGATGTTGCGATCAAACAGCATGCGACGGACTTGGCCAAAAATTTCCACACCGGTAGCATCAATGCGGTTGATGGGGTGAGCCAACAACCAGACGTGCTTGATATTTGGCTGGCTAACCAAGTGCAGGACAATGGCACGCTCAAAATCACTGGCTGAGGCAAAATCCAACTCGGCATCCATGCGCAGGGCGTAAAGCTGGGGCGCCAGGGGGGGTAAATGCCACAAATGGCGGTCGCGCAGGCTGCCGTCGGGGTGTAGACCGACCTCAATGATGCGTGGGTGCAACCGCAAGTACAAAAAATGCCCCAAACTTATCAGCAGCCCCGTGATAATGCCCCAATACAGGCGCGGCGCACTCAGCACGGTAGTGACCAAGGTGGCCAGCGAGCTGATGGTTTCCATCTTCGAGACCCGCCACAAGCGCACAAAACCGAGAGGAACAATCAACCGGTAAATTGCAGCCACCACAACGGCAGCCAAAACCGATTGCGGTACGTGGTGCAGCATGGGTGTCAAAAACAGCAGAACCAGCATCACAACCAGAACGCCAGCCAGATTGGCCCAACCCGTTTTGGCACCGGCGTAGAGGTTCAGTGCAGAGCGCGAGAACGACGAGCTGGTGGGGAACGAACCACTCAGACCGGAGGCGATTTTGGCCAAACCCTGTCCAATCAAGTCCTGGTTTTGATTCCAGAGCTGGCCTCCCTGCTGGCTTTCCACCTTGGCGCTGGATGCGGTTTCAATAAAACTAACGAGGGTGATGACCAACACCGGCAGCAGGAGATGGACAAAGGATTCGATGGGGAGCAGCGTTGGCACATACAGGGAAGGCAAACCGGCGGGCAGCTTACCCACGACCGGCCCGCCAGCGGCCTCAAATCCAAGGCCGTAACTGGCAAAAGAGGTTGCCAGCATGAGCAGCACCACGGCAGGCAGACGGGGCGCCCAGCGTTTGGCGAGCAGCAAAAAGGCCAGACTGCCCAGGCCAAATAGCGCCGCACCTGCGTGCAGATGCGGCGGGCCCGCAAGGCTGAGTTGCGACCATGCATCAGCCCATAATTCGCCTAATCCGCCATTAAAGCCCAGTAGTGCCGGAATTTGCGAACTCAAAATCAAGAGCGCCGCCGCTTGGGTGAACCCCATCAGCACGGGTGCACTGATGACATTGAGCAACCAACCAAAGCGCACAAAACCCAGTATCAGCTGCATCAAACCCGTCAGCAGCGCCAGCCAAACTGCCAGATTGACCCATTCGGCACTGCCCGGCTGTGCCAGGCCCGTCAAAGCAGACCCCACCATCAAAGCCGTCAAAGCCGTCGGCCCCACCGACAGCCGTGACGACGAGCTCCACAGCGCTGCCACCAGTGCGGGCAACAGCGCAGCGTAAATACCCGTCACCAGTGGCATCCCCGCCACCGCGGCATAGGCCACACACTGTGGAATCATCATCAGCCCGACCGTCACACCCGCAGACAGCTCGCCTTTGAGCAAAGCCAGGGTCGGCCTGGGCCAGGCGAGGAAGGGGAAGCAGCGGCGCAGATGAATCGATTTAGACATGAATCAGCACGATTAAACCATCCTGCCGACCATGGCTCAATGACTGTCTCGGCCAGGTTGTGTGGGCGGTTACTTCCAGGCGCTAGGGTCGTTCAGAACGCCGTGGATGCAGTCGCTCAATGATCAGGCTGCCAGAGCCGCAAAAGCGCGGTTCATGATCTCTTGAACCGCACCAGTGCCGCTGATGGCACGGTATTTAGGCGCAGAATCGGGTTCGGCTTTGGCCCAGTTGGCGTAGTAATCAACCAGCGGGCGGGTTTGTGCGCTGTAGACAGCCAAGCGGTTTTTAACGGTATCTTCCTTGTCGTCATCGCGCTGAATCAAGGGCTCGCCGGTGATGTCGTCCACGTCTGCCACTTTAGGTGGGTTGAACTTGACATGGTAGGTGCGGCCCGAGGCGGGGTGCGAGCGGCGGCCACTCATCCGCTCAATGATGGCGTCAAACGGCACGTCGATCTCTAAAACGTAGTCAAGCTTCACGCCAGCGGCCTTCATGGCGTCGGCTTGCGGAATGGTGCGGGGAAAGCCGTCAAACAGGAAGCCAGCAGCGCAGTCAGGCTGGGAGATGCGTTCTTTGACCAAATTGATGATCAGCTCGTCGCTGACCAGTGCGCCTGAGTCCATGACTTTTTTGAGTTCCAAACCCAAAGGGCTGCCCGCTTTGACCGCCGCGCGCAGCATGTCGCCGGTGGAGATTTGCGGGATATTGTATTTTTGGCAAATAAACGTGGCCTGTGTGCCCTTGCCCGCGCCTGGTGCGCCCAATAAAATGAGTCTCATGCTTGTCCTTAATGAGTTTTTCTTGGTGAATTTTTCTTAGCTGGAGAATAGCATGGCAAAGCTATGGTTTGACTGACAACAAAGCCCGCACCCGTGCTAAATCCTCAGGTGTGTCCACACCCGGCCCTGGGGCGTGTTCAGTGACATGCACGACGATGCGGTGGCCATGCCACAGGGCGCGCAGTTGCTCGAGCGCCTCGCAGACTTCAATTGGCGCTTGGGCCAGCTTTGGGAATTGCTTTAAGAAGCCGACGCGGTAGGCGTAAATGCCGATGTGGCGCAGCGGTGGAGGCGTTGGCGGCAGCTCGGGCGCGCCTGCAACAGAACCGTCACGCCACCAGCCAATCGGTGCGCGGCTGAAATACATCGCCATGCTGTGGGTGTCCAGCACGACTTTGACGACGTTGGGGTTGCGAAACTCGTCTACATCGGCAATCACATGGGCAGCGGTGCTCATGCTGGCGTGTGGCGACTGTTGCAGCAAGGTCGCCACATCAACAATGAGTTGCGGCTCAATCAGCGGCTCGTCGCCTTGCACATTGACCACGATTTCATCGTCTTGAAGGTGCAACAGTTCGCAGGCCTCGGCCAGTCGGTCGCTGCCGCTGGGGTGGTCGGCTCGGGTAAGCACGGCCTCAACGCCGTGGGTTTGACACACCCTCAAGATGTCAAGGCTGTCGCAGGCCACGACGGCCCGGACAGCACCTTTTTTGATGCGCGATGAGAGGACTTGCTGAGCCACCCGGACGATCAACGGCAACCCCGCCACATCCGCCAACGGCTTGTTGGGCAGGCGCGTGGAGGCGAGGCGCGCAGGAATCAGGACGATAAATTTTGGGCCGGTCAGGTTCATGCCAACCTCAAGGCGTGGGTCACAGTCCAAGTTCCTCATCAGTGAGTGTGCGCGCTTCGTTTTCTAACAAAATGGGAATGCCGTCGCGCACCGGGTAGGCCAAACGGGCGCTTTTTGAGACAAGTTCCTGGTGCTCGCGGTTATACGTGAGCGGGCCTTTGGTGACTGGGCAGACCAGCAGTTCAAGTAGTTTGGTGTCCATGGGCTGATGATAGCTTTTTGTGCTGCAATAGGGGGTGAAGCAAGGCATCAAACGCTGCGAAAAATGATGCTTGAGGTTCAAACACCAACGGCACGGCAAGGGCCTCAGCTTGGGTTGGCCACAGTTTAATGGCGTCTTTTTCAGTGCAAATCAGGGTGTAGTCGGCGTAAATATTGACTGAATAGCTATCAAAATTATAGTGATCTGGCAGTGCCAAGGTTTTAGCCAACACGATGCCAATGTCGCGCAACATGCTAAAAAACGCTTCGGGTTGGGCAATGCCAGCCAGTGCGAGCAGCGGCTTTTCGGAGGGTTCTGACAAATCCGCCCAGCGAACTTGGCTGCCATCGGCTCGCACGGCGTAGTCTGCCAAGGCACGGCGAGCGGTGAATTCTGTTAATTTCCCACCCATGTCTGGGCGGTTCAACAAAGCTGGTTGCTGCCCCGTATGCAAAATCAAATCGGTCGGACTGGGCCCGTTTTGATGTACATGTTGCCGCAGTGGGCCAGCCGGTAGCAGCCAGCCGTTGCCCACACCCCGGTCATCAAACACGGTGATGGCTATATCGTGGTGCAAGGCGTGATGCTGCAAACCGTCGTCGCTGACAATTACATCGGTTTCTGGGTAAGCTGCGAGCAAGGCAGTTGCCGCTTCAAAACGCTTGCTTGCTACAAAAACAGGAGCCTTGCAGGAGCGCAAGATAAGGACGGGCTCATCACCAACCTCGGAAACAGGGCTGTCTGGACGGACTTCCCGGCACGCTCGATCAGCGCGCCCATAACCACGCGACACCACGCCTGGATGCAGTCCACGCGCTTGCAGGTGCTGCACCAAAGCGATCACGGTGGGCGTTTTGCCGCCGCCGCCAGCCACCACGTTGCCCACCACGACCACGGGAACGGGCAGAAGATGGGTTTTCAGGAGGCGCCATTGATACAGCTGGCGGTGGCAAAAGCTCAGCAGTCCGTAAACCAGGGACAGCGGCCACAGCAGGCAGGCCAGCAGGCCGCGCTGTGTCCAAGCTGGTTGCAAGCGCTGCCCTGCAAACAGTCGCAGCATCTGCATGACTCGCAGACGCATGGCTTAGTTCACTCCTGCGGCTGATTTCTGGGTGGCAAAGGTGATCTGGTTCAAGCCGGATTGGCGCGCCGCCTCCATCACGCTGATGACCGCCTGATGCGTCGCTTGCGCGTCTGCGCTGATGATGACCACGGGTTCCTTCCCGCCCGCAGTTGCCCCCGTCGCTCGGCTCGCCTCCGTTAGTGCACTGGAGAGCGCCAACACGCCGCCTTGCTGAACAATTTTTTTGTTCACTGCGTAAACACCTTTGCTGCTGACGCTGACGATGACCTCATTCGGGCGATCTTTGGCCGCTTGCGTGTCAGCAGTAGGCAGTTTGAGCTGCAACTCAGTAAATTTGCTGTAAGTGGTGGACAGCATGAGGAAAATGAGCACCACCAAGAGCACGTCAATGAACGGAATCAGGTTGATTTCAGGCTCGGTGTTGGCACTTCGATGGGAGCGGCTGCGAAAGTCCATAGGATGACTCCAGGTAGGGCGTGCAGTTAGGTATCAGCGTTGGCTCAGGCTCACCAAATGCCGCGCCAGGCGCTCGGAGGACAACTCCAAGGTCAGCAAATAAGCATCGACACGGGCCCTGAAATAGCGCCAGAAAATCAAGGACGGGATCGCCACAATCAAGCCAAACGCGGTGTTGTACAGCGCTATCGATATCCCTTGTGCCAGTTGAGCCGGGTTGGTGCCACCTGAAGAGGAGCCTTGCGAGCCAAAAATCTCAATCATGCCGATGACGGTGCCCAGCAAACCGAGCAAAGGCGCCGCCGAGGCGATGGTTGCCAGGGCGGTGAGGTATTTTTCTAACCGATGGGCCACCATGCGGCCCGTTTCTTCCATGCTGGCACGCAAATCGAGTTCAGTACAGCGGGGGTTGATATTCAAGGCCCGCAAACCGCTGGCCAGCACCGCGCCAAGCTCAGAGCTTTGCTCCAACTGCTTGACCACGTCTGGCGTGGGCACCGAGGTGCGCGCAACGGTGAGGGCTTCGTCGAGCAATTGCGGCGGCGCAATCTTGTTGGTTTGCAGACTGATGAATCGCTCAAAAATCAGGGCCAGGGCGACAATGGAACATGCGATCAAAGGCCAGATGGGCCAGCCTGCGGCTTGGATGATGGAAAGCAAGGGCAATATCTCCGTGAGGTAAGGTGACTTCAACCGAGTGGGTGTCTGAAACGGGCTGGGGGTGATTATCGCTTAGCTTTTCGCTGGCAAAGTGGCCCTGCGCGCAGACACCGCAAACAGATCCCACAAAAACTGTGGACAGTGTTGTGGAAAACTAGGCGCAATTCGTCGCCAAGCCGCATACACGCTGCGCCCCACTAGCGTGATTAAAAATTAAGCACACGTTCATTGACGATAAAACTGCATAATATTCTTATTAATCAATAGCTTACAACGCAGCGTCAGGCTGTGATGCTATCGAAATTTTGCGCTAAAACCAAGCTAACATCACGTCATGAATGAACGCCTCCCTCTTGAAGCTACGCCGCGCATTTGGCAGGTGGGTGCGCTGTGTCGCGCTATCGCAGATACGCTAGACGCACGCTTCAACCCGGTGACGGTGCAGGGCGAGATTTCTGGCTTTTCACGTGCTTCCAGTGGGCATTGCTACTTTTCATTGAAAGATACCAGCGGGCAAATCCGCTGTGCCATGTTCAAACGCGCGGCAAGTTTGGTCGATTTTTTGCCGCGCGATGGCGATTTGGTTGATCTGCGCGGCCGCATTGACATCTACACCCCACGCGGCGACCTACAGCTGATTGTGGAAAGCATGAACCAAGCCGGACAGGGTGCGCTGTTTGAGCAGTTTTTACGACTCAAAGCCAAGTTAGGAGCCGAGGGTTTGTTTGCCAGCGAGCGTAAACGCACGCTACCG